>CADBGD010000056.1 GCA_902794115.1 Oscillospiraceae bacterium
GCCGCTTCTGCGGCTGAGCCTTCTGCGGTTCCGCCGTACATGGCCCAGTCCGGTGCCGTACGTCCGGGTTCTGTTCCGGGTGTGCCGAAGCGTTCCCCGCAGGGTTATAACCAGCGTCCGGGCAACCGTCCGAACACGCAGCCTGCCAAGCGCCGTGTCGATGCCATCGACGATGGATTTGATGACGATGAGGCACCGGGCACCAGCTATCTGCCGTATGTACTGGCAGCGGTTTCCGTGATCTGCCTGATCATCATTATCGTGCTGATCGCCAAGTCCTGCAGTGACGGAAAGAGCAAGAAGGAGACAGACGCTTCTTCTGATCCGTCCATCACAGCCCTGACAGATGAGACCGGTGAAGTCACCGGAGATGTGAGCGGTGATGTAAGCGGAGAGACCAGTGCCGAAACCACACCGGAAACCACACCGGAAGCTACATCCGCAACCGATCCGATCGGTGTCTACACCTTCTCGGATAACAGCGGCTGCCGCACCTGGTGGGATCTGTTCTACCACGTATATGGCATCAAGATCGAGTCTGAGTCTGATTCCCGTGTCACCACGATCCTGACCTACAATGGACTCGATGCTTCCTACACACCGAAGGCAGGAGATGAGATCAAGCTGCCGCCGGTTTCCATGATCAACGCATAACAGCTTACGCGAAAAGCGTCAGATAATTGTTTCCGAAGAAGGAGCCGCCCCGGAGAAGATCCCGGGCGGCTTCATTCTTTTTCATAGAATAAAAATCATTTGCCCCGGGTGTATGTCAGGTTGTCGGCAAAGCCGGATAGAAAAAGGCTTTTTTTGATAAATTGCCGAATTTGCATATCGCTATGTTTTTCTACTAGCAAAAATGGAGATTTGGCACTACAATAGTACGGTATGTAATTATAACTATTACTTGGAGGAGTTTATCATGAGTACGCACAAAAAGCTTTTCATTCCGGGTCCGGTTGAAGTCCGCAAGGAAGTTCTGGAAAAGATGGCTACGCCGATGATCGGCCACCGTACCAAAGATGCATCCGCTCTGCAGAAGGATATTTCCGAGAAACTGCAGAAGGTCATGGGTACGAAGAACACCATTATCCTTTCCACCTCCTCAGGCAGCGGTCTGATGGAAGGCGCCGTACGATGTTTCACTGCGAAAAAGGCAGCGATCTTCTCCATCGGAGCATTTGGTGAGCGCTGGTATAAGATGGCGACCTCTAACGGTGTTCCGGCAGATATTTTCCGTTCCGAACTGGGTAGAATCACCACACCTGAAATGGTGGACGAAGCACTCTCCACAGGCGAGTATGACATGATCACCATCACCCACAACGAGACTTCCACAGGTATCCATAACCCTGTCGGCGAGATCTCCAAGGTCTTAAAGGCAAAGTATCCGGATGTGATCCTTTGCGTGGATACCGTAAGTTCCATGGGCGGTGACTTCATTCCGGTAGATGAGTGGGGCATCGATGTCTGTATCACTTCCACACAGAAGTGCCTGGGTCTTCCTCCGGGAATGTCCATCGCTTCGGTTTCCGACCGTGCGATCGAGAAAGCCAAGACCATCCCGAACAGAGGTCTGTATTTCGACTATGTGGAGCTGGTAAAGTTCGTTGACGAGAAGCCGTTCCAGTATCCGTCCACTCCGTCCGAGTCCCACATGTTTGCGCTGGATTACCAGCTGGACTGCATCCTTGCTGAGGGCGTGGAGAACCGCTACAAGAGACATTGCGAAATGGCGGAACTGGTCCGTGACTGGGCAAGAAAGAATGCAGAGCTCTACTCCGATCCGGATCACCTTTCCGTGACCGTAACCTGCATCAAGAACACACTGGGTATCCCGTTTGCCGAGATCAACAAGAAGATGGGCGAGAGAGGATATCTCCTGTCCGGCGGATACGGTGCGCTCAAGGAGACCACATTCCGTATCGCGCATATGGCGGATACCACTATCGATGAAATCAAAGAAATGCTGAAGAATCTCGACGAAGTCGTTGCCGAGCTGAAAGCAAACGCATAAGAACAAGGGAGGAACACAAACATGAAGATTTTAGTTGCTGAAAAAATTGCCGCAGATGCGATCCAGTATCTGAAGGATGAGGGTTTTGAGGTAGATGAGAGATTAGGTTGCTCCCAGGATGAGATAAAGGGTTTCATCGGTGATTACGACGCCCTGATCGTCCGTTCCGTAACTCAGGTAAATAAGGATCTTCTCGCAAATGCGAAGAATCTTAAGGTAGTCGGCCGTGCCGGTAACGGTATCGATAACATCGATGTTGCCGCCTGCACAGAGAAGGGCATTATCGCCGTAAATACTCCGGAAGCCAACATCATGGCTGCAGGTGAGCTGGCTGTGGCTCACGCTTTCTCCATTTTCCGTAATCTCTGCCACGCAAACGAGGCAGCACATAATGACGATTTCCGTCGTGCCCAGATGATCGGTAACGAGCTCGAGGGCAAGACCGCCGGTATCATCGGTCTCGGCCGTATCGGTTCCATCGTAGCCAGAAAGCTCAAGGGTATCGGTATGACAGTCGTTGCTTACGATCCGTACATCACACAGGAGAAGTTCGATACCGTAGGCGTGAAGCGCTGCGCGAAGCTGGAAGATCTCCTGGCTGTGGCTGACCTCATCACATTCCATACTCCGAAAAATAAGGAAACCGTCGGCATGGTCGGCGCAGAAGAACTGGCAAAGTGCAAGAAGGGCGTCCGCATCGTAAATGCTGCCCGTGGTGGTCTCGTAAACGAAGCTGCTCTCTATGACGCACTGAAGTCCGGTCAGGTAGCCGCTGCCGCTATCGACGTATTCGACAAAGAGCCTTCCTACGATAAGGCTCCGGGCGAGCAGCAGTATCAGAACCCGCTTCTGACTCTGCCGAACTGCGTAGTTACCCCGCACCTGGGTGCTTCCACTCAGGAAGCCAACCACAACGTTGGTTCTGCGGTTACTTCTCTTGTTGCAAAAGCACTTCGCGGTGAGCTGGTTGCAGCGATCAACATGCCGTCTTTCAGTGGCGATATGGCTGCGATCCGTCCGTTTGCTAACCTGGCTGAGAAGCTGGGTAAGATCTACTTCCAGGCTGAGTCCGTTCCGGTAAAGAAGATCGAAGTTGAGTTCCGTGGCGCTCTGGCCGAGCAGGAGACAGGTATCCTGACCCTCTCTGTTCTGAAGGGTTTCCTCTCCGCTCATTCCGATGGACGCGTCAGCTTCGTAAATGTCCGTCAGGGTGTGGAAGCCCGCGGCATTGAAGTTGTTGAGAGCAAGAGCGCGGCATGCGAGCGTTACACCAGCATGATCGTAGTAAACTTCATCACGGAAGAAGGAAGAGAGCTTTCTGTATCCGGTACCGTAGTTGGTGAGGATACCGAAGTGCTCGTCAGCTTCTTCGGCTATCAGGCTGATTTCGCACTGGCTCCGATCGTTGTGGCTATGCAGAACGAAGACAAGCCGGGCATCATCGGTAAGATCGCAACCAAGATCGGCGATGCTAACATCAATATCAATGCTATGCACTGGGGCGTAAAGCCGGGTTCCACAAAGGCCCAGTCTTTCCTGGCTGTAAGTGAGGAACTCAGTGAGGATGTTCTCACAGGTCTTCGTGCTATCGACGGTGTGCTTCGCGTAACACAGCTTTTCTTCTGAGAATAAGTCTTCGTTAACGAATCGAAGTGGGAGGCAAGTATGTTTTGCGCTAAGTGTGGAAAACCAATCCTGGAAGGCGCCCGGTTTTGTCAGTTCTGTGGATGGCAGGTAGTTGTCTCTCCGCAATCGGTACAGCAGGTGGTTCAGCAGCCGGTTCAGCAAGCGGTTCAGCAGCCGGTTCAGCAGGTCGTTCCGCAGCCGGTTCAGCAGCAGGTGCCTGTCACGCAGGCGGCACCGGCTCCGGCGATGCAACCGCAGGAAATGCCGGCTCCGGCTTCTACGGGTGTGGTTTTAGAGCCGCTCTGTGTCACTATTCTGACACCGAAGAACGCAGCGAAAGAAAGAGTGAATCTCGGATCTTCGGCGCTGCTTTATGTGGAGATCCGGGACAATACCCTGTTCATTACGGGCAAGGGCGGTACTGCTTCCTCTATGTTCGGTGCGCTTGGCGTACTTGTAACGGCGGCTGCCTGTAGTAACAAACCGATCATGGAAATTTCTCCGAACCAGATCAGAAACATGAGCTATATAAAGAAGTTCGGCGATATTCTCCAGCTCGAGTTAATCGATGGGAAACTCCTGCAGTTCAAGACGAGTCTCGAGAAACTGAATGTGATCGAGGGCTGGTGGAGAAGCCAGATTGGGTAAAATACCAGGGGAACCGATATAAAGGAGAAGAATCAAATGGTTAAGCACGTGATCGTATGGACATTGAATGACGAGCTCTCCGAACAGGAGAAGCAGGAAGTAAAGAAGAGCATTAAGGCGGGGCTCGAGGGCCTCAAGGGTGTGATCCCGGGCCTGATCGATATTACCGTACAGATCGACGGACTTTCCAGCTCCAATACCGATCTGATGCTGGATTCGTCTTTTGAGGATGAAGCTTCCCTGAAGGGATATGCGATCCATCCGGCTCATGTGGCCGTGGCGACCGGCAAGGTTCGTCCCTTTACAAAGATCCGCAGCTGCTTCGATTACGAGGTCTGATCTATGGCGGACAAAAAATGGACGATCCTGCTGGTGAACGACGACGGAATCCAGTCGGACGGCCTGGTTCGCCTGGCGGCAGAAGCAGCGAAGTGGGGCGAAGTCTGGGTGGTGGCGCCGGACGGGCAGAGAAGTGCCTGCTCCCACAGCCTGACCATCGACGCTCCGTTGGACGTACTTCCTTATTCCTTTCCGGTAGAAGGCGTGCACGCCTATTCCTGTAGCGGTCTTCCTACGGACTGCGTACGGGTCGGACTCTTCGGAGACCTCATGCCGGGAAAGCCGGATGTGGTTTTTTCCGGGATCAACAATGGATTTAATGCCGGTACGGATATCCAGTATTCGGCAACGGTAGGTGCGGCGCTTGATGCGGCCATGTGCGGATTTCCGGCTATTGCCTTTTCCGAAGGTTTCCGGGCAGATCCGCGGGAAAGCGGATTCGGCCATGTGGTTACCGATGCGTACCTTTCCAAAGTGGTGGCGGAACTTCTCAATGAGGATCTGGTGCCAGGGCAGGTGCTGAACGTGAATTTCCCGGATTGCCCGGTGGAATCCTGCAAAGGGATCCTAAGAAACCGCCGGCTCAGCATGCAGAATCCTTTTGTAGATGTATATAAGAAAGCAGAAGATCTTCCCGATGGAGGCTTTCGCTACACGATCCACTGGGTCGACAGAGATCACGCCGACGAAGGCACCGACCTTCGGGCGATCCTGGACGACTACGTGGCTATCGGAGTGGTGAATAATATCAGCTGAGAGTGCGCGGGACGCGCAAGTGTGTGCTTGGTCGAATACGATCGTGTTTGCGGGATCGTTGGGATGAATTTAATGTAGGACTCAATTGGCAAAATCAGCCGGTTGAGTCCTACTGCTGTTAAATATGTAGGACTCAAATGCACAAAAAACAGAGTTGAGTCCTACACTTTTGGCTGAAAATAGGACTCTTCTGTCGAAAAATAGGAGTTGAGTCCTACACCAGACGCTTCACTGGTAGGACTCATCAGGCGAAAAACACATATTTGAGTCCTATAATCGGCATTTTCCATAGGACTCATTGTCCCCCAATGAGGAGTTGAGTCCTACTTTTCCCTAGCCCATAGGACTCAAATGCCTGAAAAACCACTTTGAGTCTTATCTTGCCAGAACCAGGAATATGATGTAGACCGGAATCTCGAGTACAACGCTGACGATGTTGGCGCAAAGACCGTAGGCCACGTTTTCCTTGGGCTCGATATCTCCGTTCTTCTTCTTCAGACGCTTGGCATAGTAGGTGGATTCGATCACGATGATCACAAGTTCCGCGGCGAACCAGGCGATGATCGTGTAGTCAAAGCGGGCACGCATGCGGTAACGGATCTGGTCACCGAGGAGGAGCGATCCGTTCAGAAGTGCCTGGGTAACGAAGTTGATAAAGATGAAAGTCTTGAAATTCTTCTTCACAGAGAGGCTGAAAGGAAACATGATCAGCATCTCGATGATGATCGTGCCGACAAAGCAGAGGGCGGCGCGGATCAGGTAAAGGCCTGCTGCCATACGTGTGTCGGTGGTTTCCACAAGCGTGCCGGCAGCGACATCGTAGGTGCAGGTGCAGTTATAGCCGTAACGGTAAAGGACCGGGCTTGTGTAGATGGTGCCGTCCATGGTGACGAGAATGACCTTGAATTCAGACGGAACCATGTAGGTGAAGTCATAGACGTGATCTTCATCGGAACGGGACATCTGCGGCCGAAGCGGGCAGATGTAAAGGGAAAAGTCATCCACTTCATACTGGTAAATGAGCTCGCGGATATGGTTTTCCTCTTCGCTGAGGTCCTCACGTTTTTCAAACTCTTTGATCATATCGGCATGCTTGCTGCCTTCCGTCTGGGAAACCAGCGCGACATAGTAATCCGAAGAAGGCGGGTTCTTGATGGTGACCTCGATGGAAGGCTTGGGTCCCATATCTGCCCGGACAGGCTTTCCTAAGAAGAGAAGGTAGTTCAGCGCAATCAGAAGACATACGGCCACAGAGGCAAGCACCTTGACAGCCGGCGTTCTTTTAGCGGAAGCGAAATCATTTTGGTTATACATATATATCATTCCTCATATCATACATATCCGCGCATGTTCCGCGCGACAAATACCCACTTTGATTCATTATATCACACCGTGAAATGCACCTTGTGAATCTGCCAGAAAACGGGGGCAGGATGAAGCGGATCTTTGGTGTTGACTTGAATAGGGAAATGGAATAATATGTTAGCGTCCTAACAAATTCTATGAAGAATCAAAGAAGGAGAGTCCTATGAAAGGAACGAAAGAAGGAAACCGTCTTTCGGATAAGGATGAGAAGCATATCGGGCCATATGTCCGGCATCTCAGCAAGTCGATCCGCGAAGCTGTCGATACAGAACTGGATACGGTATGCAATCAGTCCGGCATGACCCGCCTGACGGCGATGCAGGCGCATGTGATGGGATATCTTTTCTATGAAACGGAAAAAGGAAATGTGATATATCAGAAAGATATTGAGCAGGTCTTCCACATTCAAAGAAGCACGGCCACCGGGATCCTGAAGCTTCTGGAGCAATCCGGAAGTATAAGACGGGAATGCGATTCGTCGGATGCCAGAATGAAGAGGATCACAGTGACGGAAGAAGCGCTCCAGCATAAGAAAAAGATCGACTCGGCCATCGACCGGATCGAGAAGAAACTTCTTACGGGGCTCACTGAAGAAGAGATAAAGACATATATAGAGCTGACAGAAAAAATGAGAAGGAATTTGGAATCATGATAAAAAGACTTTTGAAATCTGTACGGGAATACAAGAAATCCTCGATCCTGGCACCGGTCCTGGTTTCTTGTGAAGTAGTAATGGAAGTACTGATGCCGCTTCTGATGAGTATGCTCATCGATAAAGGTATCGATGCCGGTAATATGAATTATGTGTGGGCCATGGGATCACTTCTTCTGGTGTGCATGTTTGCCTCCATGGCATTTGGTGCGCTTTCCGGAAAAGAAGCTGCGAAAGCCAGTGCCGGTTTTGCCAAGAACCTTAGAAAGGATATGTTCCATAATCTTCAGACATTTTCCTTTTCCAATATCGATAAGTTTAAGACCAGCAGTATCATCACGAGACTGACCACAGACGTGACAAACGTGCAGAATGCGTATCAGATGGTGATCCGTATTGCGGTAAGAGCGCCGATCATGCTGATCTTTGCCATGGTGGCCAGCTTTATTGTCAACGCCAAAGTCGCGCTGATCCTCTTGGGTATCGCGCCGGTCCTTCTTCTGGTCCTGATATTGATCTTCCGCTACGCGCATCCGATCTTTGTCCGTATGTTTAAGAAGTTCGACCTGATGAATAATGTAGTACAGGAAAATGTACGCGGTATCCGTGTCGTAAAGTCTTTTGTCCGTGAAGACCACGAGATCGAAAAGTTTACCGGTGTTTCCAAGAGCATCCGGGATGATTCGGTCAGAGCCGAGCGCGCCATTAACTTCAACGGCCCGATGATGATGGCCAGTGTGTATACGGCGATGCTTCTGATCTCCTGGGTCGGCGCAAGACTGGTCGTAAATGACGAAATGACCACCGGTCAGCTGACCTCTATGTTCTCTTATACCATGCAGATCCTCATGAGCCTGATGATGGTGTCCATGATCATCGTTATGCTGGTCATCTCCAAGACTTCGGCAGAGCGTATCTCCGAGCTTCTGGATGAAAAGCCGGACATCACCAATCCGGAAAATCCGGTCATGAATGTAAAAGACGGTTCCATCGATCTGGATCATGTGTATTTCAGCTATTCCAAGAAGAAGGAAAAGAGCTGCCTTATGGACTTCGATATTCACATCAAGTCCGGCGAGACCATCGGCATCATCGGTGGTACCGGTACTGGTAAATCCTCCTTCGTCCAGCTGATCCCGCGTCTTTATGATGTTACCGACGGCGACTTGAAAGTCGGCGGTGTGGATGTCAGAAAGTATGATCTTCAGGTTCTGCGTGATACCGTTGCGATGGTGCTTCAGAAAAATGTACTGTTCTCCGGTACTATTAAGGAAAACCTCCGCTGGGGAAATCCGGATGCAACCGATGAGGACATGATCCAGGCATGTAAGATCGCCCAGGCGGATTCCTTCATTACGGCATTCCCGGACGGTTACGATACATATATCGAGCAGGGCGGTACCAATGTATCCGGCGGACAGAAGCAGAGACTTTGTATTGCCAGAGCGCTTCTTAAGAAACCGAAGATCCTGATCCTCGACGACTCCACGAGTGCCGTCGATACCGCAACTGACGCGCAGATCCAGAAAGGTTTTGCCGAGTATATCCCGGGAACCACCAAGCTGATCATCGCCCAGCGTATTTCTTCCGTGGAGCATGCGGACCGCATCATCGTTATCGATGACGGAAAGATCGATGCGATCGGCACCCACGAGGAACTCCTTGCGAATAATAAGATCTATAAAGAAGTATATGAATCCCAGAAGAAGGGAGGTGAGCAGTAATGCCGCCAAGAGGAGGACGTCCGATGAATCGGGAGGACTTAAAGAAAAACCCGATCGACAAAAAGCTTATAAAAAGACTGCTCTCTTACCTTACAGGAAAGCACAAGGTGTTCCTGGGAATCGTATTTCTCTGTATCGTAGTGACATCTGTTACTTCTGTATTGGGTAATATGTTCATTAAGAACCTGATCGACGACTATATCCAGCCGCTTCTTGAGTCCGGCAGCAAAGACTTCTCCGGACTGGCCAACTGGGTGAGAACCGTAGCTGTGCTTTTCCTCTTCGGTGTTCTGGCGAACCTTTTCCAGGGCCAGATCATGGTATTGATCTCCAATAATGTTCTGCAGAATGTGCGTGATGACATGTTCAAGAAAATGCAGAAACTGCCGATCTCGTACTTTGATACCCACGCTCACGGCGATGTCATGAGCCATTACACTAACGATGTAGATACGCTCCGTCAGATGATCTCCCAGAGCTTCCCGCAGATGGTATCTTCCGCCATTACGATCGTGGCCGTCCTGGTCGGTATGATCGTGACCTGCTGGCAGCTGACCATCGTGGTCCTTCTGGGTACCTTTGTCATGATCTTCCTCATGGGAAGAATCGGCGGAAAGAGCGCCAAATACTTCATGAAGCAGCAGGCTTCCCTGGGTGACGTCAACGGCTACATCGAAGAGATGGTCAACGGCCAGAAAGTCGTCAAGGTATTTAACTACGAAAAGCGTTCCAAAGAAAGATTTGACGAGAAGAATGAGGAACTGTGCAGCAATGCCACTTCCGCCAATATCTTTGCCAACATTCTCATGCCGATCATGGGCAACATCGGAAATGTCCTTTATGTACTGGTTGCTTTCATCGGCGGATTCCTGGCCATCGAGTGCGGTGTGTCCGCCATCTCCATCGGTGTAATCGGCGCATTCCTTCAGATGACCAAGCAGTTCGTCATGCCGGTATCTCAGGTATCCCAGCAGATGAACGCCATCATCATGGCTATGGCCGGTGCCAGCCGTATCTTTAAGCTTATGGATGAGAAGCCGGAGGCGGATGACGGATATGTGACCCTGGTTCAGTGTAAGAAAAACGGGGAAGAACTGATCGAAGTGCCTGAAGAAGAAGTACTGGCCTTTAGACGTGCTCACGGCGGAAAAGACTCGGATGGAAATACCACCTACGTATGGGCCTGGAAGCATCCGCATCAGGATGGCACCCTGACCTACGCCGAAGTCCGTGGCGATGTCCGCTTCTTCGATGTGGATTTCAGCTACGACGGCAAGAAGCAGATCCTCTACGATATTTCGCTCTTTGCCAAGCCGGGCCAGAA
Source organism: Oscillospiraceae bacterium (assembly GCA_902794115.1). Taxonomy (GTDB): domain Bacteria; phylum Bacillota; class Clostridia; order Saccharofermentanales; family Saccharofermentanaceae; genus Scatonaster. Next base: position 10,449 of record CADBGD010000056.1, read on the forward strand.
GATCGCCTTTGTAGGTGCCACCGGTGCCGGTAAGACCACGATCACCAACCTGATCAACCGCTTCTACGATATTGCCGACGGAAAGATCCGCTATGACGATATCAACATCAATAAGATCAAGAAGGCAGACCTTCGTCACTCTCTGGGTATCGTTCTTCAGGAAACGAACCTGTTTACCGGATCTGTCATGGATAATATCCGTTACGGTAACCTGAAGGCGACAGACGAGGAATGCATCGCGGCAGCAAAACTTGCCAACGCCCATGACTTTATCAGTAAGCTCCCGCAGGGATACGACACGGTACTGACAGCAAATGGTTCTGAGCTTTCCCAGGGCCAGCGCCAGTTGATCGCCATCGCCCGTGCGGCGGTTGCGGACCCACCGGTCATGATCCTGGATGAGGCGACCTCTTCCATCGATACCCGTACCGAGGCCATCGTGCAGAGAGGTATGGATGCCCTTATGGAAGACCGTACGGTATTTGTTATTGCCCACCGTTTGTCCACTGTTCAGAACAGTAAGGCCATTATGGTTCTGGAGAACGGACACATTATCGAGAGAGGCGACCACCAGTCCCTGATCGCGGAAAAAGGCAAGTACTACCAGCTTTATACAGGTGCTTTTGAGCTCGAATAACAGTCAAGAATTTTTATCTTGATATTCTCAAATCCTATGTTTAGAATAGGTGTGGAGTTGGATGAAAGTCCACAAACACAAGGATCAAAAGGGATTGAGAATTAGAGTATGCCGACAGTGACAAGAAACAAAAAAGTGGAAAGCCGCGGAAGAAAAGTGAAGGATATCCGCGACGAGAGATTTGGCCATCTGGTAGCGATCGAGGAGACTTCGGAACGCTTTAACGGAAAGGTCATCTGGCTCTGCCGCTGTGACTGCGGAAACCTGATCAAGATTACTTCGCACCGTCTCCTGCACACGGAGATCAGCAACTGCTTTGACGAGAATTGTCCTTATCGCGATACTTCCCGAAAAGCACTGAAGGAAGAAGATTTTTCCGGCGACTCCCGCCGCTGCTCGTCGGCCATGGAGGATATCACCGGCCAGACATTCGGTGAACTGACGGCCATCAAGATGACCGGCATCAAGAGCGGAAAGAACCTGCAGTGGTACTGCAAGTGCTCCTGCGGAAAAGAGATCAAGGCTTTTGAAAGAGAGCTTCTGCGCGGTATTAAGGTCAACTGTGGTGTGACCCATCACCGTCCGGGTATGCCCTCTGTCCGCTCCGGAAAATAGACCGATCCGACACAAAAGAGAATAAACCGGTTCAAGAACGTCCCAATCCATGTACCGCAAGGATTTGGACGTTTTGCACATAAAAAATTCGAAAAAAAGTATTTTCAAGATAGAATCAGAAGTGTAAAATTTTACCAGAATACGAAAATGAGGAGTTTTTTCATATGGGCAAATATTTTGGCACAGATGGTTTCCGCGGTAAGGCCGGTGTGGTTCTGACTGCTGAACATGCGTTTAAGACAGGCCGTTTCCTCGGCTGGTATTATGCGCAGAAACATCTTCAGACGGGTGATTCCGCAAAGATCGTGATCGGCAAAGATACGCGCCGTTCATCTTATATGTTTGAAAATGCACTGGCATCGGGTATTGCCTCTTCGGGCGCCGATGCTTATTTATTGCATGTCACCACGACTCCGTGCGTCAGCTACATCACACGTACCGAGGATTTCGACTGTGGTGTCATGATCTCCGCCAGCCACAATCCGTATTACGATAACGGTATCAAGCTGATGAATTTCGAAGGCGAGAAGATGGATGACGATCTGCAGGATCAGATCGAGAAGTACATCGACGGCGAGCTGGAAGAGCTTCCGTTTGCTTCGGAAGATAAGATCGGTAAGACCGTGGATTACTATTCCGGCAGAAACCGTTACATCGGTTATCTGGTCGGCCTGGCCACCAAGTCCTATGAGAAGCATAAGATCGGTCTGGACTGCGCTAACGGCAGCTCCTGGATGATCGGCCGTTCTGTATTTGATGCACTGGGCGCCAAGACCTATGTCATCAACAATACTCCGGATGGTGTCAACATCAACACCGGCTGCGGCTCCACTCATATTGAGGGACTGCAGAAGTATGTAGTAGAGAATAAGCTGGATCTGGGCTTTGCCTTCGATGGTGACGCAGACCGCTGCCTGGCTGTCGATGAACTGGGTAATGTCGTAAACGGCGACAAGATCATGTACATCTGCAGTAAGTATATGAAGGAAAAGGGTCACCTGGCCAACAATACCGTTGTTACCACCATCATGAGTAACTTCGGTCTTTATAAGGCTCTGGACGAGGCTGGTATCTCCTACGAGAAGACCGCTGTCGGCGACCGTTATGTATATGAGAACATGAAAGAGAACGGCCACATGATCGGCGGCGAGCAGTCCGGTCACGTTATCTTCAGAAAGTATGCCCACACCGGTGACGGTATCCTCACCGCAGTCATGCTGATGGAAGTTCTTCTGGCCACCAACCTCCCGCTGTCTGTACTGGCCAGCGGCTGCGAGATGTACCCGCAGGTACTGAAGAATGTTGTGGTTGACGATAAGGACGGAACCCTCGAGGATCCGGCTGTAAAGGCACAGGTGGAAGCCTGCACCGCAGAACTCGGCGACAACGGCCGTGTGCTCCTGAGAAAGAGCGGCACAGAGCCGGTACTTCGTGTTATGTCCGAAGCCGGCACATTGGAAGAGTGCGAGAAGCAGGTTGATGCCATTATCGCATCTATGGAAAAGAGCGGCCATCTGGTGGAGGTAAAGAAATAATGTATACGATCAACGACCTTTATGATCTGACCCAGACCTATCCTGAGGTCAAAGAATACCTTGGTAAATTCACTTATCCCTGGGAAGCCCTTTCCGGCATCTCTGACCTGATCCTGGAGATCGGTAAGAATCTTCCGGAAGACGAATTCGATCATCCGTCCGAGGACGTGTGGATCGCAAAGGACGCAAAGGTGTTTGCCACCGCGTATATCGGTGGTCCGTGCATCATCGGCCATAAGACCGAAGTCCGTCAGTGCGCTTTCGTCCGCGGTTCCGCGCTGGTAGGTGAAGGCTGCGTAGTCGGTAACTCCACTGAACTGAAGAATGTCATTCTTTTCAACAGCGTACAGGTTCCGCATTATAACTACGTCGGTGACTCCATCCTGGGTTACAAGTCCCACATGGGTGCCGGTTCCATTACAAGTAACGTAAAGAGCGACAAGCTTCCGGTCGTCATAAAAAACGGCGACGAGAAGATCGAGACCGGCAGAAAGAAAGTCGGCGCGATGCTGGGTGACTTTGTAGAAGTCGGCTGTAACAGCGTATTGAATCCGGGTACGGTGATCGGAAGAAACAGTAATGTCTATCCGACATCCTGCGTCCGCGGTGTGATTCCGGAGAACAGCATTTATAAAGATCAAGGGAACATCGTGATCAAGAGAAAGTAAAAAAGGAAAGGCGCGCGTGAACGTCATGCGCGTCTTTTTGTATACTGCGTAAACCATATAGGATAAAGTACAAGGAGGTACATTTTATGAAAGTGATTATCGCAGAGAACTATCAGGATGCCAGCAAGAAGGCGGCGGACATCATGGAGAAGATCATCCGTGAAAAGCCCACATGCACCATCGGTCTGGCAACCGGCAGCAGCCCGGTCGGCATGTATCAGGAACTGTCCCGCCGCTGCAAGGAAGAGGGACTGGATTTCTCTAAGATCCATTCTGTAAACCTGGACGAGTATGTTGGTCTGGAGCCGACACACAACCAGAGCTACCGCTATTTCATGGACAGCAATCTCTTCGATCACATCAACATCGACAAGGCCAACACCTATGTTGCCAAGGGTATCGGTGATGTGGAAGAGAACCTGAAGGAATTCAACGAAGTACTGGATAAGGCAGATATCGAGATCCAGGTGCTGGGCGTAGGTCCGGATGGTCACCTGGGCTTTAACGAGCCGGGTCCGGTCCTCTTTGACGGTGCGCATAAGGAAGTCCTGGATGAGTCCACCATCGATGCCAATGCCCGTTTCTTCGCTTCCCGCGATGAGGTTCCGCGTTATGCTGTAACCATGGGTATGGGCAACATCATGCGTGCCAAGGCTCTTCTGATGATCATCAACGGCAACAAGAAGGACGCGGCCACCAAGCTTCTGATGAACGATCAGATCGATCCGATGTGCCCGGCCACCTTCATGAGACTTCATAGAGACGCAACTGTAGTTCTCGAAAAGAAGCTCGCTCTGGAGATCGGTTATATCAAAGAGTAATCGAGGCATAAACAGAAAAAGAAAGGGTCCGAAGGAGTAATTCCCTCGGACCCTCTTTTTATTTTGTGCCGCATGCGCCTGAAACCCGCATGAATACGCGATGTTACGGAGAGTAACAGTGCTGTCACAGCTCGTCTATGGTGTTTTATGTCTTGCTCAACGTAAGATGGCCTCGTAAACAAAACGGAGGAGAGCATGACTATGACATTAGGTGAAAAGATTAAAGACGCAAGAAAAGAAGCAGGGTTATCACAGGAACAGCTGGCCGAGAAGATGTCTGTTTCAAGATCCGCGATCGCAAAGTGGGAAACAGATAAAGGAATACCGGATGTGAACAATCTGAAAGTGATGTCCCAGCTTCTGGGCGTGAGTATCGATTATCTTCTGGATGACGGGGAGAAGATCAGCTTTAATGAGATCAAAGAACCGATCGATCTCGAACATTTTGAGAAGACCGGCAAATGCAGAGATAAAAAAGACGCGGCCTGCTTGGCTAAGCACAAAGATGCCAGTGCGATCTATGCACTGATACCAACTAAGAAAATGACAACGGCGGAGAAGATCTTTGATTTTCTCGTTCAACCCGGAATTGTTGATGTGCTGGACCGGTTTAAGGAACTTGCCGGATTCTATCTTGTGGAAAAAGGAAGCAGACAGTATTTCGTAAAGGTCACCAACGATTTTATTACTACAAATGAACTGGCAGAGAAAGTCTCCGGGAATACATTCGTTCTTGGCGATCACAAATACAGAAAAGGGTACAAGATCCTATAAGCCTGATGAAAAAACACCTTCTCGTGCTGTCCCGGGCACTTTGTCCTGCGGAGGCACGGAAGGTATTATTCTCTCTGATTTAATAACGGCAATCGTTACTGCACTTTATAGATCTTCAGGCTGCCGTCACTGGAAGTAAATACGACACTTCCAAGGGTATTCAGGCACGGGTAGTAGATGAGGCCGAACTCATCCAGCTCCATGGAACCACAGATAACGTAGGTGATGTCATAAAGGTGCAGGAGACGGGAGACTTCCGCAACATCTGTACTGGTGTAGATGGTGGCGACGTCGTGCTGGCGGGGATATACATAGAGCTGCAGTACATCCTTTTCCGGATCGCTTTCAAATTCACCTGTCTCCGGGTTGATCCAGCCCTGGAAATGCCACAGCCACTCATGGGTCTGCCAGCCGACCACATCCGGAAGACCGGTGTAGGCGGCTACGATACAGCGCTCGGTATAACTGTAACCATAGGCTTCGCAGATATTTCTGGAGCCTTCCACATTTTCGTTGAGCCAGTCAATGGCTTCCTCGTAAGGTATCATGGCACCGGCCACACGCTTGTTCTGGTCGTAGTCATCGCTGAAGATATGAGTCCCTTATAATTCTCCCGGGAGATCTTTCCGGATCTCTGATCCAGTGCACGGATCGTGTAGTGGCCGGGGATCGCAAGGATCACGATCAGCATGACGATCGATACTGTAAGTCCCCAGTAGGAGAGATTTCCCTGGCGGGTCATATGGGCCATGAAACGGAAGACGGTATAGGCCATGACCAGAGAAAGAATAATAAATCCGGCGAAAGTGAATTTGAACATGGTGTTGGCACGCTGGTTATCCGCACCGTAAATATCTCTTACGTACATGATTTCCGGCGCCAGAAGAAGCATAATGCCGACGAAGGTCATACCCACCATGAAGATATCCACGATGGAACGCTTTCTGAAGAAGCGGCAGAGGAGATTGTCGCCCAGCTTGGCAAACCCGTATTCCAGCATATTAAAAAGATAGCCGAGTAAGAGGAACAGACGGGGCGTATCGTTTTCCGGCTCGAAAGACTCTTCGGAAGGTTCTGCTTCTTTTTCCGAAGCTTTGGCAGCAGATGCTTTGTCCGACCGTTTCGGGAAAGAAACCTTGATGCCTTCTTCCGCGTCCGGAGCGATATCCGGATCCGCGTCCGGGTCCATGTCCGGATCCGAAGAACTGTTTTCGGAGAAATCGCCTGACGCAGAATCCGAAGATGCCTTTCCGGCATACGAATAGGCAATCGGACGGTCCGGCTTTTTGAGGGAAAGAGGGTCCGGAAGGATCGGCTTCTTTTCTTTGGCGATGCCCTGACGGCGGGTGGCAATGACCAGCACCACCAGTGACAGCGGGATCAGAAGGTGCACGAACCAGACGATCAGGAACTGGAAGACCGAAGTGTGGCGGTCTACCGGTGCGATGAAGTTGGAGATCATCTCGAAGTGAGAGTTAAAGGACAGGGAGATCAGGCTCGATGCCGAGAAGAGCATGGCCATAGCGGTACCGGTCCTTGAAAAAGCGGAGGGGCAGCCGGTAGTCAGAAGGAAGGCGATCACGAAGACCAGGACCTGAAGGGTAAAGTGAAAGAACACGTTGCCGCCGAATTTCAGGTAGACGCCTAAGATTCCTCCGATCTCGAATATAAAGACCAGGAAACTGCTGAAGGTGACCAGATAAGTGGATCTTCGCGCCTGGTAGACCAGAAGGCCCATGGAGCAGAAGACGAAGTAGATCAGGAAATCCCAGTAGTTACACATCTGGGCCAGACCCAGAAGGTAGGCGCAGAAGAAAAATTCAGGACGGAGGATGTAGCCCATTTCATTTACCAGGTTCACTTTAAAGTGGTTGAAATGGTACATCTGGGTATCGTGCTTGTCCGGGAACTTGGCCCGGTATACTGCGATGAAAATAAAGGCGATGATCAGAAGGACGATAGTCATGCTGACTACGTGAGCGTGAAGGTCGCCGATCAGGTAGGAATAAAAGGGGAACTCGTGGATCGTATAGTCCGCCTTGGCCGTGATGTCCAGTGCTTTTGGATTCGGATTATGACCGATGAAACGGGTGGAATTCGGATAGAAGAAGCCGCCTGTCTCGCCGACGTTGATGCCCAGTTTTTCCCAGATCTTCCAGAAAAGCATCTTGTTACCGAAGCTCTGCTCATCGTAGAAGAAGGAGTGGGAGTTTCCGATGAAAATGGTGCATACACCGGAAAGAAGTCCGGCAAACGGCAGGTACCAGGTGGACACCTGGCAGTCACGCTTCTGACGGAGCGCATCCAGGAAAAGCTGGCCCAGCGAGAAAGCCGTGGCAAACGGAAGGGCAATGGCCGAGCACATGGAAATGGAGTAGGCCACTTCCGGCTTGGTGCCGAGCATTTTCGTCAGATAGGAGAAAATGTACTGGCCGTAGTAGTAATAGTTAATGGGCTTTCCGGCAAGCCACGGGTCTTTGGCCGGAAGTCCGTTATAGCGGAGCATGGAGTTCATGAAACCGAAGTTCATGAGCTTTTCTTCGCCGTTGATCTGCGGGTACATGCCTTTGCAGAAGCAAAGGAAGCCTAAGACGGCGATGAAGAGCACTTCTTCCCCGAGGATGTGGTACACATTCGATTTTTGAGAAAGAGCGGAGACTGCCGAATCCCTTGTGGCGGGAATGCCCCAGCAGACGGCGGCCAGGATGAAGAACATCACGATGGTCATGGGCCGGTTAAAGGATTCCCAGATACCGAGATAGGAAATCAGCCATACGGGGCCGGTAGTCAGAAGGATGCCTAATGAACGGGAGAAACCGTATCCGGCGGAAACGAAATCACGGAAGAAATAGGAGACCAGCGGGAAGGTGGCCCAGCCGTAGAGGTAGAACATACTCCACCAGCAGACGAAGTCTGCCATGTCGCTCTTCAGAAAATAACCGGCCAGCAAAGCTGCGATGGCAGGCGTCAGAAGAAGAAGAAACCGGATGGTGACGGCTTTGATGTCCAGCGGATGCAGTTCGCGTTTTCGATCCGGATCGCGAAGAGCGCGGATCGGCCGAACTTCCTGATCCTGCTTTTTACTGCGGTTCGTCTTTGGGCTGGTCTTTTTCACGAGAAAAATCCTCCTTGATTTTCGTGACGGTGGCATTGGCCTGCGAAACACAAGCATCCATCCGGAACTTGGCGTCTTCGGCGGATGTTGGTGTCATGGCAAGACTGCATACATACAGGCCGTCCACCGGCTGCAGGAATTCGTCCAGCGGGTGATTCAGAGGCTTGGCATATCTCGTACGGGTCAGACGCCAGGTACGTACCGAGCTTCGGGTCACGCTGGGATTCATGTACTGCAGACGTTTAAAAAACGTCTTAAAGACCTCGGCATCTGTGGCGGTCCAAAGAGGCGCCGAGGTCAGAAAACTTCCGGAAAGATACAGGACATGACCGCCGTAACGGCGCTCGCCCACCATGCTGGTGTGCTGGATAATGCGCTGGAACGGCTCGTCGTCCGTGATCTGCCGGGAGTAGCATTCGGTAAAGGGGGTCTTCATGAGCATCAGAAGACACATGTTGGCCTGATACGTCACGTCCATCAGGGAGTCGCGGAAATCCGTCGGCATGTTGAGGGCGTGGGTGATGTGCACGAGGTTTCGACAGGAGCCGGTATACAGGATCGTGTCACACTCCAGGATAATGGAGGAAGAATCCGCCAGGATGCAGCGCACGCGGTAACGCGGGCGGGTGGGATCCTCGCTTTCGGCGATCTCCGTAACGGTATAGCCGTACTGGATGATACCTTCGTGGTCCGTGATCTCCTGTACCAGCGCCGATAAAAGGGAATGGAATCCGTTATCCAGGTAGCCCAGTTTCTTGCGGCTGGCACGGCCGTACCATAAAGAGTCGTACCACTGCAGTTCGTCCGACAGCCCCAGATCCTTCAAAAGCGAAATGAGGGCACGGTCGGAACGGCGGATGTGATGGGGAAGAAGCTCGATATATTCAGAGCCCAGACGGGAACAGGCCAGCATGCCGCCCGGTGTGGACTGCTGCTCGACGACCTGCACGCGGAAACCGGCCTGGGCCAGCTTATAGGCACAGACCAGTCCGGAAAGACCGGCACCGATCACACATATCGATGTTTTACTGCCCATAGGGACGAATCTCCTTCCCGATCGATCAGATCTTCTTGGCTTCTAAGTAGTAACGCTTCTCAATGGCTTCACCCATGGAGAAAGTCTTTCTCGGGAACACGCCTTCCTTGGAGATGGTCTCGAAGAAAGAATTCTTCGAAACATCCGGAAGAAGGAAGCCCAGCTTGTCTTCAGAAGATAAAGCGCGGACAGAGTCTTCGCCGTGGATATAGTCGGTATGGATGGAATCGGACTCAATGGAATCCAGGAAACCCTGAAGGGAACCGACCGCCAGAGTATGGGACGGCTTTCCGATCTTCAGGACGAAGTCCTCATTTCCGTCGGTGACCAGGATCGTCTGGGATCCGTCGGCATTTCCTTCTTTGGCAAAAGCACTCTTGTCCTCGATACTGAGTTCGTTGTTCTGGAAATAGGCGGTGGCCTTGGCGATCAGGTCGCCCTTGGTCAGACCGAAAGTCACGCGGTGGATCGGCTCAAACTGCAGGCCTTCGTCGTGGATATTCACGATCTCCACAAGGCAGAAACGGGCCGGATGACTCTCTCTTTCCTCAGAGGACAGGTTCTCACGGATATTCTCCCAGTGCTTCTTGGCGGTGGCCAGGGAATGGTTACCGTCGCCGACTGCAAAGAGGAAGCCGTCCTCGGAAGCGGAAAGCAGATCGCGAAGTGCGGAAATGATGCCGGAGGCCACTTCCGAATCTGCCTTGGTGTAGTAACCGCGGATATGACCGCCGTCCATCATGAGGTCGGTGTCATAGACCAGATCCGCCTCGTCCATGGAAAGATGGGCGAAAGCCGGCTCGATGACAGTACGCTTCGGGTCATTGATCAGCACCATGATGTGCGGCATCTCGATCGGCGCGCGCTCGCGGATACGGACGCGCGGGGGAATACGGGAAAGAACGGTGCCTTCGGTGGCACGGATACGGCTCTTATTTCCCGGAGTAAAATCATACTGCTCCAGATCCAGTGCCAGCATCAGGCCTTTTCTGGATTCGTTGACCTTGGTCTTACGGTCAAGAAGGATAAAGCCGGGATCCAGTTCGGTCAGGATCCCCTCGTCGATATAGTCCGTGATCGAAGAGGCAATGGAAGAAAGACGTGCGTCGATCTGCTCCGGTGTCTCTTTTTCCAGGTACACTTCCGGCAGGAACATACGCAGCGTGGACGGTGCATTTCCCACCGTATTCTCTACGTCCTCCCAGTATTTCGGTTCGGATGTGAACTGGTCGCAGGCGATGACTGCCCACTTTGAAAGATCTGTGCCCTTTTTCGGAAGAAGGATCTTCGGCGCGGCCACAGCAATGTCAGAATAGATAGAATTCATGGATACCCTCCCATGTGTTTTTGAAAAATCGCCCGTATATTATACCACTCGTGCACGCGCATTACAAAAAGAGAAAAGGGCATTGTTCTTTCCCCGCGGCAATGGCATAATGAGAACATAATGTACCATTAATGGGGCTTTCTGATTCCGCCTTTTCGGGGCGGAAAAGAGAGGGAGGTGGATGTTATGGCAAATATGGAAAACGGAAAGAAAAGACTTCTGGCGCTTCGGGAGATCCTGCTTTCAGAGACGGATGCCAAGCACGGGCTGACGGCGGCGGAGATCATTAAAAAGCTGGAAGACAGAGGCTATTCCGTGGAGCGGAAAGCACTGTACCGGGATTTTGAAGTACTGTCGGACTCTGTCGCGCTGGAAAAGGGCGGCAAGCCCACAAGATACTATGTGGAGTACCGTGATTTCGAGCTGGAAGAGATCATGATCCTTATTGATGCCGTGGAGTCCGCCGGCTTCATGACAGAAAAGAAAAAAGCCCAGATGATCAGAAAACTCCGTGATCTGACATCTACGGGAAAGGCGGCGGAACTTTCTTCCCAGATCCACTATCTCGGACGGCACCACTCGAAAAATAATGACGTTCTATATTCCACCGCGGCCATCCGCCGGGCCATGACCGAGCATCACCCGGTGACTTTCCAGTACACGGAATATGCGCTGGGAAAGGGTGAAGTGCTCCGGAAAAACGGCATGAAATACATTCTTCATCCCTATGCGCTGGCCTGGAATAACGGCTTTTACTACTGTATCGGCGTGCGCCCCGAGCAAAGTGATCCGGAGGAAAAAGATAAGGTCCGGCATTTCCGCATCGACCGCATGAAGCAGGTGCAGGTGGATGAAAAGACCGAACTTCAGGATCCGCCGAAGGGCTTTGATGTGGCAAGCTACATCGAGCGGACCGTCAACATGTACGGCGCATCCGAACCGGAAAAGGTACTGTTGCGTTTCAAGAAGGAGCTTCTGAGCCAGTTCTACGACCGGTTCGACCAGAAGGACACGGTCCTCCCGGACCCCAAAGATCCGGACTATCTGACGGCGTATGTCACGATCCATGTCAGCCCTACATTCTTCAGCTGGGTCAGCCAGTACGCAGGTGGATTTACCATCGCCGGACCGGAAAAAGTCAGGAAGGAATATCACCGGCATCTGAAGGCGGCGCTGGAGGCGTAGAAGGCAGATTCCGCGAAGTCAAAGAAGGTGCCCTGAAAGCGCCGACTTTCCGTCAATATATATATAGATTTTCTTAACCAAATCATGTAAAATTACAAGGCATGCGAATTTAAAATGGCGTGCCTTGCTTTTTTGAAAAATGAGCTTGCCCCGAGAAGAAGGAGATAGGGAAGAATGAGAAAGTTTACCTCAGATGAATTGAGAAATGCATGGAAGCAGTTCTATATTGACAGAGGACATGTGGATGTCGGCGCCGTTTCGCTGGTATCTGACGGTTCCACAGGCGTTATGTTCAACGTGGCCGGTATGCAGCCGTTGATGCCGTATCTCCTCGGGCAGAAGCACCCGATGGGCACGCGTCTTTGCAACGTGCAGGGATGTGTCCGTACCAACGATATCGATTCCGTCGGCGATAAGAGCCACGGTACCTTCTTCGAGATGATGGGTTCCTGGTCTCTGGGCGATTACTTTAAAAAAGAACGATGCCAGTGGAGCTTCGAGCTTCTGACCCAGCTCTTCGGATTTGACGCGGATCATCTGGCCGCTACTGTTTTTGCCGGTGATGAAAATGCACCTCGTGACGAGGAAGGTGCCAAGTACCGTATCGAGTCGGGCTTTAAGCCGGAGAACATTTTCTATCTTCCCGCCGAGGATAACTGGTGGGGCCTGGAGTACGGTCCCTGCGGTCCGGACAGTGAGATGTTCTATGTAAAAGATATTCCGGCCTGCGGTCCTGACTGCGGCCCGGGCTGCCACTGCGGAAAATATACCGAGATCGGTAACGACGTATTCATGCAGTATGAGAAGCACAAGGACGGAAAGCTGACTCCTCTTTCCCAGAAGAATGTAGATACCGGCTGGGGTCTGGAGCGTATCCTGGCATTCCTGAACGGCCTGGACGATGTGTATAAGATCGACCTGCATGCGCCGGCGATCGCCTATATCGAGGAAGCTTCCGGCATCAAGTACGATTCCGATGAGAAGCTGACCCGCTCCATGCGTATCCTTGCTGACCACACCCGTACCAGCGTCATGCTGATCGGTGATCCGGCCAAGCTGGTTCCGTCCAATGCCGGCGCCGGCTATGTTCTGCGCCGTCTCATCCGCCGTGCCGTCAGACACGCCAGAGCCCTGAATCTGAAGAAGGAGAACATCCTGAAGGTCGCCGATATCTATATCGGTGTATATTCCCAGAGCTATCCGCTGCTGGTAAAGAATCAGGAATTCATCATGAATGAGCTGACCAAGGAGATCGAGCGTTTCGAGAGCACCCTGGAAAACGGCATGAAGGAATTTAAGAAGATCCTGGAAGAGAACGGCGGCGCAAAGACCATTTCCGGCCGCGACGCTTTCTACCTTTACGATACATTCGGCTTCCCGCTGGAGCTCACCATGGAACTGGCGGAAGAAGAAGGCCTGACCGTTGACGAGGAAGGCTTTAAGACCGCCATGGAAGAGCAGAAGCAGAAGGCACGTGAAAACAAGAACTTCTCTGCCAAGCTTTCCGGCAACGAAGGTGTTTTTGCCGAACTCGACGACAGCATCAAGACCAAGTTCGTGGGCTACGATGAGCTTTCCTGCTCCGGCCGCATCCTGGCGCTGGCAGACGATAAGGCGCTCACCGAAGCGCTCCGCGAATCCGAGACCGGTACCATCATCACCAACTGCTCCTGCATGTACGGCACCATGGGCGGTCAGGTCGGTGATAAAGGCATCATCGCCACGACAGAAGGTGAGTTTATCGTAACCGAAGCCGTTCATCTGTCTGATTCCCGCATCGGCCACACCGGTTATGTTTCCAGAGGTACGATCCGCATTAACGAAGAAGCGCAGATCTGCGTGGATTCTGAAAACAGACATAACACCTGTAAGAACCACTCCGCGACGCACCTTCTGCAGAAGGCACTGAAGCTGGTGCTGGGCGATCACGTTGAGCAGAAGGGCTCCCTGGTTACACCGGACCGTCTGCGTTTCGACTTCTCCCATGACGCGCCGATGACTGCCGAGCAGATCGCGGAAGCCGAGAAGATCGTCAATGACATGATCAATAAGGGACTTGTTGTCCGCACGGATGAGATGAGCCTCAAGGAAGCTTCCGAGACCGGAGCCATGGCGCTTTTCGGTGAGAAGTATAAGGATACCGTCCGCGTCGTCAGCATGGGCAAGGGCACCAGCGGAGATAATGCCGCTGACTTTAAGAAGGCCTTCTCCGTCGAGCTCTGCGGTGGTACCCACGTAAGTAATACAAACCAGATCCAGCGGATCAAGATCCTGTCCGAGTCGGGTGTCGCTGCCGGCGTACGCCGTATCGAAGCCCTGACCGGCGAAGGCGTGATGAACTACTATAAGGAGCAGGAGGCCATGCTTCAGGAGGCTGCCAAGCTTCTGAAGACCAGTCCTTCCGACGTGGTCAATAAGATCGCACATCTCACCGCAAGCCTGAAGGCCGCCAACTCCGAGATCGAATCCCTGAAGTCCCAGGCTGCCAAGGAAGCCCTCGGTGATCTGACTTCCCAGACACAGGATGTCAACGGCATTAAGCTTCTGGCCGCCCGTGTGGATAATGTGGAAATGGGCGCGCTCCGTGACTTAGGCGACTCCATGAAGGATAAGCTGGGTGAAGGTGTGGTTGCCCTGATCTCCGCGATCGACGGCAAAGTCAACCTGGTCATCATGGCATCTGACAGCGCCGTCAAGGCCGGTGCCCATGCCGGTAACCTTATTAAGAATGTGGCTCCCATCGTCGGCGGTGGCGGCGGCGGACGTCCGAATATGGCGCAGGCCGGCGGTAAGAATCCGGCCGGTATCGATGCGGCACTGGAAGCTGTAAAGACCGAACTTTCAAAGATGGTAGGAGGAAACTGATATGTGTCTGTTCTGTGATATCGTAGAAGGAAAGATCCCGTCCACAAAGGTGTATGAGAACGATAAAGTCCTGGCTTTCAAGGACATCAATCCGGCAACCCCGGTCCACGTCCTGATCGTGCCGAAAAAGCACTTCGATGACATCCTGGATATGGCGTCTTCGGAAGAAGGCAAAGCCGCACTGGGCGATGTACTGGATGCGGTTCCGGAAGTTGTGAAGGCCACCGGTATCGACGAAGGTTTCCGCGTGATCAACAACTGCCGTGAATTCGGCGGACAGACCGTAAAGCACGTGCACTTCCACGTACTGGGCGGCGTGAAGCTTTCGGAGAAGATGATCTGAAGATCCGGAAAAACGAAATGATAAAAATCCTGGCCGGGACCTGAAATCGGGTTCCGGTCTTTTTTATGGAAAAACGGGCAAGAAAAAAACAGAGGTTGGGAAACACATAAACCACCCTCTGTTTTTAAATTCCACTTTACCCTTACCTATTCTGACAACAATATATCGCCTTTTCAGGGAAAGTACCAACCAATATTGTCCTTGAAAATATAACAATATTTCGCGACAGAGGCGGGAAAAGTGCTTTTTCCGTAGAAAAGGCTATCGGAAATGTACGCGAAGGGGCGAAAACCCTTCCGCCCGTAATCAGAAAATTGCATATATGTCACTTTATTGTTACGGGTTTCCGCTATACTGAAAATGAAGTAAGAGCGGGGAATAAAGATTCCTTCCGGCTCTTCGGGGTGAGGTGCATTCATGAAGAAACATGCGAATAAGGTTTTACGGGTCGTGCTCCGCTTGGGGGCCTTGATTCTGACCTGTCTTATGCTGGCCGGCGCCTGCCTGGTCCCCTCACGTTCCCTGAAAAAAGAAAATCTCCTGGAAGATTATATCCTCCGTGCTTTTCAGCTTTTGCGCGGAAATGAACCGGATTCTTCTGAATTCGGAAGATGGTACCGGGATCTGTCGTCCGGAAAAGCCTCGATCGCCGGTATGCTGGATGAGATCGTAAGTTCTCCCGAAGGCGCGCAGATGGATCCGGCGGTAACACTGGATGCCCTTTCCCAGCTCATGACAGATACACCGATCAGCTCCGAAAAGAGAGATCAGTACCTCAATTACCTCAGCCACGGCGTCAGTATGCATCGCGTGGTTTGGGATCTTGCCACAAGTCCCGCCTATTTCGGCATTTGCGGAAAAGTGTGCGTGAATCCGGGAAGCCTTGGAGAGCTTTCTCCCCGTGACAAAGATCCGGAAGTGACCATGTTCGTGTATACATTGATCAAAGATCTCTACTATGGCGAACCGGGCTCGGAAACCGACTATGACGCCTGGTGCGAGAAATTCCTTAACGGCGAACCGGTTGCGCCGGCCGTCGAAGAGATCGTTCGGACCAAAGGTTTTCCGAAGGCAAATGCACCTTCCGGCGGCTGGGATGCCGAAAGTGAAGTGCAGGTGCTTTTCGAGGTCATGGTAGGACAGGAGATCAACGAGGAGCAGGAAAAAGTCTGCGTAGACGCGCTGGAAAACGGCATGTCCGAAAGCTACGTCATTTCCATGATCAGCGAGACCTATGCCTTCCAGAAACGCTGCACGGATCTGCAGCTGATCGCAGGTGAAGTGGAACTTACTGAACCCAGAGACCAGAATTATGCGATGACCGGATTTCTGTGCCAGCTTTATACCCGCCTTGCCGGAATCAAGCCCACGGCAGAAGAAATGAATAATTTCGTATCCCAGACACTGGAAGATCCGGGAAAGACCAGAGATACCATCGTGGAGATCGTCTCTACATCCACAAGCCTGGATGATCTTTCCGATGAAGAATTCCTGACGAATATGTACACGGTCTTCTACGGAAGAGAACCGGAAGATAACGAAATCGAATCGTACCGCATCGGCCTTTCCAACGGCATTACCAGAGAGCGTGTCTTAAGCGAGATCTTAAAAGATCCGGCCTTTGATGAGAAGATGGCAGAATACGGCATCGATTCGTATGTGGAGCCGGTGATCCCGGAAAAGATCATTGCGCTGACATTCGATGACGGACCTTATACTCCGGTGACCATGCGGATACTAGATGTACTGGAAGAATACGGCGCCCATGCCACCTTCTTCGTAGTCGGAAACCGCGTGAAGAACTATCAGGATTGCGTCATCCGGGCCACGAATCTCAACTGTGAGATCGCAGACCACACCTGGAGCCACCAGACCCTGACAAAGCTTTCCGGCGATGCAGTCAGCGCCCAGATCAATGACTGCGCCGATACCGTCTATAACCTGACCGGTATCCGTCCGGTCGTCATGCGTCCGGTTGGCGGATCGTATAACAGCACGGTCTCCCAGAATGTGGGCATGCCCATGATCATCTGGTCTGTCGATACCAATGACTGGAAGTACAGAGACAGTAATCATGTCATCAATGAGATCCTGAATAATGCCAAAGACGGCGATATCGTCTTGATGCATGACCTTTATGAGACCACCGCAGATGCAGTGGAATATGTGGTACCGGAACTGGTGGACCGCGGTTATACACTCGTGACCGTGAGCGAACTGGCGGAATATAAGAAAGTAAAAATGGAAAAAGGAAAAGCCTATTTTTCAATGAGAGGATAAGACACTATGAGTGAAAAGACCAACCAGATCATCAACGAAATCAAGAAAGTCATCTGCGGTAAGGATCATGTGATCCTTCTGGCTCTGGCCGGTATGCTGTCCGGCGGCCACGTTCTCATCGAGGACGTGCCGGGTGTAGGAAAGACCACGATGGCGCTTGCATTTTCCAAGACCATGGGACTGGATTACGGACGTGTCCAGTTTACTCCGGACGTACTGCCTTCGGACATTACCGGCTTTTCGGTTTACGATAAAGTCAGTCAGTCCATGAAGTACCAGCCGGGTTCCATCTTTCACAACCTTTTCCTGGCAGATGAATTGAACCGTGCCTCCTCCCGTACCCAGTCGGCGCTTCTGGAGGCCATGGAAGAAGGCCAGGTCACCGTTGACGGAAACACCTATCCGCTTCCGGTGCCTTTCACGGTATTTGCCACACAGAACCCTTCTGGCGCATCCGGTACGACATTACTTCCGGACTCCCAGATGGACCGTTTTGCCGTCCGTATCTCCATGGGTTATCCGTCTGCTGCCGATGAAAAGGCTATGCTGGAAAGCAGAAAGAACGGAAATAATCCGATGAATCTGGTGCAGAGGATCAGCAGCGCACAGG
>CADBGD010000057.1 GCA_902794115.1 Oscillospiraceae bacterium
TATACAAAATAAAATCATCGATGAGCTTCATGACCGGATCGATATAGGACTCATCCCATCTTCCTTCATATCCGCCATCTTCTGTTCTATACTCATTGGCAACGGGGATCAGAATATACGCGCCGCCCAGATCCTTCTGGTATTTCTCCGACGCATACATCTCCGCACCCGTATAGTTGATGCACAGATCACCTACCAGTGCATTGGAACCGCCATGAAGGAAGATCAGGAGCGGATAGCTGTCCTTTTTCGGATATCCATGTTCGGTCGGATCGAAATAGTAATACTTCAGGCCGAAGGCCTCATCTCTTCCGAACAGGTTCTGGTACTTTCCTGTCGGATAGGTGGGTTCAGTCGTGATAAATGCGCCTTCGGGGATCTGATCGATCCAGGGTGGAGTTGCAGTAGCCATAGTGAACAGTGCCTTTCAAAAAGATATATAAATTACTTGCATTATAGCATAGCCCCTCCCCTCTCGGAATGTGATTAGACCACCGGTTGAAAAAAGTTCCATATAGAACCTTGACGCAAATTAGTTCTATATGGTACCATTTTCCTGTAAAACGTTTTATGATTTTCCGGGAGGTGGGAATCAGAATCCGTACCGTCCCGGGAAAGGAGATCTCTATGAAGACCCGAACGGGATTTCTCATATCCCAGATCAAGCAGGTGCAGGCACGTGTTTTCCAGAAACTTCTGTCGGAAAGCGGGGTCGAGGAATTCAACGGACCGCAGGGGCGTATCTTATATGTTCTCTGGCAGTCGGACGGAGTACCCATCGTGGAGCTTTCGAAAAAGACCGGTCTTGCGAAAAACACTTTGACCGTGATGCTGGGTCGACTTGAGGATTCGGGGCTGATCGCCAAGAAAGCCAATGCCTCGGATAAGCGCCAGTCCCTGATCGTACTGACGAAAAAGGCTCGAGGACTGAAAGGGAAATACGATGAGGTATCGGATCGGATGAATGAGATCTTCTACGAAGGGTTCACAGAAGAAGAGGCACTTCAGATGGATGCCTATCTTGACCGTATCCTCATGAATCTCGAGCGGTCCGAGAAACAGAAGAAATAAATCGAAGGAGTGATAAAAATGTCCAAAAAACTTGCAAATATCGGAAACAGCTTTTGCCCGCAGGCACTGTTCCTCTATGGAACAAAGAAAGATGACGGAACGCCGGATTTCGGTCTGTTCTGCTGGTTCAGTTATATCAATACCATGACGGAAAAAGGACCGGGCATGGGCGTCATGGCCTGCATCGGTGAGGATAAGCTGACGAAGGACCTGATCAGAAAGAACGGGGTCTTCTCGGCAAACCTGGTAACCGAGGATCTTCTTCCCCTCGCCGACTATTACGGAAATGTCAGCGGCCGTGAAAACCCGGATAAGATGCGCCATATGCCGACTGTGGAAAACGGGCTTGTCCTGGATGTGCCAACGATCGCCGAAAGTCCGGTCACCCTGGAGCTGCGTGTACAGAAAGAGATCCATATGGCGGAAGGAAGCGACGTATTCCTCTGTGAGATCTCCGGCGTATCCATGAAGGAAGAACTCATGAACCAGGCTGTCCCCTTCATCGACAGATATCTGTCCGTTATGCCGGTCCTCGCCGGCGGAGAATTCCGCTATGTAACGGCAGACGGAAGAGATATGGGGCATTGGGGCGAACCCATGCAGGAACTCGCCGAGAAGTAAAAACTCACAGTGCATTTCCCGAAGAAAAAGAGCCCGTAACCGAAAAAAGATTACGGGCTCTCGCTTTTATACTACTTCTTATGGTCTGATCCACAACTTCGGATCGATACGGATCTTGTCATCTTCGCGGGTGTAGCGGAAAACATCCTGTGTGTAAAGAAGAAACGGACTTTCTTTTCTGTTTCGGATGAAGATCTCTTCCGCAGCCTTGATCAGCTTCTTCACCAGTTTCTTATCGCCGGCTTTCGTGAAAATGATCATGTCCTTCGTAGGGGCGCAGATAATCAGATCATCTCCGAGACGTTCCGCCTGCTGTCCCCAGATCCCTCCAAGCACAAGGCTTTCCGCTTCAAAATCACCGCCGCAGGCGACACCGTAGAGTCCGGGAACCTTCATCTCGCAGATCTGATAATGGATGTCACGGACAATATTCTCAAAAGCGGCATCATTAAGCTGTTCGACGGTAAAGCCTTCCGGAAGCATGGGATATCTTACGTAGGTAAAACCTCGACCCAGATCCTGCACATAAAGGAGAATGAATTTATCCAGGACCCGCTGCATGACCATGTCATCCGGCCAGTCCGGGGATTCCGCATAAGGCGCCAGAAGCGACACTTCGTTGAGCGGATCTTTCGCCCAGTTCTTCTTTAGTCTCGGGAAGATCTTTGTCTTATCGAAAACATAGTCATCGCTGAATCCGTCGTCAAAAGGACCGTCCTTCTCATCGTGGGTCCATTCCACATCGCATGGGTCACCATTCTCCTTGACGAACGCCTTGATCCTTTCAAAAAAGTCCAGGCAGTACCGGCTGTAGGAATATTGCGCCAGAAAACGCACTACCGGCCGAAGTCCGGGCCGGGCCTGTTCTGCCTGCCCGCTGGTAATATACGCCCAGTAATCGCTGAATTTCTCATTGAGCATCTTTGCGTGCATCTGCCGGTCGAGAAACTCCCACTGCATATCGTCCAGGATGATCAGAACATACTTATTCTCTTCAACCAAAGTTAGATCGATCACATTTCTATCTCGGAATGTCGACATACCCCAAACCTGCCTTTCTCTTCGCCTTTTCCCCATTATATCATCTGTCAAATCAGCGCGTGATATAATGGGAGAAAAAACTGATTGGAAAGGTGTATATATGGAACGTAAGAATAACAATACGGCCTGCACTTCAAAAGAGGCCGCTTCCTCTACCCCCTACCGTATTCTTGCCTTGATCCTTACTTTTTCTATGCTCCTGGCATTAGGTCTTTGTGCCTGCTCCGGAAAAAGCACTGAAACCACAAAGAAAAAGAAGAAAGCGAAGAAGACCACCAAAGAGACAGTGGAGACTGTTTCCGAGCCGGAAGAGGACCCGCCCACAACTTCAGAGAGCGATACAGAACCTTCTGATACCTCAAAAAATGATCCCTTCGCCACGACAACAGAAGAACCGACCAATTCCACTTCAACAGAAAACCCGGTGGTCGGCATAAGTCTTCCTACCAAAGCCCTGAAACGATGGGCAGATGACGGACAGCTTATGAAAGAATTGCTCGAAGCAGACGGATATGCCGTAGACCTTCAATTTGCCTCGAACGACATTAGTACCCAGCAGGTGCAGATCGAAAACATGATCAACGAAGGATGTCAGATCCTGATCATTGCGGCAATCGACGGAGATTCACTGACTAATGTGTTGGATTTTGCCAAGGCGCAAAATATCACCGTCATCGCCTATGACCGTCTGATCCGCAGAACTGATGCCGTCTCCTATTATGTCACCTTCGATAATTACCTGGTCGGAACGCTTCAAGGCGAATACATCCGTATTGCGCTCGATCTGGATAACGCTGACGGTCCTTTTAACATGGAGATCTTCACAGGAGATCCGGGCGATTTCAACGCCAAATATTTCTATGACGGAGCCATGGATGTACTTCAGCCTTATATCAGCTCCGGGCAACTGGTCGTAAAATCCGGGCAGACCGACTTTTATGATGTAGGAACTGCCAACTGGTCAACAGATAATGCCCAGACCCGTATGGACACGATCCTTACGACATATTATTCAGACGGTTCCCAGCTTGATGCCATTTTATGTTCCAATGACAGTACCGCCCTTGGTGCGGAACTTGCACTGGCAACGTCCTATACCGGTAATTACCCGGTCATTACCGGCCAGGATTGCGACATTACTAATGTCCGAAATATCCTTTCAGGATATCAGTCCATGTCAGTATTTAAGGACACACGGGAATCTGTAAAAGCCACAGTTAACATGGCCGAGGAGATCCTTACCGGAAGTATAGTAACGGTAAATGATACAAGCACATATAACAACGAAACGATCAATGTTCCTTCATATCTTGTATCTCCAGTAGTTGTCGATAAATCAAACTACGAAGAGATCCTCATTGATTCCGGCTATTATAAAAAATCCGACCTGTCGTAAAAAGGAAGCCTCTAAACGAAGATTAAGAAGCAACACATACACATATAAAAAGACCTCTCCGAATCGGAGAGGTCTTTCATTTACAAGAATCTTATAGTTACGATCTACTAACGGGAATCTGTTTACTCATCCCATCCAGAATCAAATTCACTATCTGTAATGACATCTTTCGAGTTAAAGTAGATCACTTCGATCTTGCACTCTTCATATTCCACTTTTTCCATTCAGACTTCCTCTCTTATCCTTCCTTAAATCGCTTTCACCGCTTCAGCAAAGTTGTAATAAGCTTCCACAAGGTTCTTCCAGGCAGCACTGCTGCTGCTCTTACTCTTTACAGATCTAAGATAATCATATACGGAATAGGTTCCCGAAATGCTTCCGACTGTAAAGTTGAACGTAGTTTCATACGCGGAATAATTAAATCCTTTTCCATCCGGGCCTTTGATCGTGTAAATGTAATAGTTTCCGCTGGCCTCACCTTCAATTGTGTCGCTATATCCTTCAATCGTCATAGTAGGAGCCGTATCACCCAGATCCGCCTTTTTGAAGCGAAGCTTGATCTCGGTCTGGGAAAGAAGGGACAGGTTACCGGCTACGCCTGTAGGAAGGGTATTAAAACCAGAAGACGGAAGTCCATAGTTAGCCGCCGTTCCATTTTCAAAATCCACACCGGAAACTGTCGGGAGATTATCTGTGTTGATATTTAGCTGAACCTGCGCATATCCGCCAAAGATAAGAAGCGCATCGCAAAGATCAGCATACTGCGAATACTGGTCCTTGACTACTTTCGCATACTTTTCAATGGTGATTCCGCTATCCGTGATCACGTTATCTCCGGCATGAACACTGATCTCAATAGGTGCCGTCATACAAGCCGACTCTACCGGGATAGCGAAGGTATAATAATCTCCACTATTGCTCTTCGCATCATCAATGTCTACGTTTACAGACTTCGACTTAGTAGAACCATTCTTAGTATACTCGTAGGAAGCTTCCACATAAGCATTGGCTGCATTACTGCCGGAAAGCTTCACTCTTACCAAAAGAGTAATCTCTCCGCCAATACCTACCGAATACTGAATATCAGTATTAATGATCTGTACGAAACCGTCCTTTTCGTATACATTGTAGCCTTCCATATCGCAATGAAGGGTACTCATGTCATATTTGTGACCATTGACTTCAAGAAGTTTCGGGAATCTAGCGACATCTGACACTCCAAAACAGATATTGGCATCTGCACTCAGATCTCCATCCAAAGCCAAAGTATAGAACACACCCTCAGAACGATCGCCCTGACTATTCACATAAAAGTTGCTACTTGCCTCTCCAATATTCTCATCAGTACAAGTATTGCCATAAACTTTCAACGAACCATGGATCGAAACAGTACTTTCATTTTTGTATAATGCATCAATTCCGCCGCCTCTTTTAGTTGCACTATTTCCGGTAACTACTGCATCGGAAATAGAAAGATTACACCGGCAGATTCGGATTCCTCCACCGATAGATGCACTGTTATCACTGATTGTTCCGCCGTTAATCGTAATTATAGCCTTAGTCGGATTTCCATCCTGACCAGTTGCAGCAGATGATCCCTGGCCGGAAATAGCACCGCCATATGCAGCATGGCAATTTTTAATCGTTCCACCGTTCATAACAAACTCGGAAGCATTGGAAGCACAGATTGCACCGCCTTCGTCCCCAGCTTCAAAATTGGTAATTGTTCCGCCATTAAGGATCATCTTATTACCACGCTGGATCAGAACACAGCCGCCTCGTTCTTTATTTGTACCAACTCCAGTTGAGTTGATCCAATAGTCCAAAGAGCCTTTACCGTTGGGGGCGGCGCCTGTAATCGTTCCTCCGCCCACGGAATCGTTAATAGTCAGAATTACTCCGGTAACGCAGTTTGCCGGATCAACCGGACTAGTGGTCGAGGTCGATCCACTAAGATCCCCAGCCGTTCCTCTCACCTTTCCAAGTATGTACATACTTTTAATACTTGTGTGAGTAATCGTATGGCCTTTCAGGTCGATCGTGATGTGCGCATTTTCCGTTTCCACTCTTGTCTCTTCAGAAACGGTGATATTCTCAACGAGTTCATAAGAACCTGCAACCACAGGCATATGACCGCCATGAGCATCAATGTAGGCCTGATTCAATTCAAAAACTTCACTCGTATTCCCTTCGATTGCATTATTTCCGCCCTCACCATTCTGACCGTCAGCAAGAACAGATGCCGAAAAAACAGAAAAGAGCAATGCCATAGAACAGATCAAAGCTATTGTCTTTTTAAACTTTTTCACTCCAATTACCTCCATTTCGAGGGTTATAACTCTTATTTATGATATCATACTGTTCTGTTTTACTAACATATGAATATAAATTTTTTGTAAAAAATGGTGAAAAATGCCAGCTATGGATATTTCAGCGGCAAAATGATATAATCCCGATGTTTAATTTATCTTGCTTGTCCACATGGCGGAATTGGCAGACGCGCTGGATTTAGGTTCCAGTCTTCGGGTGAGGGTTCGAGTCCCTCTGTGGACACCAAAAAGAAAGCTGACCACCTGAAATCAGGTAGCCAGCTTTTTCTTTAGTCAGTTTTCGATCCGGCTCAGTTCTTACCCTTGGCCGCCTCGTAACGGACAGCCGCCTGGTTATAGAAATAGAAGGCTTTCATCAGATCCTTAAGATCCTGGGTACGGGTGGCGCTCAGAGGTCTTGTCAGAACATTGTAGCAGTAGGTCATGGGGTTATAGGTAATGGAATATTCACCAGAGTCTCCCTCGGCCTTGATGCTTAAGGTTACATAATCACTGAGTTTATGAGCCGG
Organism: Oscillospiraceae bacterium; assembly: GCA_902794115.1. Taxonomy (GTDB): domain Bacteria; phylum Bacillota; class Clostridia; order Saccharofermentanales; family Saccharofermentanaceae; genus Scatonaster. The sequence continues at coordinate 6,969 of CADBGD010000057.1, forward strand.
AATGTTCTTCACTCTCACGGTAATGTACTCGCCGCTCGTGCCGGAAGAAATACGGGCACCTTTTCCGTCATAGAAAGAAAGCTTCACCCCGGACGGATTGGAGAAATAGAAGGTCAACGTTGTCTCCGACTCAAGAGACAAGCTGGCTCCGGCAAAAGTCACGCCATCCGGAAGTTTTGTATTCTCCGGGTTGTACTGCGGAAGTGTTGATGTCGGAACATTTCCTAAATATCTGTTATTTGCGTCAACGTTATCGTTTGCAGGATAATCGGTATTGTAGCCGAAATACTTCTGTGCGGCAGTGCCATAGTTCAGAAGAGCCTCAACCAAGGGCTTTGCTTTCACATACTCACGATTGTCCTCTATGCCGTAGTATTCCGGGCTGGCTGCAATGTTGAGCACCCGATCCGCATAATCCTTGACAGTGAATGTATATTCCTTTCCTTCAAAGGAACTGCCCGGATCAACGATCTGAACTTTAAGCTCGCTTGCCATTTCTTTGGCTGCGACAGGCAGATGGAATACATAGTAGGTCTTTCCGTTCAATACCTCTCTATCTGCCGCATTCATATCGTAAGAAACGACAGTGCCATCCGCGCGGGTGTACTGAAGGACCGCAGTATCACTGTTGAAAACAAGATCACTTAATGTCATGTAGAGATTTACAGCGATCGAACCATTCAGGCTTAAGGAATAGCCCTCGAGTTTATTTTCCATCAGTTCCAGTTTGCTGACTTTGACCGGAAGCTCATATTCATCAGATTCGCTAATGTCGACATAGTATGTCTTCCCTGCTTCGAGAATGAGTTCCAGTTTAAAGTTGTCTTCTTCACCGGAACTGTCATCTTCACCGAGCAACGCTCTCTTCGAATCATAGACTTTTATTGTCGGATCCACATCTTTCGTACTTTGAGAGCAGAATTCATAAAGACCATCTGCTTTCGGAGTAAAAGAGCAGATCGCATTCGTTTCACCATCGAATATGCTATTGCGGTCCGCGATCGATACAGTATTGTCTCCGACAATTAATGCCTGCTCCTTTATCAGGTCCATGTGGAAAGAAGTGCAGTCAGCAGAATACAGTTCGCTGAAAAGTACATATGTCTTTCCTTTTTCCAGCACAGCGGAAAGACTATTTACCAGCTGAGAATCTGTAGAATTGATAATAGTTTCCATGTATCTGTTATATGTCAAAAGTTTACTATACGCCTTTCCGAATTTCTCAGAAGTAAAAGTGTATACTCCACTCTCTGACGGAGTAAATGCGCATATTGCAAATTTACCATGTACTTGAACTTCAATATCTTCCCCAGGCGTCAGATAATCCAATTTCTGGACGAACCAGTACATTCCTTCAATACTGTCCTCACTGTGTGAGATTTGAATGCCATACTTCTTTCCTTGCTCTAATCTCGCCAGAAAATACGAAAAGTACGGACCGGAACTGGATTCTCCGACTGAGGAGAGAGAGCCGTCAAAAACTACTGGTGATGTTGGATAGTTTGAAGATTCAGTAGACAATCCGACAAGATAGTATCCGGATGTAGACGGTGTGAAATTATAAGTACGTGTTTCACCATTCTGAAAATCGACTTCGTATACACCCTCCTGTACGATATTGTCTTGTTTCTGAACTGTAATTACGTATTCCTCATCAGATCCATTTGGAACATTTAAAGCTACAAAATATGTTGATCCAGCAGTAATGAACACAGGAGCATTCAATTCTCTTCCATACTGATATAGGCTATGATGGTTAAGTGACTTATCGCAAAGATAAAAATTATATGTCTGGTGATCAGATGAGAAAACATAGTACCCTGTTTCTTCCGCAGTGAAGATTGCGTAATAAGCGTTTGATAGAGATGAGTGCGCGACCATAGTCGAAGGCTCCTGAAGCTGAAGCTCCTGTGTTATCTGGTGAATAGTAAACTTTCCAGGATCACCGTTCGTTTCATCCCCTTCGATCATGACGGTATATGTGTCTCCCGCTGTCATATACCACGTATCGAGAGAAAGAACTGTTCTATTATGATTAGCGTCGAATACAGATGTTGTTTGACTAGTATTGCCGGAATCAAGATAGTACCATCCGCTCTGGGAAGGAGTGATCTCATAATAAACTGCATTTTTGTATCCAACAGAAAAGGTTACTTCCTCTTCCGGCTGGATCTTATCTGCAAGTTCGATAACAACCGGAACAGTAATGTCCTCATACCCCTTCTGACTCATCGCAAATTCATAAATCTCGCCTTTCTGAAGATAGGAACCAATAACAAAATTATCTCCTTCTCCTCTATTGTCATCAGATATTTTGACACCGGATTTTTTTATTTCCACTACTGTATCTTCGTTGCCTTCCGAATAAATCACATATACCCCGCTGGTTTTCGGTTCAAATGTGCAGAAAGTTGTTTCGTAATAGGGCCCAAGCTCCACACGATTCTCACCTGTATCGAGACTCGGAATATCCATGGAAATATTCACGTGAACCACGTCAGCCAAAAGATAGAGATAACTGTACACTGTAATATCATACGGAACACCGGCTTCCAGTTCTGCGACGATCTTTCCATTCGAAGATTGATACCCGCTTTCCGGTCTCTGGTCCTGTGTAATCTGGGCATTGATAGTGTAATATCCGGAAAACTCGAGGATGTACCGGCCGCTTGTTTCTGGAATGAATGTATGTCTCGTGTAATTGTCAGAGCCCTGTACGAAAAGTGTGCTCTCTCCATAAGGAAGTGTCTCGGACATCGGGCAGATGTAGCAATATACCTCCTTGTCGTCTAAAGTAGCATCGTCATTCGACGCAACCTCAATATCGTAAGTCTTACCCGCCTCAAGATTTAAATACTGGATATCGTAGCGATACTCACATTTCTCCTCAATCGGATAAACCGGCTCATAGTCATCTAAGAAGGTACAGCTCAGATCGCAGCCATCTGCACACAAGAATCCATATCTTCCTGTGCTGGTAGGGGTAAACTGAATCAATAATACTTCATAAGCTTCCATCTGACCAACAGGGAAAACTTTGTTTTCTTCCAGTTCGCCGATACATTTTGGTTCACCGGAATCTTCACCCATCGGATCGTCGTCAAAATCCTCCTCGTCAGGATCTTCACCGTCACCATCTTCATCCGGTTCATCTGTATCCTGATCTGCCATTTCCGGATCGTCTTCTTCTCCATCATTTCCTTGTGCCAGTACGTATGCCGGCATCGATCCTACCAGCATGATGGCGCTGAGAAGTAAAGATAACATCTTTTTATTCTTCATGACTTCCTCTCCTATCCTGTTTCTGAAATTCATTACCCGCTTTTGAAATCATCGGGTTACGCATCTTCCCTCGGAGTCTCACTGTTCGGTGAAGCGCAGACTACATCTGTTCCTTCAAAAACGACCACGTCCAACTCGAGTTCTTCGTACTTAGTTTTTTGTTCAATACCCATACTTACCTCTCCTTTGTATCTCACAGTTTCCACAAACTAACGCCAGTATATCAAAAATCTTATAATATGTGTATTCCCAACCTGATGACAAAATCCCGACATTACTGGTATACTAGTAATGGACATGGGGTTTGTCATAAGTTGTCTCACAGAATAGTTGCATCAAGAGGGGTAGATATGGACACAAATAAGATCCTGGACTACAGGCTCTATCTACAAAGGGAAGAAGAATTTGTCCGCGCGGATTATTTCGCCGAATTCCGCCAGTATAACAAGATCAGAAATGGCGATATCGACGGTGTCAGAGAGCGTTTTAAGAAGGTTCGTCCGCATTATCTGAATGGTAAGGACGGCCGTGGCACTTTATCCACAGATCCGCTCCGAAACAGCATTTATCACCTGGTGGCCTCTGCTGCCGTGATCAGCCGTATCTGTATTGACGGCGGTATGGATATGAATACCGCCTATACGCTGAGTGATATTTATATCAACAAAGCCGATGAAGCGACGAAAATCGATGAGGTCATGGATCTGATCGCGGAGATGCAGATCGACTATGCCACCAGAATGAATGAGCTTCGGAAGACCGATATTGCCAGTTTTCATATCCGCAGAACGGTCGATTACATTTATAACAATCTCAATAAGCCTCTGACAGTGACGGAACTTGCAGATCTGGAAGGACTGAATCCCGAGTATTTTTCCCGTCTGTTTACCAGTGAGACAGGAAAGAAGGTCGGCGATTTCATCACGGAAGCCAAGATCAAGACCGCCCAGAATATGCTGGGACATTCCGAGTATTCCATCCTGGACATCTCGATGTCACTTGGATACTCGTCCCAAAGTGCTTTTTCCACGGTATTTAAAAAGAATACCGGCATGACGCCGAAAAAATACCGGGATTACCGAAATGGAAAGCTGTAATTTTTTCAGGTCCGTTTTTTGAAAAAAATCGTTGATTTATATAAGAACGTCCGACGATGTTATGGCTATACTTACTATTGCTGTTGAGTGATCAGCAGCGCCCCCCGATGAAATAGGTGACTTAGGAGACAGTACGCCATGAAACGATACCGCTGTGTTTTGAGCATTCTTCTTGTTCTTTCTGTGGCGATGGCAAGTGCCGCATGCGGCAAGAAGAATAAAACACAGGAAGATGTGGCCGGTATTTCCCGTCCCTACTCTGCTACCGATAGTCAGGACACCTCCGTCCTGACTGGTAGCTGGGAATTTTCCTACATTATCAAGGATAACTGGTCCCAATCCAGACAGGAATGGGAGACGCTGAACAAGCTGGACGAATCGCAGTCGGTCCCCGTCCCGACTTTTTCCTGCAAAGATGGTTCAAGTTGTGTTCTTCAGCTGAACGGGAAAGAACATGGCGGTTCCCTGATTCCGAATGCCGACGGCACATTCGATATTGTCGATGAAAATGGCAAAACATGGGGATCTGTCTCCGTAGAAGGAAAACGTCTCCGCGTTGAACTGGGCGATGGCGTCGCCACAGTGAATTTCGAGAACGCCTGATTATACTTTCACGTTTCCCGCAATGATCTCTTTATAATCCGCCAGGTTCTTTCTAAGAAGATTCGGTGTATCCAGGCCGTAGGGGCATTTCGATTTGCAAAGTCCGCAATCCACACAGTTTTCGATCTTGGCCATTTCGCCCTGCCAGAATTCGCCCTTGAAGTTTTCAGACGGGGCTCTCCGGATCAGCTGAGACATTCTGGCGCATTGAGGGATCTGAATGCCGGCGGTACAGGGCATGCAGTATCCGCATCCACGGCAGAAATCGCCCAGAAGTTCTTTTCGGTCTTCTTCGATAAAGGCATGGATCTCTTCTGTCATGGTCACGTCTTCTTCGAAAAAGGAAAGCCACTGGGACAGTTCTTCTTCTCTTTGAATGCCCCAGATCGGAAGCGCATTATACTGGCTCATAAAGGCCATGCAGGCAAGGCTGTTGGTCAGAAGCCCGCCGGCTAATCCCTTCATGGCAATAAAGCCCATATCTGCTTTTTCACAGGACTTCACAAGCTCGATCTCTCTTTCGGAAGCCAGATAAGAAAAAGGAAACTGCAATGTCTCATAAAGGCCGGACTTTACGATCTCTTCCGCCACTCCGATGAGATGGGCAGTGATGCCGATATGAAGGATCTTCCCCTGCTTTTTCGCTTCCACCATGGCTTCGTACATACCAGTCCCGTCGCCCGGCGCATAGCATTGCGAGGCACAGTGGAGCTGGTAAATATCCAGATGATCCGTACGGAGATTTTTCAAGGTCGTATGAAGATCTTCCCAGAACTTTTCCGGTGTTTTTGCCTGGGTCTTACTTGCTATATAGACCTGATCCCGCATGCCGGAAAAGGCGGCGCCCACTTTTTCTTCACTGTCGGAATAGGCACGGGCAGTATCAAAGAAAGTCATGCCGCCGTCTTTGGCGCCACGCAAAAGGCGGACAGCGGTATCCAGATCCACCCTCTGGATCGGCAGCGCACCGAATGCATTCTGAGGTGTGGTGATGCCGGTCTTTCCTAATGTGATATTTCTCATACTGCTGCCCTTCTTTCCCCTGCGGTTTCCGTATTTTCTATGATCTGATGATACCAGACACCAAATGTGAAAACAACTTTCCCTGAATTCTAAAAAATCTTTACGTTCTGTTCACCAACCAAGTAATATCCTATGCTATACTCGAGCTATGAAAATGGATTATACGTTTTTTTATGTAGAGGCCAATGCTGTCTGCATCATCATGTTCGCACTGTTGCTTTTCCGAAGCCTGGTAAATGTGGACCGTCAGGAGAAGCAACGGGTTTTTGCGGGTATTCTGCTTAGTCATATTCTCTATTTTATCAGTGATATCATCTGGGCATTAAGTGTCGGGGAATATATCCCACATACATATCTGTCCTGCGCCTGCATCAATGTTTTGAATTCGGTGATCCTCAATTCGCTGACCTGTCTATGGTTTATTTACATCGAACTGGCGCAGGGAGCCGGATACATCATCGAACAAAAAAAGCGTTCCCTCGTCCGTCTTCCCGCTGTACTGGCATCGTCTGCGATGATCCTTCTGTTCCTTCTGTTCCCGGACTGGATGATGGACGATGCCCACAACATGACACAGGTTTATTATCTGCTCTTTTTGACCATTCCGTTTATCTATGTGCTCTCCGCCGCGGCCCGCTCCATCCCCCGCGCTTTGAAAAAAGAAAACTTCGCATTTAAAAGACAGTATCTTGTCTGCGGGATCTATCCGGTCGTAATCTCCCTGTTCGGCATTGTTCAGACGCTCGCCTTCGATGCGCCTTTCTTCTGCTTCAGCTGCATGATCCTGATGACCTACGTCTACATTATTTCCCTGAATGACCAGGTCTCTCTGGATGATCTTACCCGTCTCAACAACCGTACCCAGCTGAAGAAATATGTCGTCTCTGAATCCTCGAAACCAAGTGAGAAAAAGACCCACTATATCCTCATGATCGATCTGAATAAATTTAAGATCATTAACGACCAGTTCGGTCATGTGGAAGGAGACAATGCCCTGCGGAGGACGGCCGATGCCCTTCGCTATGCCTGTGGCGCCAATCCGCTGCGTACATTCATCGCCCGCTTTGGCGGAGATGAATTTATCGTGATCGCCAAAACCGATGACGAGGAAAAAGTTCGGGAACTGATCTCCTCTATTAAAGAAACACTATCCCGGCTGAACAAAGAATCCGGAGTCAAATATGAACTAAGTGCCAGTATCGGGTATGCAAGTTACAGTGGAGACCTCAATGATTTTCCGGATGCACTGAGTCAGGCAGATGCCTCTCTGTATAAAGAAAAAGAAGCGAGAAAAAAGTGCTGTAACACGCATATTTACTGAAATAGAAACTATCTTTGTATCAAGCCGGCATGGTATAATAGCGCATGGGGATTTTTGAATCATACTTAAGGGGGATGAAAGTATGACCAAGTTGGATGAATTAGTATCTCGTATCGGATCCAATAATGTGGTGATCCAGACACATAACTTTCCGGACCCGGATGCCATTGCCAGTGCATTTGGTCTTCAATATCTGCTGTCGACCAGAAAGATCCCGTCCGATATCGTCTATTTCGGGAAGATCGATAAGTTCACGTTTCGTCTTATGGCGGACGAGCTGCATATTACGACATTTCCCGCAGATGAATATGAAAGCGCGGAAGATGACTATGTCATAAATGTAGACGGACAGAGAAACAGCGCCAATTTTACTGATCTGACCGGTCATGAGATCGCCTGCATCGACCATCACCCCTGGGTCACGACATATCAGTACGGTTTTGTGGATCACCGTATCGTCGGTGCCTGTGCAACGATCATCGCTGAATATTTCACCGAGAATGATATCGCTATTCCGAAAGACGTGGCCACTGCGCTTTTATATGCGATCAAAGTGGATACGCAAAACTTTACCAAGGGAGTAACGGAAGCGGATATTCAAGCC
>CADBGD010000058.1 GCA_902794115.1 Oscillospiraceae bacterium
AAGGTTTGCCACCCATACCACCATCTTTCCGACCATCTCTTCCGGAGTATAGTACTGGGCAATACCCGACAGTACCTGCATCTTCCGGTCGCCGACATCCAGCTGCATACGAAGGAGCTTATCCGCCTTCGGGACTTTCTCGCACTCCAGGACCTTCGCCGCACGAAGCTCGAGCTTGGCAAAATCGTCATAGACGATCTCGTCCTTATGCTCTAAGACCTTACCCTTGGCTGCAGCCAGAGCTGCCTCGGAGATTTCAGCAAGTTCCTTCATTTCCTTTTCCATATCCAGTCTCGGGAACAGAACTTCCCCTTTCTGAACAGTTACGTTGGCAGCAAGCGCGCCCACCTTATCGGAAGCATCCCATGCGCAAGCCTCTTCCGATGCGCCGATCTGCTTCCAGATCTCCGGGCAGGTATTCGGCATTACCGGATTTAAGAGGATCGAGCACATACGGATCGTATCCAGAAGGTTATAAAGAACAGTTGCCAGACGGGTTTTCTTACTGTCATCCTTGGCCAGCACCCACGGTGCATTCTCATCGATATACTTATTGGCACGGGCAATGACCTTGAAGATCTCGGCAAGTGCTGCGGAGATGTGCAAAGTCTCATAGTTCTCCTCCACGAACGGGCGGAGTGCTTTTACCATATTCAAAAGCTCGTCATCCAGCGGATCTGTCTCACGTTCTTCCGGGAGAGTTCCGTCAAAGTACTTGATCGCCATGGCAACTGTACGGGAAACCAGGTTTCCGAGGTCATTTGCCAGGTCGGTGTTGATACGCTGTACCATCTGCTCATTAGAGAACGGGCAGTCCGCGCCGAAAGGCATCTCACGGAGGAGATGGTAACGGACGGCATCCACGCCGTATCTGTCCGCCAGGATAAACGGATCGATAACGTTACCTGTGGATTTACCCATCTTCGCGCCGCCAAATGTGATCCAGCCGTGGCCATAGATGTGCTTCGGAAGCGGAATATCCAGTGCCATCAGGATCGCCGGCCAGATGAGAGAATGGAAACGGACGATTTCTTTTGCCATGACATGAATGTCTGCCGGCCAGTATTTCTCGAAATCGTGATAGGTGTTGTTTCCATAGCCCAGAGCCGTGATATAGTTGCTTAATGCATCGACCCATACATAGACGACATGCTTCTCATCGAAAGATACCGGAATACCCCATGTGAAGCTGGTTCTGGAAACGCAAAGATCCTCCAGGCCCGGCTTGATGAAGTTGTTGATCATCTCGTTGACACGGGACTTCGGCTCCAGGAAGTTTCTCTCTTCATCAAGAAGAAGTGCTTCCAGCTTATCGGAGAAAGCAGAGAGCTTAAAGAAATATGCCTCTTCTTCCGCATCTACGACTTCACGTCCGCAGTCCGGGCATTTTCCGTCCTTCAGCTGGCTCTCGGTCCAGAAAGACTCGCAGGGCGTGCAGTATTTACCCACATATTTACCCTTATAAATGTATCCCTTATCGTAGAGAGCCTTGAAGATATTCTGAACAGACTCTACGTGATACGGATCTGTGGTACGGATAAAACGGTCATATGTGATATCAAGGCGTTCCCAGAGCTTCTTGAAGTTGGCCACGATTCCGTCCACGTACTCCTTCGGAGTCACGCCGATCTCCTGTGCCTTCTTCTCGATCTTCTGGCCATGCTCATCGGTACCGGTCAGAAACATGACATCAAAACCCTGCATTCGCTTGTATCTGGAAACCACGTCGCATGCCAGCGTTGTGTAGCAGTGTCCCACGTGCGGGTTACCCGATGGATAATAGATCGGTGTTGTGATGTAATACTTCTGTTTTTCGGCCATATGATATGCGCCTCCTTCTTTTTTGCAAATTGCATTTTGTTATTATAACAAGAATAAGAATATAAGACAAATTAAATCGCGGAATCGTGAAATTGTATGGTCAAAATTTTATGTTAAAATAAAGACAGTTTTGACCGAGGGGAGGATGGGAAATGCCGGAAGGAAACGTAGCACCTGTATCGTTAAAGTGTAACATCTGCGGCGGAGAGCTCAAAAATGACTATCTGTCCGGTACCTGCGTCTGCGATCACTGCGGAAATAAGTGGGATCTTCAGGAAATGTGTCCGGAGGTTTCTCAATACAGCCGGACCATCGAGCGTATTAAAAGAGGAAAAGAACTTCTGAATACGAAATCCGATGTGGCGACCTTGACCCAGGCCAACCTTCTCTTTAAAAGCGCGGCTATGGAGTGTACCGGCCGTACGGATCCTGTCGCCGCCGATCTTTTGCGGGTTTCCAAAGAGTGTCAGGAAGAATCAGAAAAGATCAAGCACTACTCCCTCGGAACGATGCATTTCGAGAAGAAAAACTACCGCAAGGCTTTAGCTGAATTTAAGAAGATCCCCGGGTTTCGGGACGTGGATGCAAAGATGAAGGAAGCCGAAGAAGGCGCCATCATCGAAAGAAGAAAGCATATTCCCATTGCGATCATTGTCGGCATGATCATTCCTGCCGTACTGAGTATCCTTCTTAAGGAAAAAGCCGGACTTCCGCTTGCCGCAGTCATTCCGATCTTCGTCGTGCTGACCTGCGCCGTGTCCTACGCCGTATACCTGGAAGGCACGCTGGCGACAGTCATCATCGTCCTATCCGTCCTGGCCGCCGTACCGCTGATACTATTCATGATCCTTGCGTACGGGATGCACATGGAAACGAGAACGGCAGCGATCATTTCCATCGGCGCGCCCATCGCACTGGTTGCCGTAGTGGCATTAAAGCCGGATCTGAGGTCAAACTGAAATCACGATAAAGATTCCATCACTAGAAAAAGTTTAAAAGAGGCTGTAAGGAAATATTCCGAACAGCCTCTTTCGTATTCTTAGGAGGGAGAGTTCACATATTTATCCATGGCGGAAGAAGATTCACCCAGGAGAATAAACTGCCAGATACGGATCACGATCCCCGCCGCATTCATGGCCAGATACAGAAACCAGAAAAACCTCGCAAAGTGTGTTCCCAAAACTGCCAGATAATTGATATACTGCCCGATCTGCATAACAAGAAAGACTTTCTTAAAAAGGACCCAGGTTCCTCTCATCTTCTCATCTACCTGATCGAAGCTCTCTTCCATGGCCGAGGAAAAACTCATGATGTAAAATATCCCGAAAAGCGATGCGAGAAAAGAAAAGACCGGCCGTCCCACGCCTGAAGTCATGTAAGAATAGACGGTAAGGCCCTGATAGATCACATAAAGCCAGCCGGAAGACTTAAAGCCGTCGTAGTATTTTCCTAAAGAAAACACGGTGGTGCCGAAAATGACCGTCACAGCAATCGTCACCAGTCCGAGCGCAACCGCACTTCCCTGTAATACCGGAAGCGAAGCACCTATGAGCCCGTGCCAGGCGATCACCTGCAGGACCACAAAAGAGATCACTTCCAGGACCGAAATGCCGAATAAGGTTCCGTATTTCTTTCCCAGAACCCGGCACCGGGATGATCTTTCCATCAGAAGCTGCTTTTCCATATCCATTGTTTTCCCGCTTGTCATCTTTCTGTCCTCCTCGCTTTTCTTTTCTGCATTATATCCACCCCGTGTGTACTCTTTATGTACATCCGAAGAACCTCATTTTCCGGGGCGAAGTGCTTTTGCCTTCCGCCTATGGTAGAATGAGGCAGAATAAGAAAAACCTCTTAAAGGAGCCCATTCCATGTTCTTTATTGTCTGCGCCCTGGCCGCGGAAGCCCGCCCTCTGATATCTGCCCTTTCTCTTCGAAAGGACGAGCACGCCTGCCCGTATGACACCTACTTTGATGAGGACAGTACCTGTGTACTGGTATTGTCCGGCATGGGAAATGTGGCCGCTTCTTCTGCCACTTCCTATCTTCTGACCCGTTTTTCTTTTCAGCCGGACCGGGACTTTCTTTTAAACTTCGGATCCTGCGCAGGAAAAGAGCCCGGACTGTATCTCATCCATAAGATCACCGATGAAGTCACGGGAAGGGATTTTTATCCGGACATGCTCTACGATCTTTCTTCCTGCGGCCTTTCTCTTTCTTCGGAAAAAGCACTGGTCACGGTGCCGAAGGTGATCGCGTCTCTTCCGGACCCCGAGCTTCTTTACGAAATGGAAGCATCCGGGATCTTTCTGGCGGCATCCCGTTTCTGCCCGCCCCACCGCATGTTCTTTTTAAAATATGTATCTGATTCCGGCGAAGAAGATCCGAAAAAGATCACTTCCGAACTTCTTACCAGGCGCGCCGAAGAACAGTTGCCGGTAGTCCTTTCTGTCCTCGATTATCTGGGCAAAGAAGAAGGCCCGGGAGAACTGATCGACGAAGATCTATATATCTCCACATGTCTGGCATTACGTCTTTCCGAGACATTGCGGCATGAACTTCGCCAGTTGTTTTTCTATGCGAAAGCAGTCGGGAAAGATATAGAACCGATCCTTTCTGATCTGGCATCGGAAGATAAGATCCCCGCTTCCTCGAAAAAGGAAGGAAAGGAGGTCCTAAATGTCATCCGCGACCGTCTCCTGTAACTTTCCTTTTTCCCATATCTATGTAGAAAAAGCGGTCCTCGATCATCCCCGGACCAAGGCCATCCTGGCCCGTTTTTCCAAATCCCGGGTTATTGAGATCGGCCACTATAAAGATGTATTTAACCGCCCCCGGCAAAGTTTTACTCTTCAGAAGACATCCCCTTCTTTGATCCTGGCCGAAAACACCGGCGCCTCGGTTTTCCCCGGCGCCCCGGTATGTCAGGATTTCGGCTATGACCACTTCTACTACACCAGTTCCTGCAGAAACTGTATCTTCGACTGCGAATACTGTTTCCTGCGGGGCATGTACGGCTCGGCCGACGTGGTCGTTTTCGTAAATCTGGAAGATGCATTTTCCGAAGTTGAAAAACTTCTTTCGAAGCATCCGGTCTACCTTTGCGTGTCCTTTGATACCGACCTGATCGCCCTGGAAAACCTGACCGGCTACGTTTCCGAATGGGCGGAATTTACGAAAGAACATCCGGATCTGACCATTGAGATCCGCACCAAATCCTTCCGGAAAGATATCTTTCAAAAGATCCCTTCCTGTGACCGCGTGATCTTCGCCTATACCTTATCCCCGAAGGAAGTCATCGAAAAGTTTGAAAAGCGCACCGCCACTTTACCGGAGCGCCTCTCGGCCGCTTCCTGCGCCATGGACAAGGGCTTTCCGGTCCGGCTCTGCTTCGACCCTGTCGTTTATTTCCCGGACTGGAAAAATGCCTGCACGGAAATGGTGGCAGAAGTAAAGAATTCCATCGACCTTTCCCGGATCAAAGATGTCAGCATCGGCACCTTCCGGATCTCTTCCGAGTACATCAAAAAGCTCAGAAAAGGCCTTCCCGGATCTCCTATCTGCCAGTTCCCCTTTGAGAACCACGGCGGGGTCATGGAATACCCGGATCTGATCCGGAAAGACATGGAAAACACCCTTGTAACACTGTTACAAAGCCTGATATCTCAGGAAAAGATCTTCCTGGCCACCTTCTGACGAAAAGGGCCAAAGAAGGAACGAAAACTATATGGAAACGAGGTAGAAAACATGACCCGCACAGCCATTATCACCGGTGCCTCCTCCGGAATCGGAAAGGCGATCTGCGAAACGGTCCTGGATAAAGGATATGAAGTCTACGGAGTCGGAAGAGACTTTTCCGGCGCCACCTCTCTTCTTTCCCGGGAGAACTTTCACAAAGTGGAACTGGACCTTCTGGATACCGGAAAGCTTCAAGAGGAAGTGAAGAATATTCCCAAGGGAAATGCACTGTCGCTTCTTGTTAACTGCGCAGGGGCGGGCTACTACGGTCTTCACGAGGAACTATCCCCCAGGAGCATTTCCGAAATGGTACGGGTGAACCTGGAAGTTCCTCTCCTTCTTTCCAATCTGCTTCTTCGGAAACTAAAAGAAAACTCCGGCACCATCATCAACATCGCGTCGGTGACCGCAAACCAGAGTAATCCCCACGGAGCCGCCTATGGCGCCACCAAAGCAGGACTTCTCAGTTTTTCCAAAAGTCTTTTTGACGAAGCGAGAAAATACGGCGTGAAGGTCACCACGATCCTTCCGGATATGACGGATACAAACCTATACCGGAATGCGGATTTCAAAGCGGACGAAGAAGAAAATGCACGTCTTCTTCCTGAAGATATCGCCAGAGCCGTGGATTTCATTTTAAGTTCCGATCCGCATCAGGTCATTACAGAACTGACGGTCCGGCCGCAGCTTCACCGTATCGCGAAAAAGAAATAAGACGAATACGCCTGGCGCGGATCCGGTTACGGGATCGAAAGCGCCTCACTTACAATGCTGTCAAATTCATTAAAATCCTCTACGGACAGGTCGATGAATTCCGTTTCGTCATGGAAATTTCCGGGAAGATTATAGATATGCACATTGGGATTATTCGTTTCCGTGATCTCGGCCACGTGATGCTCATCCGTCAATCCGTTAATGATGATCAGGGGTGTCGTGGTGGTTTCCACGACTGCGCATCTTGCTTCACAGACTGACGGGTCATAGGAGAACCGCTCCCGGTGCTCTTTATATACACGAAGCTCATACAGATGTTCTTCCATGTCCTCTGTGATAGAAAGCTTCGCGCCGCTTCCGTCTTTTTCCAGTGCCTCCCGTAAATAGGAAGCATCGTAGGCATAGTATCCATCTTCCCGGTAGCACTGGAAAACGAAATTATAGTAACGGGATCCGTCTTCATATTCCGACCCATCCATTTCATACTGCCAGGGGCCGTAGCAGGTGGAAAGTAGCGACTCAATTTCCTGAAGGTAATACTCCTTCGGTGCTTGTTCCTTTAAATCCAGGACATCCGCGATATCTTCAAAAAAGCCTTCCGGATCGTATTGCCAAAGATAGGCCAGATCCAAAACCGCGCAGTCAAAAAGGATATCCGGCGTCAGATCCTCGGACAGCGTCAGCCCGTAGGTAGAAGCTTCGTTATAGTACATCTCCGCCAGTTCATCTCTGTTTTTAATGGCTTCCACCTGAAATTCCAGAAGCAGATCCCGGTATTCCTTCGCCTTTTCTTTCCCGTACCGGTCATCTCCTGCTGTGGACCAGGTATATTCATACATGCCGGGAAATCCCCGGTCACAGCGCAGCATCGCCGCTTCGGCAATAAACAGATCACAATCGTCAGGATAGCGGGACAGGTGGTAGGCCGTAAATTCTCCTCCCTTACTCATCCCTTCGAAGCACCATTTGCCGGAAAGGATCGTCTTTAATCCGGTGATCATTAAATGGAAATCGTCCGCTGCCTGACTAGATGTCAGGTATTCCCAGTAATCCGGATTTTTATAAGAAAAGCCCTCCGGAACCGACTCCCCGTCAAAGCGGTATTCCGGTTCAATGAAATTGCATTCGTAATACCGGGCAAAATTCTCCAGATCATATTCACCCGGCACTTCTTCAAAACGATGGCCGACGCCGTTAAAAAGACTATAGCCGCTGCAGTAAAAACTATTTGGCCGGTCTTCTCCCATATAGTAGATATACATTCGCTGAAGGAAAGTGCCCTTTGCCGGATCATTGTGATCGATGGGCATTTCATAATAGACCATATACTGGTTCTCTTCATATTCCGGAAGACGTTCCACCGAGACCACACCCGGAAGGCTCCGTACTTTATCGGCAAATTCATCTTCAGCCGGTATATTTCCGGCTCCGACCACTTCCGGAAGAGAACCGGAAGATGTATCGGACGAGGAAACCGAACTTGTGTCACCGGTATCTTCTGTTTCCGCCGAAGTGGTCTCTAATGGTGTTTCCGTTGTCTCCGCTTCTTCGGTAGTGGTGGTCTTTTTCGCTTTCTTCTTTTTCGTTGTCTCGCTCGTTTCTTTACATGCGGAAAGAAGCATCATTCCGGAAAGAAGAAGCGCCATCAGATTTTTCAGTTTCTGTCTTTTCATATCCTAGCTGTCCTTTAGCGATTTCGGCGAAACACGATTCACAATTATATTTTACGGGAAAACAAATGCTTCTTCCATAACTTATCCGTCATGAAAGAAGCATCTGAGTAGAGGGTATTATGAATATTGGAAAAGTTTCGGTTTCAGGAACGGATCGAAAGTGTGCTGTTCTTTCCGTTGAGCTCAATGGTCACCTGTGCATTCGGATCGGTCGGAACCGGACAGTTGATCGTATTATTCTTGCCTTCAGATCTCGTCGAAAACTTCGCGCCGGCCGGAACAATAAGTTCCGCTTCTCCGGAGATCATGTTGATATCAATATTTCCGGAAAGAGTATCGGTATTGATCCGAAGCTTTCCTTTTCCGTCGATCTCGATGCGGGAATAGGAAATGCCCTTTAAGTTGACAGTTGCATTTTCCACAGAAAGCTCGATATGGTCTGCCTGCGGCGGGATGCCGATGGTGGTGTTTTCTAAGCCGTCGATCAGGATCTCGGCCGCATCATGGCTGGATTCAAATGTCACTTTCGAGGGAAACACGAGTGTGTCGTTATCGGTGGCAAAGATGGTCACTTCGGATGCCTTTTTGATGGTGATCTCATAGTCTTTCATGTGTATGTCCTCCATGTGTTTTTTCATGTTTGTGTTTTCTTTATGGGCCGCGTTTTCTTTTCGCTCCCGCTCTTTATGGTTTAAGCATAGCATCCGTTTTCCCGGAAATCCTTAAACAATTATTAAATCCGGAAAAAGGAAAAGAGCCGTCCTTTGGGGTGGACAGCTCTTCTCCGGCTGGTGTGACGACACAAGAAAGGTTATACGATGTTTTTGATCCCTTCGCAGATCCTTCTTGCGACCACGGGATTATTCATGGTATACAGATGGATCCCCGGGATATCACTGACCAGAAGGTCGATGATCTGGCTTAAGCAGTAGGCCATGCCGGCATCGAAAAGCGCTTCTCGGTTATCTTCGTAGCGGTCGATGATCTTTTGGAAACGCTCCGGGAAGGCGGCATTGCACATAGAGATCATACGGCGGATCTGGGCACTGTTGATGACCGGCATCACGCCCGGAAGGATCGGCACATTAATGTCCGCGATCTGGCACTCCTCATTAAACTGATAGAACTTCTCGTTATCGAAGAAAAGTTGGGAGATCAGGACTTCCGCTCCGGCGCCGACCTTGGCTTTCAGCGCTTTGATCTCGCTGACACGCCCGGAGGATTCCGGATGGCATTCCGGATAGCAGGCGCCTAAGAAGCAGAAATCATGTTCCGGCTTTAAGTAGGAGATGAGATCCGAAGAATGCTTAAAATCATTCTTTTCCGGGATCCGCGGATTTCTGTCTCCGCGAAGAGCCAGCACGTTCTGGATCCCTTCATCGGAAAGGACATGGGCAAATTCTTCCATCTCGGAACGGTCATAGTGCAGGCATGTAAGATGCACTACCGGCTCGATCTTATACTCGTTTTTGATCTTCTTGGCCAGCTCGATGGTCCGGTTACAGTTACTGGATCCGCCGGCGCCGAAAGTCACGCTGATGAAGTCCGGTTTCAGTTCAGACAGGACAGATAGAGTCTCATCAATATTTTCCAGTTCGGTATCTTTCTTTGGCGGAAAGATTTCAAAAGACAGGCTCTTCTTTTTTGTTTTGTAGATCTCGGAAACCTTCACCGGTCTTTCCTCCTCGTTATCCGTTTTCTCCCCCGGAAAAAGTTCCGGGGGAAAGAAACTTTCATCAATTACTTTTCGCGGACGATCTTGGCAGCGGCCACCAGATTCAGGAGGCTGGCCTTCGTCTCTTCATCGCCGCGGGTCTTTAAGCCGCAGTCCGGGTTGACCCAGAGCTTTTCGTCGGCGATCTTTTCCCGCATCTTCGTCAGTGCATTCACGATCTCATCTACAGACGGAACGCGCGGGCTGTGGATATCGTAGACACCCGGGCCGACTTCGGTCTTAAAGTGGTTTTGAAGAAGCGCATCCAGGATCAGGAGATCCGAACGGGAAGCTTCGAAAGTGATAACGTCTGCATCCATGGCATCGATCGCCGGGATGATGTCGGTAAATTCGCTGTAGCACATGTGGGTGTGGATCTGGGTCTCCGGACGGACACCGCTATGTACCAGACGGAAGGCCGGGATGGCCCAGTCGAGATATTCACTGTACCAGTCGGACTTACGAAGCGGCAGCTTTTCACGAAGAGCGGCTTCGTCGATCTGGATAATATCGATACCGGCTTTTTCCAGATCCAGGACCTCGTCGCGGATGGCAAGTGCGATCTGAAGTGTGCTTTCCTTAATGGAAATATCTTCTCTCGGGAAAGACCAGTTCAGGATCGTAACCGGACCTGTCAGCATGCCCTTAACAGGCTTATTGGTGCAGGACTTGGCAAACTTGCTCCACTCCACCGTGATCGGCTCTTTACGGCTGACATCGCCCCAGATGATCGGCGGTTTTACGCAGCGGGTACCATAAGACTGCACCCAGGCCTGACGGGTGAAGACATAACCGGAAAGGTGCTCACCGAAATATTCCACCATGTCGTTTCTTTCAAACTCACCGTGAACCAGTACATCCAGTCCGATCTCTTCCTGAAGACGGATGCAGGACTGGATCTTCTCCTTATTGAATGCGATATATTCGTCTTTGGAGATCTCGCCCTTACGGAAGGCCTGACGGTTCTTTCTGACATCCTGGGTCTGCGGGAAAGATCCGATGGTCGTGGTCGGGAAAAGCGGCAGATTAAGTTTCTCCTTCTGGATCTTTTCTCTTTCCGCAAATACCGGACGGCGCTCATAATCGCCCTCGGAAATACTGTTTACACGCTTCTGTACCGCCTCGTCTGTGCTGTCCACGCGGGAAAGGAACAGTGCTTTGTTCGCAGAAAGGATCTCGTCATTTCCTGCTTCATTTTCAAGGATGCGGGAGAGATCGGAAAGTTCCTGAAGCTTCTCTTCCGCGAATGCAAAATGCTTGGTGTATTCCTTCGGAAGCGCATCTTCACCCGAAAGAGAATACGGCACATGAAGCAGCGAGCAGGAAGTGGAAAGGACCACATTTTCTCCCACCGTCTTCTTCAGAGAAGTGATGGTGGAAAGAGTCTTTTCGTACTGATTCTTCCAGATGTTTTTACCGTTGATCAGTCCGGCGAAAAGAATTGTGTCTTTCGAGAAACCATATTCCGCCAGAAGTGTCGCGGTCTGCTTTCCTTCCAGGAAATCCAGTCCGATTCCGTCAAAAGGAAGGGCGATCAGATCGGAATAGATATCCCGAACATCACCGAAATAGGTCTGAAGAAGGATCTTAACGTTCTTCTTTTCCGCCAGGATCGTTGTATAGATGGTGGTGAATAATTTGATTTCTTCAGAAGAAAGATCTCTTACCAGATACGGTTCATCGAACTGGATCCACTGGGCGCCTTCCGCTGCCAGTTTGCCGATCAGTTCCACATAAGCAGAAACCACTGCCGGTGCGACATCCGCTGCCGTCTTCTTTCCGGTATAACGGGCAAGCTTCAGGAAAGTAAAAGGTCCGATCAGCTGGACTTTGGTCTCGACTCCCTGTGCCTTTGCTTCTTTATATTCTTCTACCGGCTTATTTCCGGAAAGTGTGATAACGGTATCGTCATCGATCTCCGGAACCAGATAATGGTAGTTGGTATTGAACCACTTCTTCATGGCCAGAGCTTTTACATTGCCCTTATCTCCCTGGTAACCACGGGCCATGGCAAAATAGGTCTCCAGATCCGAAAGACCCAGCTCCTGATACCGCTTCGGGATCGCATTCAAAAGCACTGCCGTATCCAGAACATTATCGTAAAAGGAAAAGTCATTGGAAGAAATGAAGGTGATGTTTGCCTTCTTCTGGGACTCCCAGTTTCCTTTCCGGATCTCGGCGGCTACAGAAAGAAGTTCTGCTTCCGGGATTTCGTTTTTAAAGAATTTCTCTGACGCGAATTTTAATTCACGGTTTTTACCGATTCGGGGGTAACCGATCACTGATGTACGCATATTCCACACTCCTTGCTCTTTTTCGTTTTCTGTTGGTGTGAAGTATAAACCTAGTGACTTTCTAGGTAAAATATGAAAAAGGTGTTTCTATCCATAGATTTTTTCTATGGTAGTGGTATACTCTTTGTTGAAACCTATTATGAAGCACCCATAAAGGAGGATCTTTTATGACCCTGAAACAGCTGCAATATGTGACGGAAGTCGCGAATACCGGAAACATCACCGAAGCCGCCCGGCGGTTATTTATTGCCCAGCCGAGTCTGACTTCTTCCATTCAGGAACTGGAAAAAGAATACGGGATCCAGATCTTCCACAGATCCCGGAAAGGCATCGAGATCACAAGAGAAGGAGAAGAATTTCTCGGCTATGCAAGACAGGTCTTAGAGCAGGCCAACCTCATAGATGAACGGTATAACGGCACCACATCCGGCAAGCACCGTTTCTCGGTTTCTTCCCAGCACTATTCTTTCGTGGTGGAATCCTTCGTTTCTTTACTGGAAAAAGTCGGCGGAGACAAATATGAGTTTCACATGAGAGAAACAGAGACATATGAGATCATCCAGGATGTATCGAATCTTCGAAGCGAGATCGGTGTGCTTTATAAGAACGGTTTTAATGAAACCGTGATCGAAAAGACACTGCGGGATAATGACCTGTATTTCACTCCGCTTTTTAATGCCAGACCGCATGTGTTTGTGGGAAGAAATTCTCCCCTTTCCAAAAAGCGTTCCCTGACGCTTTCCGACCTTCAGGCCTATCCCCGTCTTTCGTACGAGCAGGGCGCCCACAACTCCTTCTACTTTTCAGAAGAGATCTTAAGTACCGTGGATGCGGATAAAGAGATCATCGTTCGTGACCGTGCCACCCTTTTTAATATGCTGATCGGTCTTAACGGATACACCATCTGCAGCGGTGTGATCTCCGAAGAATTGAACGGTCCCGGCATCGTGGCCCGTCCCTTAAAAGTCGATGAATATATGGAGATCGGATATATTCTTCCCAAAGCCATCACGCCCTCGAGCCTGACGATGCAATATATAGATATCCTTCGATCTGTATGTAAAGTGGCCGGAAAATAAGCCTTTCACACAAAAAAGCGCAGACCTTTTGGCCTGCGCTTTTCGCATCTGAATTTATAAGGATCAGTTTCCGTTTGCCGAACCGTTGGCACCGGTACCGCGCATCGCATCGAAGACTTCCTTGTCCGCAAAGGAGACCTTGACGGAGCGGATGAAGTGATCGTTGGAATTGGTCCGCAGAAGAAGGTTGATGATCGTCTCGGTGACCGGCGCTGTCTCCATCTGGGAGAAGGCTTTTCTGATCGTCCACACAGCATCCAGTTCCTCCTGGGACATCAGGAGATCTTCTCTTCTTGTACCGGACTTGTTGATATCGATCGCCGGGAAGATACGCTTCTCGGAAAGCTTTCTATCCAGATACACTTCCATGTTACCTGTACCCTTGAATTCCTCGAAGATAACTTCGTCCATTCGGGAACCGGTCTCGATAAGAGAGGTGGCCACGATCGTCAAAGAGCCGCCGTTTTCGATATTTCTCGCCGCACCGAAGAAACGCTTCGGGCCATAAAGAGATCCCGGATCCAGACCACCGGAAAGGGTTCTTCCTGTCGGAGTGATGGTCAGGTTATAGGCTCTGGCAAGTCTCGTCATGGAGTCAAGGAGGATAACCACATCTTCACCCATTTCTACAAGTCGCATGGCACGCTCGAGAACCAGCTCGGTAACTCTTGTGTGGTTCTCCGGCTTCTTATCGAAGGTGGAGTATACGACTTCGCCCTTAATGGAGCGCTGCATGTCGGTTACTTCCTCCGGACGCTCATCGATAAGAAGAACGATGAGCTTGGTCTTCGGGCTGTTCTGTGTGATCGCATTGGCGATCTTCTGGAGAAGGATCGTCTTACCTGCTTTCGGCGGGGAAACGATCATACCACGCTGACCTTTACCGATCGGGGATACCAGGTCAATAATACGTGTGCTCAGTTCCTGCTTTCCGGTCTCCAGACGGAATCTCTCGTCCGGATAGATCGGTGTCAGTCTTTCAAAATGCGGGCGGCGTCCCAGCTTATCCACTTCCACATCATTGACGGTAGTGATATAGCTTAATGCCAGGTTCTTATCCTGTCCTCTTTTCGGAAGGGCAAAACCTTTGATCTGGTCACCCATACGAAGACCGAAACGGCGGATCAGGTTAGTCGGTACGAATACATCCTGGGGAGACGGCAGATAGTTCTCTCTTCTGACGAAACCATATCCGCCTTCGGAAACGATCTCCAGTACACCCACAAATTCAATCGGCTCGATCTGCGGCTTCGCATTCTCCGGAGCACTTTCCCCATCCTGGGAAGCGCCCTCTTCCGAAGCGGTTCCTTCCCCTTCAGAAGAAGGCGCGGAAGCTTCATTGGCAGGACGGATCTCCACACTTCTGTGGCGGCCCTTCTGCTTCTTATTCTTATTCTGATTATTCTGGTTCTTGCCTTCCGGCTTCGCCTCGGAAGAAGTATTCTTTTCGGAAGACTCTTCCGAAGAAGCTGTCTCTTTCGCTTCTTCTTTTTTCTCTTCCTTCACTTCTTCTTTTGCGGTTTCTTTTTCCGCACCCGGCTTTGCTTCTTCCGGTGCGTCTTTCTTCGTCTTTTTTCTGCCGCGGCCTTTTTTCACTTCCTTGGAAGCTTCTTCTTTGGCCTCGGAAGAAACATCCGGAGCGGATTCCGAAGACGGAACATCAGAAGCTTCCGGTGCTTTTTCCGAAGATGCTTCTTTTGTCTCGGAAGAGGCGGCCTCTGCGATCTCTTCGATCGGTGTCTTCTCTTCTGAAGTTTTCTTCTTTCGGGTGGAAGTTTTCTTTTCGGAAGAAGCGGTTTTCTTTGTACTCGTCTTCTTCTCTTTCTTTTC
>CADBGD010000059.1 GCA_902794115.1 Oscillospiraceae bacterium
TCATTCCCTGGGTGGGACTCGTCATTCTTTCTCAGACCGCATTTTATGGAGTATATCTGTATAAATATTTTTCGTTATGGGAAGTCCTGGTCCATTTTCTCCCGATCCTGTTTGTCTCTGTCAAAGTCCTTGTCTTTGATAAGATCCCGCTAATTCCGAAACTGCTTCTGCTGCTTGGCTTCTTTGCTGTCACAGCACAGTTTTTCAATATTACATTTGATGACGATTTGTTACTGGCAGCGGTCTTAATTGTTGGTGCCTACGGTATCGATTTTAAGAAGATCCTGAAGATCTATCTTCTGGAAGCAGTGATCATCACCGTGATCAGTACAATTGCTTCTCTTGTCGACATCATCCCGAATATCACTTACCACAAAGACGGGATCACCCGGTATGCATTGGGAAGCATCTGGTGCACAGACTACTCCGCCAAATTCTTCTTCATGATTCTGATCTGTCTTTACCTTTACAGCAAAAAAATGCGCTGGTTTCACTGGATCGGTCTTCTTGCCCTTTCCTCTGGTGTCTTCGCCGTGACATTCGGCCGCCTGGATTTCGGTTGCACGATCCTGGCGATCGCCGCTTTCTTCCTTCACGAACTGCTCGAAAAAAAAGAAGTCAAGTTTACGTCCATCTGGAAGAACCTTCTTGAGAAGCTCTCTCCGGTATTTACACCGGTCTCCGCTCTTCTCATGACACTTCTCACTCTCGCGTATTCCCCTTCCAGTTCGATTATGCAGAAGATCAACCTTATCCTGACAAGAAGACTGGATCTTGGTAAAAGTGCATTTTCCAACTTCGGCATTTCCGCCATTGGTCAGGACATACAATGGGTCGGCATGGGCGGTACAATGATCAATAAGGCTCCAGAGGGCTATAACTTTGTAGACTGTTCTTATCTGAATATCCTTTTCACCTATGGCGTACTAACGGTTCTGATCCTGATTGCCGCACATGCCTACATGGCCTATGCCAACCGGAAAGATCACCGCTTCGTTCTGGTCATCGCCCTGATTTCCCTGAACTGTATTGTCGCCCATCACTTTATCGAAGTCGCGTACAATCCATTCTGGGCAGCCATGTTTGCCATCACCCCGGCCAAACTTCTGATGGAAGGAAAAGAAACCGCTTCTGATCAATTGAAGAATCAGAATGGCCAAAAAGCAGGTGTGGCCGCATGACGCAAGGAGAAAAGACATTCAAGAATCTGGATTTCATCCTTCTTGACCTGCTCTGTGTAGCAGCATCTTTCTTCTCGGCTTTTTTCGGCTACCATTACATTAAACAACATCTTATCGCTGACTTTGATATGTACAACGGCGCTTACCGCATCGTTGTTTCCCTTATTTTTCTGATCCACCTCTTCTACGCTTTTTCCGGAGATATCTATTCTGACATTCTCCGAAGAAATTCCGTAGAGGAAGTTCGTGGAATCGTCTGGCATAACATCAAGCTATTAGGCACCATCCTGATCGTATTGTTCTTTCTGAAAGAATCAGCTACCTATTCCCGATTGATCCTGGCGATTTTCTTCGTACTGAATATCTTTCTGATGACGTTTTTCCGGCTTATCCGGAAACATCATCTTCTCAAGGCAAAGTCCTCTTCCGCTATTCATAACAGCAAGCTTCTGATCGTTTGTGATAGGGAACACGCTGATGAACTCTGCCGGCTTTTAGAGCCTAAGGCATACAGCGGATACGAATTGGCCGGAACTGCAGATGCCGCTTCCTATCTGGACTACATTAAGTCTAATGTAGTCGATGAGGTTCTTGTAAGCTACTCAGACGAAAAAACCAGAGGGAAGATCATCGAGACTCTTCTTGATGTGGGCCTGACGGTACACATCGATATCGGTCAGTTCTTCGACGAGGCACCTAATTCCCGTATGAACAACATTAATGACCGCTCGGTCATTACCACAGCCATTAACCCCATGACATTCCGTCAGAAGTTTATTAAGCGCACCATTGATATTGTCGGTGCCGTTTTCGGACTTCTTATCACCGCTGTCCTGTTTATCTTTTTTGCCCCGATCATCCTCATCCAGAGTCCGGGGCCCATTATCTTTAAGCAGAAGCGTGTAGGAAAGAACGGACGTATCTTTAACTTCTACAAGTTCCGTTCCATGTATCCGGATGCGGAAGAGAGAAAGAAAGCACTGATGTCCCAGAATAAGATGGAAGGCCTGATGTTCAAAATGGACAACGACCCGCGTATCTTCCCCTTTGGGCGTTTTCTTAGAAAGACCAGTCTGGATGAATTTCCTCAGTTCTGGAATGTGCTGAAGGGTGATATGAGCCTTGTGGGAACAAGACCTCCGACGCTGGACGAATATGAGAAATATTCTCTTTATCACGCCAGCCGTCTGTCCATTAAGCCCGGTATCACAGGACTCTGGCAGATCTCCGGCAGATCGGATATCACCAACTTTGAAGACGTCGTAAAACTAGATAGAGAATATATCCGAAACTTCTCCACCTTTGAAGACCTGCGGATCATGCTGAAGACTGTGACCGTTGTCTTTACCGGCAGAGGTTCAGTATAATAACAAAACTCTTTCGGTTGAAAGCAGAATTACTCCTTTTCCTCGACATTGACACCGTTGATTTCGATGATCTTAAAATGCGTTTTCCGCTTATCTTCAGGCGGAAGCTTCATATAATCCCCATATGTCCATTTTAAGTACTCATCGGCCTTATCCATTCCATTCAATTCGATCGTCTCAAACGGATACATCTTTCCCTTGCCGTAGAACTCTGCAGGCACGATCTCTCTTGTCCGATATGCGCCCATTATATTACCGATGAATTTCGATTTATCCACGTCATTCTTCCGCAGAAGCTTATCTATTTTCACCTTCTGCTTGTATGGGGTGGTCATCTTTTCTATCGGTATTCTTTCCATGATCCAGAGGAATATGCTTTCCATCCTGCCTCTTTTTCTGTGTCTGTCAATTGAATCCTTGTAACAAAGCGACATTAGCGCGCGATGGTAAAGCACGCGGAAGAAATAGATTTTTCTCAGCAACCCGTTGTTTGGTGTGCCATCGATTGGAAAAATATCAATAGAAGCATTGGTATACCGGTTCTCATTACCGATTCTTTCCTCTTCCACTTTGGTATTTGAATCCAGAACTCGGGTAATATAGTACTGATAGTTCGGGTCTGTACGGTAATTCACGATTCGAAGATTCGATGCCAGTTCATTAGGTGCAATTTCAAGAAATGCTTCATAATCTTTTCGGGGCATTCCCAAATCAACGTCATCATCCCAGGGAATAAATCCCTTGTGACGAATCGAGCCCAACATGGTTCCACCGAGCATATAGTATGAAAATCCGTGTTTTTCACAGATCTTAATCACGGCTTTTACAATCTCCAGATCAACTTGATGAAGCAGGTCAATATTACTCGTTTTTTCTTTCATCTCCATACTCAGTATGTACACCTTTCATTTGAATCCAATTACTGATTGGACCCGATATCCAGCTTTGGGTTCAAATACATATCATTGTCCGGTATTTCTGTTAACACCGGACGCAGAATACGTTTGGTATGAAACATTATCCTTCCCGGCTCAAATACCATACATAGTTTGCTTCTTCCAAACCTGTTTCTTCTTCTATGGATCCTGTTTATTTTCCGATGAAGCGCATCATCAGGCGTGTTGTCACGACTTATCATAATGAGATCCGCTGCAGCTATATCCTTCATTATCTTTCCCCGCCAATCTCGTTTTGTCGGGTCCGTAACTCCACCTGCCGCAAACTCATACAACACGACCGGTGCAGGATAATACGCAGCAATAAGTCCATCGTATGTCATTATCTCTCCGATGTAATCCTCACAATAAATTACCTTATCCTGAATCAGTTCCAGATAGTTTTTCAGAGTTTCTTTTTCATAAAGAATGGCCGTACCGGTAGCAACATCTCTATAAGTGCAGTATTGGCGCATGCACTTTCTATCATTTCCTGTTAAATAGGACTTAGTCCTTTGGGGTCTTGAACGATGCTTGACATATTGTCTTTTCCCGTTGTCATCAAAAGTAAAATAGATCATCTGTCCAAAAGACCACATTTTTTTACTCTTCTCCAGATAATCGACATGCTCTTTTAGAGATGACGTGCCATAAAGGGCATCTCCTGTTCCTAAAAGATTCTTAACGGTTCCTGCATTCTTCTCATGTGAAAGCAGGGTATAGTCATGGAAACCTTTCTTTTCAATAAAATCTCTGGCTTCTTCGAAACAATTATCCTTTGATCCATCATCAGTAATAATCAATTCGAAATCTGCTTCTTTTTGTCTAAGCACTGAATCGATCGTGAAAAGAAGTCTTTCAAGTACCGGCTTATATGTTGCGACGATCACACTAACTTTTGTCATGATATCCTCAATCTTTATTTTTCCGGATCAGTATTGATTTCGTCATGGGTAGTTTTACTTTCCCCATCAACGGCATTTGCATCATACAGATCTTTCTTCATTTTACTCGTACTGATCTCCGGTGTTCTTGGAAGATACACCACGTCCACACCTTCCTCTTTCAGGAAATCGAATTTTCCTTTCCAATCATCGCCCATAACAAATGTATCAATATGGTATTCATGCATATCTCTACGCTTTTGTTCCCAGCTTTCCTCCGGAATGACCAGGTCAACATATCTAATGGCTTCTACTAATGCCTTTCTCTGTTCGTATGTAAAATAGCACTTCTTATGCTTCTCATTCCAGTTAAACTCATCCGATGAGATCACTACAATAAGGTAATCTCCAAGAGCTTTCGCGCGACGAAGCAGATTAATATGGCCATAATGTAAAAGGTCAAAAGTGCCGTAAGTAATTACGCGTTTCATACTCTGTCCTCCCTCTTCATATCTGGCAGCAGATTTCATCACTGCCGATTCGAAACTGATATCTACAACAGGCTTTTGCAATTCCGTCGTGACTTCTCTTCCAAGAAGATCACTTGCTGTCTTCTTCACATCCATCCCGTGATTGATCACGGAATCAACTGCCCGGATGATAGGCATTTCAACATGATATTTATCTGCGAACGCAATGGCCGCCGGCAGCGCATTGATTCCCTCAACGACCATTCCGATCTGATTGACTGCGTCTTGGGGTGCATATCCCTGCCCGATCAAATAACCGCACCGGTTATTTCTGCTGTGTTTGCTCGTAGCTGTGACGATCAGATCACCCATTCCGGCAAGCCCGGAAAATGTCTCCGTTAAACACCCCGCTGCCTCACCAAGTTTTTTTATCTCCGAAAGGCCTCGGGTAATTAATGCTGCCTTGATATTATCCCCGTATCCTAAACCGGCAGAGATACCCGCTGCCAAAGCAATTACGTTTTTTAATGCAGCGCACAGCTCAACGCCTTTAATATCTGTATTCGTAAAGACGCGCAGAACCGGATTCGACATAATCATCTGTGCTTTCTCTGCCAGCGCTATATCCCCGCTTGCCGCAACAATTGTAGTAGGCAGATCTCTTGCCACTTCCTCCGCATGAGTCGGTCCGGACAAGGCTACGACCTGTGCTTCCGGAATCTCTGCTTCGATTACTTCGCTCATGGTAAGCAGCGTATCATTCTCAATGCCTTTAGAAACATTAATGATCAGCTGCGAACGCTGATAGTATTTGGAGAGCATTTGGGAAGTTTTTCTTACAAAAACCGAAGGCACGGCCAAAAGTATGGCATCCTTATCCTGGCAAGCAGAACCGAGATCTTTCTGAAAAGATATCTCTTCCGGAATCACCATAAATGGAAGGTTTTTATGCACTCTTTCCTTGTCCAATAGCTCTATCTCTTCGGGAAGTGCCGACCAAACAGTCACCTTATTCCCCGAAATACTTAACAACCTGGCTAATGCGATTCCCCAGGTTCCGGCCCCTAAAACTACTATACTGTGCATAATCCTTTTCCTGTAAGAACGATAAATTTGCTGTATTAAGTATACAGCATCAATTCTTACTCATGAATTCTTTAAACTCATTATAATCCCGAATATAATCATCAGGATCATAATAATCCGATGCCGCTACTACCAAAACAGAATCTTTCTGTATCCAGAGCATTTCACGCCAGGTCGGCTCACTAATCACAACACCAATAGACGGGTCAGATAATTCAATCTCTTCCCTGCATCCTTTATTCTCCAGAACAAGCTGGATTCTTCCATACGGACAGAATAACAATTGTTTTAATGTTTTATGTGCATGAAAGCCTCGTCTGACACCTTCCGGAACTTTCGAAATGTAGTAGAGCCGCTTGATTTCAAAAGGGATATCCCGATTTGCTTCAAAAAACGACAGTTCACCGGCATTAATGGTCGGAATCGTTTTAATATGGATCACTTTACATCCGGCTACAGTATCCCGAAGATTGATTTCATCGCCCTTAAGCACAGAATACCATTTCAGGTCATTGATTTCCTTATACCGTTCAATGAAGGACGGTGGAATATCCAAGACCTCATGGAAGTTGTGCTTATCATAGAATTTTACTGCACGTGCATTACTACGGCTGACGCACCAATACACACTTTCCAGACCGAGCTCGTCAAAAGCTTTTCTGAGGATGCCTTCCATTCCGAACCAGGAATAGCCTTTTCTCATTGCTTTGTTTCGAACCGTAATCGCAAATTCTGCCGAACCTGCCTCGATGTGCTTCAAGCTTACAGTTCCCATGTATTCATCCTCATCGGAGACGATTGCCAGATGGAGATTAGCTTTATTCTCCCAACTGTCGGTAATAAACTTTTGCGCATCCTGTAAGGTTTTACTAGAAAAATCGGCATGAAGATGTCCCACAACAGCAGGATCATGCATCCACTCCAGCATTAACGGTGCGTCTTCCGTTTTTAGTTTTCTCAGCTGCATTCTGTTCCCCCTTATCCAAACGAGTTCACGGAATCAATCACATACTGAACTTCTTCATCCGTCAAACCATAAAACATCGGGAGACTTAGTTCTGTTCTGCTGATTTCTTCAGCAATAGGAAGCTCACCAGCTTTGATCTTCAGATCCGAATAACATTCCTGCATATGGATCGGGATCGGATAGTGTTTATTGGTACCGATCCCCAGTTCGTTCAAGTGTTTCTCCAGTGCATCACGTTCTTCACAACGAATACCATAAATATGCCAGACCGGCACACAATCAGGCAGAACTGTGGGACAAACCACTTTTTCATTCTTTATTCCGGAAGAATATTTCTCGGCAATTCGTCTGCGTTCCTCATTCATTCTATCCAAAGAAGGCAGCTTAGCAGAAAGAAATGCCGCCTGCATCTCATCAAGTCTGCTGTTATTTCCTTTCAGGATATGGTGATACTTGTAATCCGAGCCATAATTTCCCAGTGCTCTGACCTTCTCCGCAATCTCCTTATTATTCGTTACCACGCAGCCTGCATCACCAAGTGCTCCAAGGTTTTTTCCAGGATAAAAACTGAATGTAGCTGCATCACCAAACGAACCGATTCTCTGATTCTTATATAATGCGCCGTGTGCCTGGGCGCAATCCTCGATAACGTAGAGGTCATGTCTTTTGGCTATATCCATGATGGAATCCATATCACACGCCTGACCATACAAGTGAACCGGGATGATCGCCTTTGTATTTGGGGTTATTGCGGTCTCGATCAAGGCAGGATTGATATTAAATGTACGGATATCCGGTTCAACAAGAATCGGATTTGCACCCACATAGGTTACTGCTAATGCTGTTGCAATATATGTATTCGAAGGCACGATCACGTCGTCACCGGCACCGATTCCAAGAGCCTTCAGTGCCAGCATTATCGCATCCAAGCCGTTACCGACACCTACGCAATACTCTACTCCGCAAAACTTTGCAAAAGCTTTTTCAAATGCAGTATCTTCCTCTCCGGAAATGTACCACGATCTTGTTAAAACACGCTCAAACCCTTGTTTGAGTTCTTCACCTAATTCTCTTTCCATTGGCAAGAATGATACAAATGGAATTCTCATGAGGCACTCCTATTCAAACTATGTAAATTATTAAATATAGAGTAACAGATTAGGTTTTCACCTTCAAGAGACTGGCATATCTCAGGATTTAGCGCCTGTTCTTATCCTCTGCGAAGGAATTGTGCAGTGAAGTTTCCTATCTTCTTACGGCAAGTCAGGAGCAAAATGACGATCATCGCGATCAATCCCAATCTCAGCCATATGTAACGGTAGGTTACAAAAATCACGACAGTAGCGATTGCAAATCCGAAAATAATCATCAGGATCGTTTTCATATTGAAAAGCTTGCGATACGACAGATCATTTTTGGCTGCAACTTTCCGAAGTCCGAAGAAATGCATGATCAGAAGAAGCAGATACGATGCAAACGTGGTATATCCGGCAGCCATATATCCGAATTCACGTATAAAGAAGAAGTTCATCACTATATTTGAAGCCGCGGCAATGACGGACGCAACCGCCGCATATCTGTTGTTATGGTAATAAAGCTCGATATTCATAAACAATCCATATACCGTTGTCAGGAACACGCCAAATGTGATCGGCGGAATTACGTAGACGGCTGCAGAGTACTCAGAAGAACCCATCACCATAACCGCCTCCGGCGCACAGATCATAAGTGAAAGATTCAGCACGGCCATGGCTCCGATCACACCTGAAGTAACCTTGGCAAAGCCGGCCAGATCATTCTCCCGAAGTTTCTTATACATCCACGGGATGATTGCGCTGTTCATTGCATTCTGAACGACAGTGATGATTACGGCGACAGAATACGCAACACCATAGATAGCCGCATCTGTCTTTCCGCAGATCATATCGATCATCAGAATATCCGAGTGATTTAGGATCATGGAAGACAGATAGTGAGGCACCAGAGGGATATTGAATTTCAGAGCATATTTCCAGTAGAACTTGTTATATAGACTCTTGATTCCCTGGACACTTGCCAAAAAAAGCGGAATAGCGATAACTGCCTCCACAACGATCTTAGCTATAATCGCTCCGTCACCTTTTGCCTCGCAAAAATATGCGGCAAGGGATCCGAAAAGAATCGTTCCGACAGAAGAAATCGCGGTAACCACAATCAGCGGTTTATACTGGTATTCATATTTTTTTCGTGCCGACCAGAATTGAAAAACCGGGAAAACATACATGTACAGGAGAAGCATGCGGAACTGGATCGGCGAGATGCGAAGCTTCGGCCCCAGGTAAGATGCAAAAGGCATCAGCATGACTACCCACAAAGAAGTAATGGCAAAACACAATCCGTGCATTGCCGAAGTATATGCTTTCCTATCCTCCCGGAATTTTTCCATTCCGACATTGTAACCGCTATAGAATATATCCAATGTGGTAAGAATAACGGCCAGGTCCACCCAGGAAAGAAAGACCTTATACTCTCCGAACTGTTCCGTGCTCATGATTCGGGAATAGATCGGCGTGGTCAGGATCAGTGCCGCCTTCTGAATTACATTGCAGAGCACAAACCAGAGCGAGACCTTTAACGAAGAAGAAAGACTATTATATTTTTCCCGAAGTTTTCCCACTAAATCTTTCCCTCAACCTTTTTCGGAAATGAAGATCCGTCTATACTCGTCCCCGATAAATTTCCAACTATATGCTTCCGTAATGCGGGCTTTAGCAAGTTTCCCAAATTCTTCACGGGAAGCTTTATCCATCTGATCAGCCTTATCGATCACCGAAGCCAGATTTCCTTCGTCTTTCGTCCAGTATAATGCCGCGTCCTTTCCGACTTCACGGTTAAACCCGACATCCAAAAGAAGATTCAGTTTGGTACTTCCCAAAGCTTCCAAAAGGCTGGGATTGGTTCCACCCACTTCGTGACCATGGAAATATCCATACGCGCATTCACGGATCTTTTTCAGAAGTTCCGCATCATAAACCGTTCCTACAAAGCGGATACGCGGGTCATTCTTAAAATGCAATTTTGCTTCCAGTTCCGAAAGGAACTTCTCATTTACATTGGCAATCAGCGCAAACGTCTTCGAACTCTTCGAACGCATATATTCCCGGATCATGGTTTCATAGTTATTCTCCGGAACGAACCGGCCAACCACCAGATAATACTCTTCCATCGAAAGACCATGCTCGGAAAGCCAGTTTTGAAACTTCGGATCATCATCAGATAAAGGAGATGCCTGAATATCCGCTCCGTAAGAGATATATGTTGTAGACTTTATCCCATACTGTTCCTGAATATACTTTTCGATATTGACTGAATCGCAGACAACCAGATCAGCCGTCCGAACCATCTTTTCTTCCGACCATTTCCAGTACTTTCGGATCGGAGCAGACCACTTGGCCCGTTTCCATTCATGACCGTCGGGATTCACATAATACGTGCCGCCGATGCGGTGGATCTTCTTGCTCAGACTCTTAATCCAAAGACCGATCCGGCACGCCAGAATATAAAAGATCGGGTGTTCTATATGGTTTTCCTTACAGTATCGAAGACAATATTTTACAGCGACCTGGTCATAATAAAGAGCCACCGCCGGACCGATATTCGGACAAGTGATCTTAAACACATGAGCATTGTGATAAGTGAACTCTACCACTTCCCCGTTCTTATTTTTCTTCAAAACTTCCACACCAGAAAGTTTGGACTCATCCATGAACCCATCACCATTTGCTTTACAGGCAATGTGATACTTGATTTCCTTATCATCCTTATGCTGCTGCGTAAGTTTGTCCACAAAGGTCTCATACCCGCCGTACTGACCGATAGATTTCGATCCGATAATGAATACATGTTGTATACGGGTTTCATCCAGACTCATTGTTCGACCTAGCTTCCTTTTTCTGCTCCATTGTCATAATGGCATATTTACCAAAGTTATTATATCATATGGAGCTCTTCTCCCATTCCTGTTCTCTCTCTTTCAGCAAACTGTTCCCCAAAAGACAAACTCATAAAAAATATAGGTTTTTGGATATACAGTTTCTATCATGCTGATTTATTTTAGAGAAAAAGGAAAAAAGAAAAAGGAAGAAAGAACATGAAAAAGAAACTGATTATCGCTATG
The DNA here is from genome assembly GCA_902794115.1 of Oscillospiraceae bacterium. Taxonomy (GTDB): domain Bacteria; phylum Bacillota; class Clostridia; order Saccharofermentanales; family Saccharofermentanaceae; genus Scatonaster. Next base: position 11,047 of record CADBGD010000059.1, read on the forward strand.
GTCCTCGCATTAGCGGTTTCGGCCTTTGCCTTCACTGCCTGCAAAAAGAAGAAAGCGCCGAGATCCAATCCTGACGTATCCGTTGGAGAAAACTTTTACCCTGAGGTCATTTTCACCATCAAAGATATGGATGGAAACTCGATCGACGAGTCGGTCTTCTCGCTTCATACGCTCACCATGATCAACTTCTGGGAACCGTGGTGCGGCCCTTGCGTCAACGAGATGCCGGAACTGGAGAAACTGTATGAGAATTACAAGGACAAAGGCTTCTACATTATCGGTGTATATTCTTCTACCGATATGAAGTCAGAGGTCAAGGATATCATGAAGCAGGCACACACGAGTTATCCGATCGCCACTTACGACTCCGCTTTTGACCGGTTCCAGAGCGGATCTGTTCCGACAACGATCTTCGTGGATGAGCACGGCTGGATCCTTCCGATCTACGCATCTTCGGACAGCGAAAAACTGTATATCGGTGCCAGAACCTACGAGGATTGGGCCGCGCTCGTGGATACGTATTACAATTGACCGGATCGGAAAGACTCCCCTTCATTTGTCTGACCACCACCGAAATGCTACAATAATCTCGCGTGCCGTATTTTTCGACGCGACGAGATAATAAATCTGAGGTGGTATTGTGGTCACTCGTCTTTCTATAACTCGCATCCCGACTCCGGCTTTCGTCATCGATATGAAGGCGCTTCGAAAGAATGCCTCGATCTTGAAAGATGTAGCGGAGCAAAGCGGTGCCCATATCCTTCTGGCACAGAAGGCGTACTCCTGCTATGCCACCTATCCGGAACTCAGTAAGTACCTGAGCGGCACCACCGCCAGCGGCTATCACGAAGCCCGTCTGGGATACGAAGAAATGGGCCGTCCTTATCGAAAAGAGACCCATGTCTATGCACCCGCGTTTACCACGGAAGATATGGAAGCATTGCTTCCGATCTGTGACCATATCGTTTTTAATTCCATCGCCCAGTGGCAAATGCACCGGGAGCGTATCTATGAGTACTGGAGCACTTCCGGTATCGGCCCCGGATCTTCCGAGCGCCCGGCCTGCGGTCTTCGGATCAATCCGGAATATTCCGAGATCGAGACCGAGATCTATAATCCCTGCGCCAAGGGTTCCCGTCTCGGAATCTTGCGCGAAGCTTTGGATCAGGCTTTGGGAAATGCACCTGTCACCTCTGAATCCTGGGATGCTTCCATCTTTACCGGAATCTCGGGGCTGCATTTCCATACTCACTGTGAGCAGGGTTTCGAGCCTTTAGCCCGCACGATCAAAGTCATTGAAGAAAAGTTTGGTGACCTTCTGATGCTTCCCCAGATCAAATGGCTGAACCTTGGGGGCGGCCACCATATCACGAAGGATGACTACGACCGGGATGGCCTGATATCAGAAGTGAAGCGTCTTTCCGAAAAATATAATGTAACCGTCTATCTGGAGCCCGGTGAAGCTGTGGCCATCGATGCCGGATGCCTTGTGGGCACTGTACTGGATATCGTGGAAAACGGCATGAAGATCGCTATCCTCGACGTTTCTGCCGCCTGCCATATGCCGGATGTGCTGGAAATGCCCTACCGTCCGCCGCTTTATAACTCCTATGAGCCGGATGAAAAACCGTTCACCTACCGTCTTGCCGGCAATACCTGTCTGGCCGGAGATGTGATCGGCGATTATTCCTTCGAAAAAGAACTGAAGGTAGGCGATCGTCTGTATTTCGGTGACATGGCCATGTATACCATGGTGAAGGACAACACCTTCAACGGTATGCCGCTTCCTTCGATCTGGATCCTGGAAGAAAACGGTCAGGCCACCTGCTATAAGACATTCGGCTACGAAGATTTTAAGTCCCGTCTATAAGAGCTCATTCTTCGAATTCGATATACATAACCCCATCGGTTTCTCCCGAACGGACCGGCACCACCAGCCGGTATTTTCCTTTTGGAAGATTACCAAATCGGGAAGTATCAAAATCGACACTTCGGCATTCCCCCACTTCCATATACGCGTCTAATCTGGCTACCACTGACTCAAATCCGTAACGCGGATCTCTTGGGACCTTGTACCAGGCATAATCGATCTGTACTTCAAGACAGCCGAGCGTGCTGAATTTCAGCTCCTTGCCCGTTTCATTATGTATTTCCGTGTTCAGTGCCGTTCCTCTTTTTCCATTGTATAGAGTTAGGTAGGTATTCTCGAAACGGATTCCGGGAATCGCCGGCTGGCCTTTATAATCCGAAGGTTTCAGCATCCAGCGCACCCAGGATTTTAACTCGGAAAAACCCCGGAACATAGCATGTCCTTCGACTTCATCCAGAGAGAAGCAATTTGTCATGACCTCCTCCGCCGCGATGAAATCAGAGAAGTCTATCTCACATTTATAGGTACTGCCATTCCCGTCATACAGAAGGCCGTTACTCCATAGAACATAGACCGGCCGGAGATCCGTTTGCCCCAGTGGGATAACGCAGACAGAATACATCGGATATGCGATCTGCCCTATATCCCATTTTGCAGTGGCCCTGCGTCTTCCTTTTGCTTGTGAAAGTTTCTCCACAAGTTCCGAAGCTTTTTCCTTCTCTTCCTCATCCGAAGAAGACATCCAGAACATACCGCTATTTCCATCGTGGCAGGCAAAAGCAACTGTAAAGTTGCCCTCCGTAATTTCTTCCAGACGCTTCAATTCATTTATTCTTTGGGGTAAAGAGACCAGGTATTCTTTCCAGCCTGCAAAACCGAGGATCGCCACAACGATTACTGCCATTACGGCCAAAAGCTGTTTCTTCGCGCCCTTTTCCCAAATCTGTGTCTGTTTCCCGATTTCCGTCTGCATACTGTTTCCTCTTTTTTTCGAATCTGATTATGAAACAACTGTTTTCTAAAAAACGTTACAGGTTTCCTGGGTATTTTTTAAAACCGGGAAATGCACTGTTCCATTTTTCACTATGAACCATTTTGCAACATTTGAATTTCAAAATTTCATAACGAAGAAAAGATGGTTTTTCGCCAAAACGTCTCCGCCATTCTTTCTATTTCAACGTCATTAGCCACTTTTCACTTCCTGACGCCAGATGGGCGACAGTGCATTTCCAGCGGAAAAATCTTTCATTTTTTGCAACGTTTTTTTATCTTCTTGCAAAAACAGGCATATTCCTATTTGCAAATTGATTTCGAGGTTGTATAATGACAACTGTTGATTTTAGATTCATATTATGGAGGAATAAAACATGGCACTGAAAAATGAATATTTAAAGCGTGTTTATGAAAAGATCCTGGCTAGAGATCCGAACGAAAAAGAATTCCATCAGGCAGTTCTTGAGGTTCTCGAGTCCCTCGAGCCGGTTATCGACCGTCACCCGGAGTATGAGGCTGAGTCCCTCATGGAGAGAATGGTAGAGCCGGAGCGCATCATCACATTCCGTGTTCCGTGGCTGGACGATCAGGGCAAGGTACAGGTAAACCGTGGTTTCCGTGTACAGTTCAACTCCTCCATCGGACCTTATAAGGGCGGTCTCCGTCTGCATCCTTCCGTTAACCTCTCTATCCTGAAGTTCCTTGGCTTCGAGCAGTGCTTCAAGAACTCCCTGACCGGTCTTCCGATCGGCGGTGGTAAGGGTGGTTCCGACTTCGACCCGAAGGGCAAGTCCGACCGTGAAGTTATGCGTTTCTGCCAGAGCTTCATGACAGAGCTTTCCAAGCACATCGGTCAGTTCACAGACGTACCGGCCGGCGATATCGGAACAGGCGCTCGTGAGATCGGTTATATGTACGGTCAGTACAAGAGACTGAACAACGACTATGTTGGTGTTCTGACAGGTAAGGGCCTCTCCTGGGGTGGTTCTCTGGCTCGTACAGAAGCTACAGGTTACGGCCTGTGCTACTTCGCAGCTGAGATGCTCAAGGCGAAGGGCACATCTTTCGAAGGCAAGACAGTGGCTATCTCCGGTTCCGGTAACGTTGCTATCTTCGCTTGCGAAAAGGCAACCCAGCTCGGCGCTAAGGTCGTTACACTTTCTGACTCCAACGGTTTCATCTACGATGAGAACGGCATCAACCTCGACGTGGTTAAGGAGATCAAGCTCGTTAAGCGTGGAAGAATCAGCGAGTATGTTCAGGCTGTTCCGTCCGCTGTTTACACAGAGGGCAAGCGTCCGTGGGGCACAAAGTGCGACATCGCTCTTCCGTGTGCTACACAGAACGAACTCGACCTCGACAATGCAAAAGATCTCGTTGCTAATGGCGTGAAGTTCGTTGCTGAGGGTGCAAACATGCCGACAACTCCGGATGCTACCATCTACTTCCAGCAGAACGGTGTTTACTTCGCTCCTGGTAAGGCTTCCAACGCCGGTGGTGTTGCAACATCCGCTCTCGAAATGTGCCAGAACTCCGCTCGTCTGTCCTGGACATTCGAAGAAGTTGACGCGAAGCTCAAGGGCATCATGCAGAACATCTACAAGAACGCTTCTGCTGCTGCTAAGGAATACGGTGATCCGGACAACCTCGTTCTGGGTGCTAACATTGCCGGTTTCCAGAAGATCGCAGATGCTATGATGGCTCAGGGTATCGCATACTAATCTCTGAACAGATTGATATGATCGTAAAGATAAACCTCTTCGGCGGAACTTCCGCCGGAGAGGTTTTCTCTATCTTTCGCGCCTGGTGGAAACGCCATATCTTCTCGTGATATAATGGGAAAGATTTTTTGAAAGGACCTTTGCGTCATTATCATGGATTCTTCTGAAGAAAAACTGAACCAGCCTGTCAAAGACACTCCCGCTCTAAAAGCACCGAGCAGAGTCAATAACTTTGCCCTGCTCCACCTCTTTGCCGCCTTCATGGTGATCTGGGGACATTGCTTTTCCCTTTCTGGCGCAGGAATTTCCGCCCCGGTCATTTTCGATGACTCCATTCACTCGGTCGGTGTAAAGATGCTTTTCATTATCAGCGGATATCTCACTGCCATCAGCTTTTTCCACACCAAAAAGACGAGAAACTACTACGTAAAGAGAGTCCTTCGCATCTACCCGCCTTTTGCCGCATGTATCCTTCTTTCCGTCCTGCTTTTATATTTTCTTTCCGGCGGCCAGTCTTTCGGTTCCTACATGCAGTCCGCCACCACCTACCTCAAGACAAATCTGACCTTTAAGATCAGCTATACGATCCCGGGTATCTTTGCGGATAATCCGTATAAAAATGCGATCAACGGCGCCCTGTGGACACTTCCTGTGGAGTTTTTCCTGCAGCTTATTCTCCCCCTTCTTATGTTCCCGACAAAGAAACTGAAGAACCGGAAGATCTACGCTTCGGTCCTCTATCTTCTCTTCCTTGCCGCCTACTTTGGGCTGGACAGAGTGTATACTTTCAAATTCACGTATCACGGACTCGACTTCCGTTATCTGATCACCCTGGGCGTGTACTTCTACGCCGGCAGTTTCTTTGCCTGCCTTGACCGGGAGACCCTGACCCGGTTCTGCCGCCCTGATCTCAGCCTTTTAGGCGCGGCCACCGTTCTTCTTTTCGGAAGTTCCTATCCGTCCAACTATCTGTCACCGATCATCCTGCCCTACATCGTCATTACTGCCGCGCTGGTGGCTCCTGCCGTCTTTTCGGATTTCTGCAATAAGCACGATATCGCGTATGGACTGTACCTTTTCGGATTCCCGATCCAGCAGACGATCATGCACTTCGCCGCCAAAAACGGCACTAAGATGCAGCCGCTTTACTTACTGCTATGCACGACACCATTCGTGATCCTTCTGGCAGTGCTTCAGAAGAAACTTCTGGAAAAGCCACTGGGGAAACTGACCAAGCGTCTGACCGTCGAATCCTAACTATACGGGGTGGTTTTTCCCTTCTATCTTTTTAAGCCTGCTCCCCTTGAATCACAAGACATAAGAAAAGACCGTTCCGGATCTCTTCGGAACGGTCTTCTTTCGTTTGGGAGTGTAAGTTATGAATATAGGAGTGTCATTATGGGATAGGGGAGGTGCGTCCGAAAGACCATGAGCCGAACTTCCGGACGCATCCATGAAAGCTTATCCTTCAATACAAATGGTATTTTCGCCCGGCAGGTTCATTTCCTTCTTCGGGATATCCAGTTTCAGGACACCGTCCTCAAACTTTGCCTTGACGTCTTCTTTGCGGACATTGGCACCGACGTAGAAAGATCGGGACATCGCACCGGCATATCTCTCCTGACGGATGATCCGGCCCTTCTTATCCTTCTTCTCCTGATCCAGACCCTTTGTGGCACTGATCGTCATGTAGCCGTCTTCGAGTTTGACATTGATCTCATCCTTCTTAAATCCCGGAAGGTCGATCTCGAGTTCATAGTTCTCGTCCGTCTCGTTGACATCGGTCTTCATGACATGACTTGCGTTCTTGCCGTAAAGTCTCTTGTCCACGTTTGCGAGCTCTCTCATTGGGAAGCCCATCCAATCATCAAATAAGTTCTCACCAAATAACGATAACATACATCATTCCTCCAATCATAAATGTTATCGGACTTGGGGGCGGAGGTCTTATCTTCTATTTGGATCTTCGTTCCTTTGTTCATCTCCTATTATAGATCCGAAATTAGCACTGTCAAGGTAAGAGTGCTAACTCAAACTGCACAATTCTTTCACGGAGAATTTGTGCAGAATTCGTTGCATCACTTTTTCCAAACGGACCTATAATATAGGGGGATTACGCCGATTCCGGCTACTTATTTATCAGACTTACTCTTCTATCTCATCGTCGGGAAATGCACTGTCGCCGTTATCGAGGCGTCTTGCGATGTCATAGACATCCTGTTTCATTTCCATAAAACCCGGTACCGGAAGTCCGTCAGCGTTGGCATGGCCGGCCTTGATGAGAGTCTCCCAGTCAGAAAGGGAGCGAGCAAATAAGAATGTATTCTTGCTTTCTTCGGAACCGACTACACAGCCGATGGTATCTACGTAAGCCATGACCGTCTTTGTAAACTGCGGGATGCGAAGAAGTTCGCCCGGCAGCATTTCCCACTCGGAGATCGGTTCTTTTTCGGAGGCATCATCATAGGGGAAAGTCTCGCCGTCTTCACTGACACGAAGTTCTTCCCGAAGTTCTTCACGGACTTCCATCAGGACCTGTCCAAGAAGGTTTTCGCCTCTCCATTTCGTAATATCCTGCACCTCCGGATCCGATGTGGAAAGGAGGATGCCCCAGTCTTTATCACGCGGAGAACACTCTGCCAGAATAGCATTGCCGGTTGCGAGTAGCACTTCCATCATCTGGGGATTCTGGGAGAATTTGGCGCGGATCCCTCGCTTGACCACGACGAAACGGGTCTTCTTCCAAAGAGCCGCATCAAATCCGTCGAAGAATTCTCTTCCCAGGATCTTACACTGCTCCGGATCCGG
>CADBGD010000060.1 GCA_902794115.1 Oscillospiraceae bacterium
AAAAAAGGAATAATTAAAGATTGGTCCTATCGGCCTCCGCCGAGTAGGACCAAAATGAATAATTCGGAAGTTTAGTCCTATATACTTTACCGAAAAATAGGACCAAACCATGGAAAAGTTGAAGTTTGGTACTACTTGCTGCCCCCTCGACATAGGACCAACTCAGCCAAAACAGCCTGTTTGGTCCTATTTTTAGCCCAAAGCGGTAGTACCAAATTAATAAAAATCAGGTTTTGGTCCTATCCGGCTCCCCTGTATAGGACCAAAACAGAAAAAATAGGAGATTGGTCCTATTGTTCTTCGCCCCCCATTCCATTTTTTCGAACCAAGATGCTATAATCAAGGAAAGATGCAAAGGAAATGAGGGGGTAATTTCCATGCTGGGTTATTATGTGACCATGTTCGGTCTGTCACTGTTTTTCACGATCGTCTATGCCTTCATGTGGCACAAGCACTTCGACGTAAACATCACGCTGATCTTTCTTCTGATTCCTCTTGGAAATCTTGCCTACGTGGCAGTGGCGCGGGCCTCGGAACTGCAGGAAGCAGTTCTTGCGATCCAGCTTGTCTACCTGTCAAGCACCTTTGCGATCCTTTTCATCATGATCGCCATCTTAGGTCTTTGCCACATCCGCCTGTCCCGCATCAAACGGGCGGTGCTGATCCTGGCGACGGCGCTCCTTTACCTTCCGGTCCTGACGATCGAGCGCACGAATATGTTCTATAAAAATGTGGAACTGGTGGAGCGAAACGGTGTGTCCATTCTTACGGGAAAAGACTACGGCCCCATGCACACGGTCCTGCACATCTGGATCCTTCTATGCTTCCTCATCTGTTTTGTCGCTCTCATTTACAGCCACATCAAAAAGAACGATGTGTCCCACAAGATCATTTACCTGCTGTTTGTCCCGGTTTTGGTGTGCGTCCTTTGTTTCTTTGTCGGCCGGCGCATCACCGAAGACATCGAACTGGTGCCGGCAGCCTACGTCTTTGCCCAGTTCATGTATCTTCTGGTCGTATATCGGATCAGCCTTTACGACATCAATGACTCCGGTCTGGATTCGCTCCTTCAGAAAGGCGGCACCGGCTTTGCTTCCTTCGACTTCAAGCTCCGCTACCTGGGCTGTAACGAGGTGGCGGAAAAGTGCCTGCCGATGCTGGTGGAGCTTCATGTCGACAAGCCGATCAAAGAGATCGCGGAGCTTCAGGATAATGTGGTGATGTGGATCTCCGCTTTTATTCAGAAGGAATCTACGGGAAATGCACCTGTATCGGTGGACATTTTCGATGATGGGGACGAAGATGTGCACTTCCACTATAAGAATAAGGATGGCAGCAAGACCTATCACGTAGAGGTCAACTATCTCTTTGACGGAAGAAAGAAGAGAGGCTACCAGCTGTTTATCACGGACGATACAGCGGACGTGAAATACATGGAATTTCAGGAAAGATTCAACACGGTCCTTCGAAATCAGGTGGATCAGAAGACCGACCGGATCCGTCAGATGAACGATCACCTTCTGTTCAGTATGGCGACCATGGTTGAAAGCCGCGACCCCTTTACCGGCGGCCATATTAAGCGGACCAGTGAAGGTGTACGGCTTCTGATCGAGGAGATGAAAAAAGATACGTCTTTAGGTCTTTCGAAGAAGTTTTGCGAGCGCGTGGTCAAAGCGGCACCGATGCATGACTTAGGTAAGATCGCGGTGCCGGATGCGATCCTGATGAAGCCGGGCCGGTATGAGCCGGAAGAATATGAGATCATGAAATCCCACTCCGCGGAAGGCGCGAAGGTGGTCCATGAGATCCTGAAGGATTCCGATGACCAGGCTTTTTGCCTGCTTGCGGAAAATGTGGCGCATTACCATCACGAAAGATGGGACGGAAAAGGCTATCCGGAACATCTTTCCGGTGCAAAGATCCCTTTAGAAGCACGGATCATGGCGGTGGCTGATGTCTATGATGCGCTTGTAAGTAAACGTGTCTATAAGGAAAAGATGCCGCCGGAAAAAGCTAATGCCATCATCATGGAAGGAATGGGCACCCAGTTCGACCCGGGCCTTCAGAAATATTATGAAGCCGCCCGCCCGAAACTGGAAGCGTACTATGCCGCCCAGCTAAATGCAGATGCCACGCAGAAGACAGAAGAGATCCCGCAGACAGCAGGCGCTGCCTTGCCTTCTACTTCTACGCCGCAGGAAAGTGAAAGTCAGCCCGGGAGTGAAACTGCTACGAAGAAAGAAGGGGAAAAGTCTCTGCCTTCTGAAGAGAAGAAGTGAGCTTTTTGAAATGCACCTGTGTTCCTGCGCATAATTCGGTCCTTTTCAAATTGTCGATATCTTCTTTTTAATTTGTTCACAAATGTGCCATATGGCCTCCACTTTTCTTATTTAGAATAAAACCATAGAAAGAACAAAGGAGGACAGACCGATGCAGCACGAACACACAACTCAAGCTACAGGAACTACTGAATCCTCCCGTAACTTGAGTGAAGTCCAGAATAGAGTTTCTCTCTAATAATTGAGTTTGTACCGTCTTCGGACGAAAGAATATCCCCCCGCAGCCAAGTGCTTCGGGGGTTTTCTTTATTCATGAGTTATTAGAAAAGAGAAGAATTAAAGAAGAGAATAGAAAAAGAGAATAGAAAAGGGACGATCTCCTTCTTGTTCAGAGATCGTCCCTTTTTGTTGGTATAACTATTCTGATTCCGGTGATTGATTCAAAAGAAGCGGAAGATCAAAGTACGCCGATTGTCTTCAGAGCGGAATCAGCAGCGCTGCTCTTATCCGCATCGGTGATAGCGATAACGATCATGTCTTCCGCGTACACAAATACAGTGTAGTTCGTATCGTCAGTCGCTTCGATCTTACTGGAACTGGTGCTCAACTTTTTGATTTCACCGCTCTTTTTGCTATCTTCGGCTACGTCTTTCATGGAATCGAAGTATAACTTTGCGCTGTCCTTAGAAGTAAAATTGGTGTATTGCAGTAAAACGCTCCCATCCGAATTGTATGCCACAACAGAAACAGTCATGTTGTCTGTTTCAAGATCGCCATCCATTATCTGATAGCCTTCTTTCTCCGCTTTAGAGATGAACTCTTCCTTGGTGATCTTCTTTGCACTGCTACCCTTAGAACAAGCAGCGAGAGAAAGCATAGTAGCACTGACCAGAACGATAGCAGCGATTTTCTTAAGTGTATTTTTCATAGCATTATCTCCTTTTACCCATGCGCATTACGGATTTTTTAAACGAAGAGCTGCCTATAAAGACAGCTCTTCTTGTTGTTTCAATCATATAAAATCGAAATATTAAAGTACACCGATTGCCTTCAGAACAGAATCGACTTTGCTGCTGTCGTCCGGAGTACCCATAGCGGCAATCGTCATGTCATCAGCATATACGACGACCAAATACTGTTCAGCACTGGAAGCAGTGATCTTGCTGGAGCTGGTGCTCAGCTTTTCGATCTCGCCGGACTTCTTAGATGCTTCAGCAGATTCCTTCATTTCATCGAACTGCTTCTTTGCACCTTCTTTGGAATTGTGGATGGAGTAGGACACCATCAGGCCCTCTTCACTGAATGCAATAACGTTCTCCTTGGTGTCAGTTTCTTCGCTTGCACCGGCGTCCATTGTCTGGAAACCTTCCTTCTCGATCTTAGCAACGAAGTCTTCTTTGGAAACCTTCTTAGCACTGCCACCCTTAGAGCAAGCAGCGAGAGAAAGTACGGTTGCGCTAACCAGAACGATAGCAGCCAATTTCTTGAGTGTTGTCTTCATAGTAGTTGTTCTCCTTCTATCCATATATTTATTCATATAAATGAGCATACCCACTCCAAGCGTATGCCCGTAAGTATGTTATCTTTCTTAAAGAACTTTGTCAATTTGAAACATCACACTCCATGAAAAATCGGGAGAATCCCCGAAGAAAACCGCAAAACACATCTGGTTTTGCACATTTTCAACGATGGATCCTCCCAATGGTTTTCTAGAAGTGATTACTCTTCCTTCAGGATCCGTACCGGCTCCAGCTTACTGATAGAACGGGAGTTCAGGAAACTGGTGATGATAGCACAGGCGACGATGATCACAAGGGTCAGCAGGAACCACAGCGGGTTCGTCGAAAGGTTGGTCTGCTTGATGCCGAACAGGCCCAGTCCCAGGAGCATGAATCTGTCTGCAAGGAGGAAGTGCAGGAGGATACCGCCCAGAACACCGAGGACGACCAGTGGCAGGTTACTCATGATCATTCTGCGGATCAGTTCGCCGGACGTGTAACCGAGGGCTTTGCTGACGCCGAGTTCAGAACGTTCGCGGATGATCTGGGAGCGGGTCAGGAGGATCTCGGTCAGGATGACGACGAAGCATGTAAGGCTGACGAAGATCGCACAGATCGCAACCATGGTGGTCGTTAATGTCGTCATCGTGGAACCGATGAGATCATCGATCAGCATCACATTATTCAGCGGATACCTTTCGGCCAGTTCCTTCATATAGGCCCTTGCCTGGGTCTTATCTTTCAGGTAGATCATGATGGAACCGAACTTGTAATCCGGATTGATCCGCTTCGCACCTTCTTCGCTGACCAGAGCCCTGTTTCCCATGTTGTTGATCTTCTGGTCGATACCACAGATGGTAAAGGCAACGGTTCCGGTGTTATTTGTGGTCTTGACATCCACTACGTCACCGATCTTGGCATCAAGATTTTTCGCTTCGATAAATGTCAGAACGATCTCGTTTCCGTTCTCCGGCAGGTGTCCTTCCAGAAGGTACTCGTACTCAAGATGGCTGAGATCACCATAGGTGTCGACTCCGATGGAACGGGTATTATCCAGGTGAGTGAATTCGATGCTGCTCAACGTAGAACTGGTAAGCGCGCGTTCGACTTTCGGGTCATTTCTGATATCCTCGAGAAGTGCCTCGTCGCCGTTAGTAGTGATCTGTACTTCAGAAACTTCGAAGCCGACCAGTTTCAGCATGGCGGTCTGATCCATGGCGAAATTCTCGAAGAGCGTGAAGCCCAGGCAGCTTGAGAATGTCAAAAGAGCGATGATCAGGACGATGAAGAGACTCTTCTTCGGGCGGCCGAAGATATTCTTGCCGGACAGAGCCAGATCCAGCGGCACGGAAGATTTGTCCAGTGCGAAGTGATTCTTCTTAAAGTTGTGGTTGGAAATACCGGAGCGGAGCGCTTCCAGAACAGTGAGTTTCTTGTAGCTTCTGGAAGCCAGAAGGGTTCCGAGGAAGACCAGAAGCGGGATGCCGATCAATGTGGAAAGAAGAGCCGGAATACATACTCCGGAGAAACCGGTAAGCCCCATGAGCATTCCCTGAAGAGAACTCAGCGAAGGGCTGATGAGGATGCCGACAACGATGGCCAGAATAGTTGCGAGACCGCAGATCAGCATTTCTTCCATGATGCAGGACCAGCGCAGTGCTTTTGCCGTATATCCATTCGCCTGAAGAAGACCGATATTCTGGATGTTCATCTCGATGAAATTCTTAATGGAGAAGTGCATGATGATGATGGCCAGTCCAACTAAAACGATGGTGAAGAGGAGAATGATTGCCGAAGCCATACCGGATAAGACCATTGTGCCCATTTCCATGATGTCGACCTTGACTGAAGTCGGAGCCGCTTCCGGGAAGGCACGCTTCACAGACAGCTCGTAATCCGTGAGGTCAACACCGTCTTCGACAGTGCAGTACACGACGGAACCACACATGCTCGGATCTACATTTTCAGAAATTTCCTGAAAAATGTTCGGGCTGACGAGAGCGGGGAAGCCGGAAATGTTCATTGTTGTGGCAAAATACAGATTCTCCATATAACCCTTGACGATGAAATCAAAACTCATGCCGTTGGCGGAGATATGGAATGCATCCCCTTTCTTAACTGTAGAGGACAAATGGTACGGGAGCACGATCTCGTTATCCTGGAGATTGATAAACTCTTCCGGGAAGGAATTGAGGTAAGTCGGCTTCGAGCTGTCCTGAATAAAGAATTCGTAGGAACGGCTGTCCTCTTCGGTCTGGCTTCCGTAGTAGTAATCTGCCGGCCATTCCACGATCGGTACAGATTCGCAGAGTTCTGTGCCGGGAAGTGCGGCGATGGTGTCCCGGAACTCTTTTGTATAATTCATGATGTCTTCAGGAGTGTTTGAAACCAGATTCATAGGTGCGTTCTGAAAGATCAGAATATCGGATGTGTGATAGGTATCCTTACACTCGTTGATGATGTTCTGGCCGGACAAAAGAAGTGAAAGGCTGGAGAAGAGAAGGATGGCGGCCAGAAAGATCAGTGTAAACAGGATCGCCACTTCGCCCTTATGCTTCTTGAGATTGTTTTTTGCAATAAAGAATAACGAATACATTTCTTACCACCCCATGTTCGAAAGGAATGCGCGAACGGCGCTGTGACGTTCTTTGTCCGGACCGTTATACGGTGTCAGCTCGATCTCATCGCAGATCACGCCGTCACGGAGATAGAGGATGCGGTTTCCGCGCTCGGCGGCGGCAACGGTGTGTGTTACCATAACCACACTCTGTCCTTTATGGTTCATTTCAGTAAGTACATCAAGTACGGCCTGAGTATTCTGAGAGTTCAGCGCACCTGTCGGCTCATCGGCGAAGAGCACTTCCGGATCGTTGATGACAGATCTTACCAGTGCGACACGCTGCTGCTCACCGCCGCTCAACTGATTCGGGAACTTGCCGTAGCTGACTTCCGCGATGCCTACCTGGGAAAGAAGCTTCTTTGCTTTTTCAGCCAGTGCTTTTCGATCCTTATGCTTCAGAAGACCGCTGACCATAATGTTGTCGAGAACGCTCATGGTGTCATTCAAGTAGTTCTGCTGGAAAACAAATCCGCAGTGATTTCTTCTGAAACGAGCCAGCTTGTCGTTGTTGTACTTGGAGATCTCTTCCTTGCCGTAGCGGACGGAGCCGAGGCTCGGACGGTCCATGCCGGAAAGAGCATAAAGAAGAGTGGATTTGCCGGCGCCGGAGTCACCCATGATGACGGTGAAGTCGCCCTTTCTGATCTCCAGATTCAGATTCTTCAGAACGTGCTGCTGAACACTGTCATTGGAAAAAGTCTTGCACAGGTCTTTTGCCTGAAGGATCGTCTCTCTTGTCGGAAGCTCCTGCGAATCCAGCTCGTAGGTATGCGATTTGGTGTTGTGTAAAGTGGTCTGCATAGTATTTACTCCTTGTTTGGTTTCATATCGGCTGTCGTTCTCATTGCGCGTCCGCAGAAGTCCGACTTGGTTTCTTACAATGCCAGTTTACGTCTTTCGAAAAAAGAATGCTTTACCCAAATCTTGTACAATTCTTACCTGTTTCTTACATGGGATTCTTACTTAAATGGGGTTATCGTGGTAAACGTTCTAAAGAAAAAAGACCGGTTGTTAAAACCGGCCTTTTTTGTAGTGTTGAATGATTATTGTAGATTTATACTGCTCCAGGGACAAGCGAGAGATTCTTCATTCTCTTCTTGAATTCATCGGATCCTGTCATATCGACAATCACATTATGAATGCTGGTTCCATTTTTAAGACAATCTGTCCAGAACTTTTTCCCGCCGTCATCTGGCTCTCTTCCAAACAAACATGCGTATAAGCGCTTGACGATCTCTTCTTTAGATATATTCTTGAATTTCGATCTGAATTCGTCACAAGTAAAGAAGAAATCTACTACTCTTGCCGCGCTAAAAGCTCTCGTTGTTAGGAGGTCGGCCCAATAAGTGATTTCTCCGTTGGAAGGATCTCTCTTTAAACAATTTTTATACAGACTAGTAACGAATGCCAAAGCCTTGGCTTTAATTACAGTGTTTGCTTTTCTTCGAATAATTCCGTAAGGCTTATAGGAAGAGTCGTCTTTGTTCTTTCGGTCCTGATTGATGTTATCAAGGCTCATACGGGTTCCGATACGCGTCTGTCTAGATGTATTTGGATCATACACACCAGCATAACCGGCAGGCATATTCTTAAGTTCACCATTGTAAAGAAGAATATAGTGGCCATTGCCAGTGAAATTATTAGGACCAGGTCCAACATTGTAAATAATGACAGCGCCATTATATAATTCGTTTTTTACCCTGTTTAAGTCGTTAGTCCACTCGCAAGTCATACCATGTGCGTTACACATAGTTGAAACTCCACTAGTACTTAAGCCACAGTATTCTTGATTCTTCGAGTCCCAGATAACCAGATCTTTACTTACAGCTTCTCTGTAATAGTTTTCCGGATTTGCTTTTGTATCAGATCCAACAATACGTGCTGCCATGGCTACACAGGTCACATTACATCCTGCTTTGGCGACAGTTGTACCTCCATGCGGTCTGTCAATATATGTATTATAATTGCCTTGACACAGATACCAAGAAGGTGTGCTGTCGGCTTGAACGCGGCTGGCGCGTAAGAAGCCGGCGGTCAAAATGCTGGAAACTGCCAGAGTTAAAGAGAGAACCCTGATAGAAAGTTTGGTTTTTGCCATTTATATTTCCTCCAATATTCCCTTGTTATAAATGAAAATTTGTTTGCCGGCAATTTCAGAATACCATTCCTGCCTTATATGACATATCAGTATTGTCCGCGAAAATGCCGAGATACGCCAGCACCATTTGATATTATCAAACGGTGCTGGAATGCCTGCCTTTGAGGTTTTTTGACGAAGAAGAGGAAACATATTTTTGGAAAATGTGCAATCCCCAAAACTATAATAATAATAGGAGAAAATACCAAATTCTTTCACAAAAGAGTGGAGATGAGAAAGTTGTCCGTGAAATTCAAATACAGCCGTATCCAGGGAAAAGAACTCGCCGCCAATACCTATTTCACAAACAGTTACTCAATCATTTTACGCAATCGGTCTAGGTAATCAGTATTTTCCGATGAGCCGCTGCCATTCATTGTCGCTTAAGCTGTCTCGGAACTTGTCGATCTCGGTGGCGTACTGCTCCGGCGCATCGTTATAGGCCATGCAGTGGGCGGCGCCCTCGATCAGGCAGATCCGCTTGGGTGCCCGAAGCGCATTGAAGATATTGTCGCTCATCTCAGATGGAACCAGATCATCTTCGGTACCGTGGAATAAAAGAACCGGAACCGAGATCCGCGGAGCCATGGCAAGAGGTGAGCATTTGTCGACAGGGAAGCCGAAGCGCTCCATTGCGACTTTCTTCACTAAAGAAAGGAAGGGCTTGCAGGCAAAACGGTATTTGCGGACACAAAGATGGGAAAACTGATGATCCAATGTATCAAAGGAACAGTCAGCGATAATTCCCTGAAGGGTATTCGGCGCGATTCCGGAACCGGCGGTGATGATTGCAGCGGCAGCACCCATAGAACGGCCGTGAAGAACGATCCGGAGGTCCGGTCCCAGTCTTGTTTCCAGGTACTGCATCCACATGGCGATATCCTGACTGTCGAAAAGTCCATATCCGACAAAGTCACCTTCGCTCATGCCGTGGGCGCGCATGTGGGGGATCAGGATGTGACAGTCCCGCTTCTCCAGATGGAGCTGGGCGTACGCGGCCATGACCGAGGGAGCATCGTTGAATCCGTGAAGAAGGATCACCACGTCCCTTGTTGTATTTTTGGCTGCCGGAATATAGTAGGCGGCAAGCTTCAGACCGTCAAAAGACGTCATCTGCCAGTCGAGAATATTCATGCGGTTACTGTAAAACCAGTTCTGGCCTCTGCCGAAAATCGTATTCTGATCGATGGAGAGAGGAGATTTGTCATAAGGCGGACGAGGCTGCGGACGGCCGAAAAGACGGTAACTCATTCGCACCGCATAGGAATAGAACAGAAGCCACAAAAGGCCTGCCACGATCATAAGAAGTCCGATAATGACCAGCGCTAAAATAATTCCAGTGGGCACCTTCGCCCCTCCTTTCGAATATAAGAGCCTATATACCTATACTGATTGTACGGTAGGATTTTGACTATCGTGTTACAGCCTTGTTAGGTTTGTGGTGTAGAAAGATATTCGGCCCCATGGTCGGTAAGAAGCACGTCATCTTCAACGCGGAAGCCGAAGCCCCACTCCGGGATATAGATGCCGGGTTCAACGGCAAAAACCATGCCGGGGACGAAGACCATGTCGCGGTCGCAGACATCGTGAACATCCAGCCCCATGTGATGAAGTGTATTGTGCCAGTAGTATTTCTTGCAGGCCTCCAGCGCATCCTTCTCGGAACGGGAAATGACGCCCAGTTCCCGAAGACCTGCCGCTGCGGTCTTTCTTGTTTCTTCATTGACTTTCGCGATAGTGCTTCCGGAACGAATGGCCGAAAGAGAAGTCTTCTTGCATTCCATTATCAGCTCGAAAAGCGCCTGCTGGCGGCTGTCCCGCTTGCCGTTGATGGCGTAGGCACGGGAAATATCCGAGCAGTATCCGCCGGCTCTGGCACCGGTATCGATCTGCAGCATCTGGCCGTCCTCGATGACATCCCTTGGCGTCGGGTAGTGAAGGCACAGAGTATTCTTTCCTCCGGCGGCAATCGTCGAAAAGGACTGGAACAGCGAGCCCCGCTTTACCATCTCGGCTTCCAGGATCGCCTTTGCCTCATTTTCGGTCATGCCGGGGTGCAAAGATCCTTCCAGGACCTGAAGAGATTCTTCCGTAACGGCAATCGCTGTGCGGATCGCCTCGACTTCGGAAGGGGATTTGATCATGCGTAACAGTGTTACAATGCCCGAAATATCAGTCACCGTGTCAAACTGCTCGGTTTTCGCCATTTCCTTTTCCCAATGGGCACGAAGGGGCGAAAGATCTGTTTCATCCCAGGCAAGTTTCATGGATCCGGACAGGATCTCTTCCATATCTTCCTTGAGATCTTCCAGAACACGGACATCCGAAATGCCCGAAATGGCAGTGGCTTCTTCAAAAGAAAGACGCTTTCCGGTCCATTTTTCCTTTTCCGGTTCCCGGGGATGGATATAAAGGCGGGCAGAAAGGCCGTTGGAAGCCGGGTTGCTCCGCGTTAACGAAGAGTCCTTGATCAGAAGCAGGACCGATTCCTCCTGTTCAATGCCGCAGAAATAGAAAAAATTGCGGTTCGGAAGGAAAGGGTAGGCCTCATCCAGAGAAGCCATCGGTGCTCGCCCCGCAAAAAGAAGGACCGCCGTACCTTCCTCGATCTTCCCGAGAAGGTTCAGGCGGCGCTCAGTATATTCAGATGAGGGGAGCTGGTAATCAGAAACTAAAGTAAACATCAGGCATCTCCCGACCTTACGTTGTATTCGTCGAACAGGATCGTGTTGTTGATATAGCCCAGTGTTGCGCCAGGGGACTGACGGATCAGACCAGGGTTACCGATAACGATGGAGTTGTCCGGCACATCGAAGTTCACGTAGGCGCCGGGGGCGATCAGTACGTTATTTCCAATCTTGATCTTACCGACGATGACGGCATTGGCGCCGACCCAAACGTAGTTACCGATAGTCGGCGAACCTCTTCTGGAGCCACGGAACTGGGTTCCGATAACGACACCGGTGGAAATATTCACGTTATGGCCGATGACGGACTTCGGGTGAATAATGATACGCCCGAAATGCGCGATATAGAAGCCCTTGTCGATCTTCGTCTCGTAAGGGATCTGAAAATGGTACTTTCTGGACTTTCTGTCCAGCGCCTTGCTGCACAGATACAGGCAGGCCTTATGGAAAAAGTACTTGAAATCGTGGATCTTCGTCTGCGTCTTCTGGTAGTGATAGCTACAATGACGCAGATTGCTGATGAAGTGGAATTCCGGACTGGTCATCATCTCCTCGATATACGTAAAGAAGACGTTCTTGTACCGTCTCGTATTACCTGTATAGCGGAAAAGATCACTATAAACAATGTCTTTCAGTTCGTCTGTCATTCGGTCCCAACTCCATCAAATTCTTCTAGGATAATGTTACCGCTTTTTGAGAAATTCATCAACAAAGAATGTCCCGAATATACAAAAAATACACAATTTGACTTTCAGGCCTGTACTTGACGGAAAAGCCCTCTACTCTTATAATCGAATAGCAATTTGGAGACGTATCGAAGTGGTCATAACGGGGCGCACTCGAAATGCGTTAGCCGGTTTATCCCGGCTCGAGGGTTCGAATCCCTCCGTCTCCGCCAAATTTCATGAAGTTACCCCCATTTTTTGTACAGCGATGTGCGAGGGATGGGGGTACTTTTATATTCTGATAGATCGGCAAGGTACAGACGAAGGTTTCTGATGCTTTGTATTTCAAGACTGCTGACCTGGCTTCCGTGGTGTGTAGCTATGAAATCAGGATCACCGGATGACGGGGGGGAAGCGTCGTGCTTTTTTATTCTACAACGATAGAATAGGTATTGACATCTTCACTCTACACTTGTAGAATGTGCGTGGGAAGTGAGGGCAGAAAGGAGCATCTTTGTGAAAGACTATTCTATTGGTGAAAGCGAATATAAACTGATGGAACTGATCTGGGAGCATGCCCCGATCTCGTCCGGTGAGCTTTCCGACATCTGTGAGCAGCTCCACGGATGGAAGAAAACGACGGTTTATACCATGATCAAAAGGCTGTGCGATAAGGGTTTTATCGCGAATAACAAGGCGAAGATCACGTACCTGGTGCGCCGCGAGGAAGTCCAGCATCAGCAGAGCAATGAACTCGTGGAGAAAAGTTTCAAGGGCTCGCTGCCGAGCTTTGTCAGTGCATTTCTCGGTGGCGAGAAGAGCTTAAGCCGCGACGATGCGCAGAAACTGATCGATATGATCGAGAAGCATACGAAGGACTGAGGCGCCGGGAATGAACGCGGTATTTGCCAAGATCCTGGAAATGAGCCTTTACGGAAGCATTGCGATTCTGATCGTGCTTCTCTTCCGTCTCATTTTCAAGAATTGCCCCAAGCGAGTTCTGATCCTTTTTTGGATCGCGGTGGCGGTCCGTCTGGTGATCCCATATAATTTTGCCTCTCCGATCGGTGTCCTGAATGTTGAGAAACTTTTCTCGAAGTCCGGTAAGACCGAGTTTGTCGAGGTGGCTGATGTTTCCGGGGAGACCGGAGAGGTCGCGGTTTCCGAGGATGGGCAGAAGCAAGGGGATCTTATTTCTGATAATCAATCGCTGCAGGGAAGCGGGGCAGTAGAGGCCTCCGCAGAGGCTGCAGCGGCAAGTGCTTTTGGCGAAGAAGCAGGCGATTATGGCGAGAAAACAGATGTTTCCGTCGAGGAAGCGGACGGACCTCTGGCCGGAAGTTCTGCGCTGACGTTCCGTATCCTGACGGATATCTGGCTTCTCGTGATGGCCGGGCTGGTCATCTTTTTTACCATCCGCTATCTGGTGTTCTATTCCAAGGCGAGATGGGACTCGAGATCCTACGACGGCAAGTATTTCACGACCAGTATCGAGACGCCTTTCGTCATCGGTTTCATCCGCCCGAAGATCTTTATACCGATCCATTTTGACGACGACGAAAAAGAATACATCCTCAATCACGAGTGGACACATATCAAGAACAAAGACGGCGTAACCAAGCTTTTCAGCTATTTTGTGCTCTGCCTGCATTGGTTCAATCCCCTGGTGTGGCTGGCATTCATCATGCTTTGCGCGGACATCGAGATGCGCGTCGATGAAGAGACGACGGAGCTATTCGATGTGGATATGATCAAGGAATACTGCATGTCGCTGGTCAAACACGCCGAGGACGACAGAAGGGGCTCGTTCCTGCAGAATACGGCGTTCAGCGGGCTGGGATTCGGCGGCATGGAGACCAAGCTCCGTATCAAGAACCTTCTTAAGAATAAGCACATGTCGAAGGTCATGACGATCCTTTCGGTGTGCGTGACGTTCGCCGTCGTGCTCCTGCTGTCTTCCAGAAGCTATGGCTCTACTGTCGAAAACTATCTCGACCGGGCAGGGAAGAGGGAAGAAAAAGAGACCGTTGAGACGGTGGGAACGGACGTTTCGGGAGATCCGGGCGTGCAGAGTATTGCGTCGGGTGAAGCCTCAGCGTCGGACGGGCAGGGCCAGGCGCCGGACGGATCCGAAGAGCCGTCGGAGACAGGCAGAAAAAACAGGTTCACCTGCTTTGAAGATGCGTATATGAGCATTATCGAGGAGCACGGCCTGGATAATGACAACGTGAAGTATGCGCTGGTGCATATCGGTTATGACGAGATCCCGGAGCTCGTGGTCTCGGATTTCAGTAAC
>CADBGD010000061.1 GCA_902794115.1 Oscillospiraceae bacterium
CGGAAAATGACGGATATCCTGAAGACGATGTGGGAGAGAACGGACAGGGATCTTTGTATCTCTGATGAACCGATCCCGCGGGATCTTTATGAATGAAGGGGAGCCAATATGGAAATCACGTATAGAAAACTGACAGAGAATGAATTAGATGAGATCATTCGGCTGAGGATCGACCAGTTGACGGAGGAATATACTTCTTCCGGAAAGAGTGTGCCGGAGAATGTAGACCTGGAATCAGCCCTGATGGACTTCTACAAGAGAAATCTGGCTGCCGGTACATATGTCTCCTGGCTCGCATTTGACGGCGATAAGATCGTAGGAACAAGCGGGATGTCCTTCGCGGAGAAACCACCGTATTTTACCTGTCCGACCGGAAGACTGGGGATCCTTTCAAGTATGTACACGGATCCGGACTATAGAAGAATGGGCATCGCTTCCGAGCTTCTCAAAAGAGTCGTCCAGGAGGCCAAGGACTATGGCTGCGGAACGATCTACATCACGGCATCGGATGCGGGCGTGAAACTTTATGAGGCGAACGGCTTCAAGCATAACGGGAATTTCATGCAGTATAATTTTGGGTGATAGGTGGCACAGGAATATGCTTACACATACGGGAACGCAGACAATTGAGACGGAGCGGCTGATCCTTCGCCGTTTCGAGTATTCGGACATTGATTCCATGATCCGTAACTGGATCTCGGACGAAAAGACCCAGTGGGATTACGGCGAACCCTTTTATTCCACACCGGAAGAAGTCCGGGTGCTTTTGGATACGAAATATATCGGCTCATATAACAGAGAGGACTATTACCGGTGGGCCGTGATCGAGAAGAGGTCAGGCGAATGCATCGGCCAGATCGCCTATTTTACTGTGGATACCAAGAATCAGCACGGCGAGATCGAGTATGTGATCGGCCCCGCATTTCAGGGCAGGGGATATGCCACCGAGATGACCAAAGCCGTCATCGCATTCGGGTTTGAAAAGATCAACTTCCACCGAATCGAGATCGACTGCCGGACAGAAAACGAAGCCTCCCGAAAAGTGATCGAGAAGTGCGGCCTGACATATGAAGGAACCTTCCGCGACTTCTTCTGGAGATCTGATCACTACGAAGGAAGAAGAGTATTCTCTATTCTGAAAGAGGAGTGGGAAGCCGTACTCGAATGGACTTGATTTAAGAATGGAGACGTCTTGAAGGAAGTAAAGGAAAGTGGCAGCAGAAAAACTTCAATACATAGAAGATAACTCGACAGGGATCGAGACCGTGAGCCTGGAGCATGTCCGAATCTCCTATCCGCCACATACGCATGTGGGACATTATGTGTTTGGCATCGTAACGGAAGGGTCGATCCTGATCCGTGTGTCCGGTCAGGAGTTTACCTGCTCGGAAGGGGAATGCTTTTCCGTTCTTCCTGATGTGCAGCATTCGATCGAGCCGTTGTCTGAACAGTATTCCATGATCACGACATGCATTCCGGGAAATAATGATGCGGCAAAAGAACTGGATGTCATCAAGCGTGAGATACTGGGAAATCCGGAGCTGGACCTGAGCATTGAGCAGATGTCCGAGAAGGTGAACATCAGTTCTTACCACATGATACGGAAGTTCACAAGTGAAAACGGCCTGACACCCCATAAGTTTCAGATGCAGTGCCGAATCCGGAAAGCCCAGCAGCTCCTGCGCCAGGGATATAAAGTCGTGGACGTGGCTCATATGGTAGGCTTTTGTGATCAGAGTCATCTGGACAGAGTGTTCAAGAAACAAGTCGGCATTTCCCCGGAGCAGTTTATCCAATCCGCAATTTTATCCAATGCGGATTGATCCGATCTTGTTATGATCAAACCATCAAAGAAAAAGAGAGGTTGATCATAATGGAAAACACAGTATTTGAGGCATTTAACGAAGGAAAATTTCAGGATCCGGAAAGAATAGTCAATTTTGCGGACATTCCCTGGTCGAAGCACCCTGTATTCGATGGTGTGGAATTAAAGCACATCGTGACATCGAAGGTCACAGGCGGAGCGTATAGCTTCCATCTTGTCAGGATCGCTCCCGGTAAGAGCATCCTTGACCATATTCACGATCCCCAGCTGGAAACGCATGAAGTCATCGCCGGTTACGGGACATGTATAAATGACGGCCACGAGATCGTGTATGCTCCCGGCGTGATTTCGATCATGCCGGCCAAGGTGCATCACGAAGTTCATGCAGGGGAAGAAGGCCTTTATCTCTTTGCCAAGTTTATGCCGGCGCTCTGCTGAATCATAAGATTATCTGCAGAATAATAAGAATACATGCATAAAGCGGCTCGGAGTTTCTCCGGGCCGTTTTTTAATAAAAATGTCGTAAATCTATAAAACAGCGAAAACGGTTTCGGATATAATCACCCAAGTGTAATTATGTTTTTTGAGTTTGTGCGATAGAAAAAATTAGTTGCATCGGGGTTGTGAGTATGAACGATAGAAAGACACGGCAGTATCTGTCTAAGGGTGCTGTTGTTTTGACGGTTGCGCTCTTAATTAATCTGTTTTTTCCTTATTCTGCAAAAGCACTGGCCTTTGCCGCTTCAGAGGATATTCCGGTTTCTGCTTCGCTTGAAGTTCAGGCGAACGTGACGAATACCGACAGTATCTTTCAGGTGCCGTATATTTCGACGTATTATTTTGATCCGAAGCCGTCAGTAGATGATACGATCCGTATTCCTCTCTATATCACGGACTACGAGCAGTCGGATTATATGGAGAATGATACTTCGAAGAAAATGGATCTTCTGTATGAAGTAGACGGACAAGAAGGAACGATCAAGGATATTCCGCTGGGTGACTATACTCTGACCATCGGACAGCTTGATAAAGGGATCCATCAATTCTCTGTGCAGGCAGTTGATCCGTCTACGGGCCTTGGATCCCATAAGCTTTACTACGATCTCTGGGTCATCGATCCGGCTGAATATGAGATAACCGAAGAACAGACCTACTATATGACGGAACAGGATCTTACCGACTATGCCATCCATAATGATGACAGTACGAACGCGGAAGATCTGATATCCACAAGAGAAGGACTGACAGTGCTTTTTGCGCAGAAGCAGGCGGAAGGATATAGAAAGATCGTCCTTCTTCCCGGTGTGTACAGGGTTAACGGAGAAGACGCCAGAGGAACCTGTATCCGGATCCCTTCCCATTTTACCGTGGACATGAACGGAAGTACGTTTAAGCTCGATCCGATCACCATCTATGATGAGACGACTCCGGGCTGTATCGTCCGGATCGAAGACGCCATCGATGCTCATCTGGAAAACGGAATCCTGGAGGGTGACCGTTTCGAACGGCAGGCCGCTGGAAAGGAGTATGACTGTATTGGCGAGCCGATCAATACTGTACTGATCAACGGTGGAAAATACTGCTCCATCAGTAATATGACGATCCGCGCCACTACCGGACATACTATCTTTACCCGTGGCGTTGATGGGCAAGGCGGTGTGAAGATCACGGATTTTACCAGAACGGCGATCATTGACGGAAAAGAAACACAGAATGAAAATGCGAGCACCAGCTCCTACATCGATCTAAGCGGTATCACGGAATGGAATGAAAATGCCTGGAAGTCAGAGACGGATCCGGACTACTGGAAATGCACTGAAAACTTTAACTATATGTATGTCGGGCATCCGGAGGGACGGCGTGGAATCAAGGGCGATTCAGGAGTTATCTATGTTTCTTTCTATGATGCCAATCATAATTTTCTGGAAACGGTGACAGGTTTTCAGTTCCGGAAGATCCAGATCCCTTCCGGCGCGAAATACTGCCGGGTCACTTTCCACGGAAATGAGTTCCCGTACAGCGAGTACATAAATAGCGTGTCGGTATATAGTAAGCACTTCGGCGATTACAACTCTTTCACGGATATTGATTTCGAAGATACGAGAACGACGAGCCTGGCACCGACATCCTGCAATCATCTTCTGATCGAAAACTGCACCTATACCCGATGCGGCTCAAGCATCACGAAGCTTCCGGTCGATTTTGAAGACGGCTGGCAGGAGTGTCAGGATGTGTTTTACAGAAACAATCACTTCCAGGAGAGAACTTCCGGAAATACCGGCGCGGTCGTAGATGTGGCCGGATTGAATCATGTATTTGAGAACTGTTCGGATCACACGATCTTCATGCGTGACATGGTGATCGGCGGTGTGGTGAAAGATCATACAGACGGGTTAATGGTCCTGCTCTGGAATCCGGGTGACCATAAGCGCGGCTCCTATGGAAGAGTTTTCAATAACGACTGCGCGAAGATCGAATTCCGGCCAGCCGATACGACTCATGAGGTAGTTGAACCGGTTGAATTCAAAGTCAAGAACTGTACCGTTCGCGGCAACTGGACACAGGGTATGAAGGATATCGTGACCTATGAGAACTGTACCTTTACCAATTTTGCCGGTATATCCTCGGCTTTCCGTGGATGTACGATCGTGCTTGCCGGCCAGCTGAGTACGGATCTTTATTTCTATGACTGCACGTTCCGTATGGCTGACCCTTCGGGAAAAGTAAACTTCGCGAACTATCCGGATACTTCCCGTGTATTTGAAAACTGCCTCTTTGAAGGCACGATGAACTTCACGAACTATCAGCTGTACTCGGGTACTTTCAGAGAATGTGAATTTGAAGATCTTCGTATGATCGCAGCAGGCGGAGATGTAAAGAGAACGCTTCTTTTTGATTCCTGCAAGATCCGGTCGGAAGGAGACTATTTCATCAATGTCGGTCCATATCAGAATGATCCGCTGAAATATCTGGATCTTCAGTTTACAAACTGCGATATCACGCATACCGGAAGAAACTTCATCTATCTGACGACGAAAACGACGGGAGACAGCCAGATCCTCTTTGATCACTGCACGGTCAATAAGAGCTCCGGAACGCTGGTGACAGGATATAACAGCTATAACCTGGGTGATTATGAAGGACAGGTTTCACTGGATATCTGGTTTACGGAAACGGCGGTCGATCCTTCTGTAACGGTGGATACCCGCTCTATCGATCCGGAGATCATCCGGGTGCATCTGGATGAGTACATCCTGCCGATTCGGTTTGCACATAGCTGCTCGGTAGGAAACAGCCTGTCCATCAACTATTATATCCCGATGGAACCGGTGACCGGATATGAGAATTTCCGCCTTGTACTGGAAAAGCAGGTCTTTGATAAAAACTCCTCCACGTTTACCTGGAAGGAATATACTTTAAGCGACTATACTTTCAGTACGATCGACGGAACCAGATATATCCGTTTCCCGTTTGACGGGATCGCCGCCAAAGAGATCGGAGATCAGGTCCGTGCCACGCTTTATTTGGATAAGAACGGGAAGACCTATCACTCTCCGGCAGATGAATATAGTGTCAAAGCCTATGCCATGAACCGCCTGGAGAAGTCTGACGATGACAGCCTGAAGACGCTTCTCGTGGATATGCTGAACTACGGAGCAGAGGCGCAGAAGTACTTTTCCTACCACACGGAAGATCTGGTAAATGAAGGCCTTACAAGTGGGCAGAGAGCGATGGCGTCAGATCTGCCTGAACTACATAACAGCGAAACAGTAAAGACGACAGCCGGCGCGAAAGCGCATTTCTACGGGAAAAACCTCGTATTAGGAAGCAGTGTGGATCTGAAGTATTATATGACCTTTGACTCGGGCGCGCCTTCCGCCAGCGTGAAACTTGTGCTGTCCTATACTGCTGTCGGCGGAGCGGTCAAAGAGAAGACGATACCCTCCTCCGAGTTTATCTATGACAGTAAGACAGGCGCCTATACGGCAAAACTGGACACCATTGCCGCCAAAGATATGTCGTGTCTGGTTACGGCAAAGATCTACGACGGAAATATACTGATCAGTGATGAGCTTAGTTACAGTATCGAATCCTACGTATATAACCGTATGCAGAAGTCTACGAATGAAGATCTGAAGAGTATTCTTCGGAAAATGTTCACCTATGGAAAAACCGCAGAGGAGTATTTCAGAACACATTGACGGGGACTACGAACGCGGATTAGAAGAGTCTATTGCGGAATAGAAGAATCTATCAAAGGAACTTGAAATCTGTTATACTACGAGAGAAGTTTAATAGTAGAGAGGGCTTGGATATGACTAATTCTGAAAACATGAAACCCGAAAAAACAGGACTTTTCAGCGTAATCAAGTACGAAGGCAACAATGATACCTTTATCTGGAAGCATCCGATCGAGGATTTCAACTACGGAACCCAGCTGATCGTACATGAAAGCCAGGAAGCAGTCTTCTTTAAAGACGGCCAGGCCCTGGATACATTCGGACCGGGCCGCTATACCCTTGAGACGCAGAACCTTCCGCTTATCGGAAAGGCATATAAACTTGCAACCGGACCGGACAGTCCGTTTCATGCAGAAGTCTATTTCATCAATAAGACCGTGCAGATGGCCATTAAATGGGGCACTCCGGATAAGGTCAGATTTATCGACCCTTTGACCGGAACACCTCTGGATCTTGGCGCGTCCGGTGAGATGAATCTTCAGGTATCCAATTCCAGAAAGCTTCTTATCCAGCTGGTCGGAACGATGAAGGGCATTGCCTGGAATGAGGCAGAAGGCTTTACCAAGTCCATTCAGGAATCCTTCCGTCCTCTGATCTCCAATGCAGTGAAGACAAATCTTCCGACAGTCATTAAGTCGGAAGCCATCGATATTCTGGAGATCGACGAGAATCTCGGTCTGATCTCCGACAGCCTGAAGGCGAAGATCCTGCCCGGATTTGAAGAATATGGTCTGACGATCCCGCAATTCTATGTAACCAGCGTGGTTCTCCCGGAAAATGATCCTAACTTCAAGCGGATCAGAGAACTGCATACGATCACTTTGCAGACAAGAATCATCCAGGCGGAAGCGACAGTTAAGACCGCGCAGGCGCAGGGTGAGACACAGTACCGTACTGCGCAGGAGCAGAGCAAGGCAGCGATCGAAGCGGCGCACAGAGAAGCGGAACTGCAGAAGCAGCTCACCGAGACCGAGATCGCCAGAAGAGAAGCAGAGAGAAAGGTCATTGCCGCACAGGCAGATGCCGAGGCGCAGAGACTGGCCGGCATGACAGAAGCCGAGATCATGAGAGCGAAAGGCTACAACCAGAAAGATGTACTCCAGGCGGAAGTACAGAAAGCCTATGCGGAAGGTATCGGGAATATGGGTCCGGACGTTTCCAATGGTGGTGGCGGAAGCTCCATCGTGGGCGACATGATGGGCCTTGGTGTCGGAATGGCGGCGGCAAATGCGATCATGCCACAGATCAGCAACATGATGCAGGGAATGAACACTCAGCAGCAGCCGGCAAATACAGCGGCTCCCGCTCCGGCTCCGGTTCCGGCCGCGCCTTCGGCGGATATGTGGGACTGCCCCTGCGGCCAGAAGAATGTCGTAGGTAATTTCTGTAACAACTGCGGAAGCAGAAGACCGGTCACAGTAACCGGAGATGCCTGGGACTGCAGCTGCGGATTAAAAGGAATCGTAGGTAATTTCTGTAACAACTGCGGAAAGAAGAGAGGTGAGTGATCATGAGTAAAAACGGATTGCGCGGATATATTGTATTAGCGATTGTATTGGCCGTGTTTAGCGTAATCGCTTTTGTGGCTCCGTTCAGCATGACGGCGACATTCTGGGTCGCATACATCTGCGGAGTGGTCGCGATCGCTTTCCAGATTTACGTATTTAATGTCTCCTTTTCCAAACCCGGTGCGAAGAGCAAGTTTTATGGTTTCCCGATTGCAAGGATCGGTGTTACCTATCTTCTCGTTCAGCTGGTACTGAGCCTTGTTGAAATGGGTCTTTCTGAAAAGATCCCGTCCTGGGCTGCGATCATTATCAATGTTATCGTCTTTGCCGTAGCAGCAATCGGCTGCATTACTGCCGAGGTGGTAAGAGATGAAGTTGTCCGTCAGGATGTGCAGGTTAAGCAGAATACTTCGAATATGAAGTCTCTTTCCGCGATGGCGGCAGGACTTCCCGGCCTGTGCCAGGATGAAGCTCTCAAAAAGGATCTTCAGAAACTTTCCGATGAGTTTAAGTTCAGTGATCCGGTTTCCTCGGCGGCGACAGCTGCGATGGAGACGAATCTCGGAGCACAGCTTCAGCAGCTGAAGAATGCTCTGGCCAGTGGCGACTATGCCAGTGCAAAAACATTCTGCGGAATTCTGATGACCGGATTGTCTGAAAGAAATCAGGCATGCAAGTTAGGTAAGTAATCGTTAAGGTGTAAAAAGATATGGCAGTATTCAAATGCAAAATGTGCGGCGGAGGCCTCAATATTACTGAAGGTATGACCGTATGTGAATGCGAATACTGCGGTTCGGTGCAGACGGTTCCACAACTGGATGACGAGAAGAAGATCAATCTCTTTTCCCGCGCTAACAGACTGCGCAGCGCAGGTGAATTTGATAAAGCTTCCGGCGTATATGAGACGCTGGTATCGGACTATCCGGAAGAGGCGGAGGCCTATTGGGGTCTGCTTCTTTGTAAGTTCGGTATTGAATATGTGGACGATCCCGGAACCGGTAAAAAGGTGCCGACCTGTCACCGCTCCTCTTTTGACAGCATTATGGAAGATGAGGATTTCGAGATGGTCATGGAGTGCTCGGATCCTGCTTCCCGTGCCGTCTATAGAGAAGAAGCCAAAGCCATCGAAACTTTGCGTGTTGCGATCAACGAGGTTTCGTCAAAAGAAGAGCCATACGATATTTTCATCTGCTACAAAGAAACGGATAATTCCGGTAACCGCACCATCGACAGTGTGATTGCCCAGGATGTGTACCAGGCGCTTGTGGGAAAAGGCTATAAAGTCTTTTTCTCGAGGATCACACTCGAAGATAAACTGGGGCAGGAGTATGAACCGTATATTTTTGCGGCGCTGAACTCTGCGAAGATCATGCTCGCTTTCGGAACGGATTACGAATACTATAACGCCGTATGGGTAAAGAATGAGTGGAGCCGTTTTCTTAGCCTGATCGAAAAGGGCGCGAATAAGACACTGATTCCCTGTTATAAGGGCATCGACGCCTATGATATGCCGAAGGAGTTCGCCAGACTTCAGGCACAGGATATGGGAAAAGTCGGCGCTATTCAGGATCTTTTACGCGGAATCGAGAAGATCCTGGGAGCGAAGAATAAAAATACCGTAACCGCTCCTGTGCCGTCTGCACTGAAAGAAGGCGATCTGACCAAGCTGGGCCTTCTGAGGCGCACCTTTATGTTCATTGAAGAAGGTGATTGGAGCAACGCGGATAGATACGCCGAGAAAATTCTGGATATCGATCCGGAGAACGGAGAGGCCTATCTGGCAAAAGCGATGGCGGACCTTCGGATCCCCAATCTCGTGACATTGACGGATATCAACTATTTCGAAAATAATCCGAACACGCAAAAAGCACTTCGCTATGGAAGCGAAGCACTGAGAAACGATATCATCGGGTTTATCGAATCGCATAAGTCTGCCGAAAGAATGCGCCAGAAGGCAGAAGAGGAAAGGAAAAAACGGGAAGAACAGGCCGCGCAGGAAACGGCTGCGAAAGTCATAGCTGCTGTTACGGGAAATGCATCGTCTTCCGGGGAGAAAGCTTCTGAAACAACGCCAGTACTGAATTTCGGTCAGGCAATGCAGGCACTTCTTTCCAATCCCCGTGTCATGCAGATCGTATGCGAGAAGAATCTGAAGCAGATCTCGCTTTATAAAGGGTATCTGAAGATCGTTTTCGGCCGTTATCCTCAGGTGCCGAGAAGCGAGAATGCCGATATCGAATGGCTTGTGCTGAAATATGATGGGAACCATGTCCTCCTTATCACCAAAGATGCGCTCGATTGCCAGAAATACAGCGAGAATAATATGGAAACCACATGGGAGGCCTGCTTCCTCCGTAAATGGCTGAATGACACGTTTATCAATAATGCTTTCAGCGCGGAGGAAAAGAACCGGATCCTTCGGGTTTCCGTTGCTGCAGACAAAAACCACACATTAAGCGCCACATCAGTAAGTGATACCATCGACAAGGTCTTTCTTCTGGACAGCACGGAAGCGAATCTGTATTTCAATACCAATAGTGCAAGAGCGTGCCAGGAAACAGAATACTGCCGGGCCAAAGGAACTTCCAGCCCGGGAAGATGGTGGCTTCGGACCCCCGGTGCCTATGTCAGTGGTGACGGTACCGTAAATTACGGCGGCAGAAGTGTTTTTGCCGGAAATAATGCGGTGCGCCCGGCTTTGTGGATCGATCTTAAAGCGTAATTATCCCAGGATACTACTTTATACTTACGGTTATTCTTCTTGAGCGGAAGTGAATGATATAATAACTGTTGGGAGTTTTTTAGTGGTATTTTATGCGGAAAGGTGAATTATGCGAAGATTTCGACTGCAAGTGTTTTTCGGACTCTTTTTCAGTGCGTTTATCCGGTTTGGGATCTGCTTCCTGTTCTTTGTGATCGGAATGCTGCTTTCCCCTGTAAATAAGATGTTTTTTTACTTTGGAATCGCCTGCCTGATTTTCGAAGTGGTCGTCGCTTTGGCTGAGGCAATCCGTTGTATGAGTGCAGCGAAAAACGCCAACTCAGGTAATCCGGATGTGGATGAGGTTTTTAAGGTGATCTTTACGGACGATTATGATGATCCCGAAGTGGAACTCGCCAAAGCATTAACGAAACTGACGGGTGGCACTTTTCATGGACCCGAGCCTGTCGAGAGTATTTATCGTCCGATCGCAGAAGAGATGAAGAGCAGAATCACCGAGAAAACAACTACGGAAGAGGCTGTTGCGATATTCCGGGAACTGGTGGAATCTTCCGGGATCGAAGACGAGACGATCACTTTTACTTCATCCATCGAGAGAAGGCAGGGTGATTGGAAAAAGTATTTCGTGATGTCATTTCATCTTGCCTCTTCCGGGCATATGATGCATTTTACTATGTACTATAAGCATACCTTTTCCGATCCGAATACGATCCTGGAGATCATATGTGATGAAGGACGGGAAGCTTTCTATCAGGAAGTCTACGATCACCAGCGTTATCAGAAGAGGGCTTCTGAAATTCCGCTCCACATGGATGTTATTTTGTAGGGCATGAAGGTGGAGTTGTGTTCGCGGATAAGTTGATCGAAGAAAAAACAGAAAAGGAGAAATGCTGGCGGGGATGAGTAACCGGTGGGCCAAAACATTAAAGACCTTGAATTTCATAGGCGGAAAGGCGTGCTCAGAAGAGGAGATCAAGCGCCATCGGAAACTTGCCGAGTGGGCAGGCCGCCTTGCGACGCCCAAAGGCGATGTGAAGCGGAGAAGATTTCTGATCGGCAGTATTCCTTGTGAAGAGTTTATTCCTTCTTCGGAAAATGCACCTGAGTATTTGATCCTTTACTGCCATGGCGGCGGGTACGTCAGTGGCGGACTTGACTATGCGGGGAATCTCTCTGTGAAACTTGCTATGGCAACCGGTTTTACGGTCTATTCGTTCGCATACCGTCTGGCACCCGAGTATCCTTACCCGGCGGCTTCAGAGGATGTGACGCAGGTATGGAACTATATCGTGAAAAATGTCGCAAAAGAGGACCACGTGCTTTTAGCCGGGGATTCGGCGGGTGGAAACATGGCGCTTTGCCTGACCCAGAGACTGATTTCGGAAGGAAAGAGTGCACCTCGGGAGATTCTTTTATTCAGCCCGTGGACGGATATGACCGGAACATCCGGCTCCTATGAAGAGAATAAAGACATTGATCCGATCCTGACAAAAGAGTTTGTCATGAATTCGGCCAGGGCATATATGGGAGAAAACGATCCGTTGGATCCGGCTTTCAGTCCTCTGTTTGGGAGCTTTGAACATTTTCCTCCTGTTTACATCATGGCAGGAAGAAACGGTATTCTTCTGGATGATAGTGTTAAACTGAAAGAACGGATAGATCAGGCCGGTGGAATGGCCGAGCTTGATATTGAAGAGAAAGGATGGCATGTGTACCAGCAGATGCCCGGCTCCATGGCGAAAAAAGCGATGAAGCGGCTTGCGGAGCATGTGTCAGACGAAATCTATGGCAAGCGATAATTGGTACAAAGTTGATAATGTCTCAAAGGTGTTTCTGGCAACTCTCGGGAAACGTGACACCCGGTCGTTCCGTCTCACTTGTACGTTGAAGGAAG
This sequence comes from Oscillospiraceae bacterium, assembly GCA_902794115.1. Taxonomy (GTDB): domain Bacteria; phylum Bacillota; class Clostridia; order Saccharofermentanales; family Saccharofermentanaceae; genus Scatonaster. Next base: position 12,191 of record CADBGD010000061.1, read on the forward strand.
AGGTGGATCCGGAACTTCTGCAGCAGGCAGTGAATTCGGCCATCGAAGACCGCCCGCAGGTTCAGGTGAGGATCCGCCGTGGCATTTTCTGGCATTATCTTGAGGACACTGACCTTATGCCGGTGGTAAAACAGGAGGATGACCGGATCTGTCCGCTTCTTTATGTTCCCGGAAAAACCATGCTTCACTACCAGGTGACCTATTTCGGAAACCGGATCAATCTGGATATTTCTCATGTTCTGGCTGACGGAACCGGAGCCATGGAATTTCTGAATATCATCGTGCTGGATTATCTGAGAAGAAAGTATTCGGGTGAATTTTCAGACATTACGATCCATTCCGGGGCATCGGAAGGAGATCTGAGTCAGGATAGTTACCGCCAGTTCTTCGGGAGCAAAAATCTCTCCCACGGACCGGCGCGGAAGAAGGCATATCATCTGGCAGGAATCAAACTTCCTTACCATCAGCTGCAGTTTATTGAGATCCATCTTCCGACCTCGCAGATCCTTCCCAGGGCAAAAGAACTGAAGGTTTCACTGACGAGCTACCTGGGTGCGCTCTGGATGCTGGCGATCCGTGATGAGATGCCGCCGCGAAAACATCAGCTTCCGGTGACCATATCCCTGCCGGTTAATCTTCGGAATTACTATCCTTCGAAGACAGCCCGTAACTTTTTCAACAGCGTGAACGTAACGCATGTCTTTGACAGCGAGATTTCACTGGAGGAACTGGCCGCGGAATTTGATGTGTCCTTTAAGAGCCAGCTGACCGAGGAAAATGTTAAGAAGCAGATGGACAGTTTCGAAACAATGGAATATGTGGCTCCCGTACGGGTGGTGCCATTGTTTATCAAGCAGTTTGTCGTGCGGCATTTTACGAAGAAATCGAATCAGAAGGTTTCCATGACCTTCTCAAACATGGGCGTACAGAAACCACCCCAGTCACTTGGAGAGAAAATTGAAAACTACAGTGGTTTCTGCAGCACGAATACTATCTTTTCCACTATGTTCGGCTATGGGGATCATCTGACACTGGGAGTTTCCTCCGCGTATATGAACACCGGTGTCGTGAAGAATTTTGTGCGGTTCCTCTCTGCGTCCGGAGTGGACATCACCATAAGTGCAACGGAGGTGATCAAATGAGACGGTGCCCGTATTGTAAAGTCGGAATCGAAGGAGATCTTGTGAAATGTCCGCTGTGCCAGAGTAAGCTTTCGGGTGAAAGCGAGGCTCCAATCTATCCGAAATTTGAAGCACAGAAGAAGCGTTCGCTCTTCTATAAGATCCAGCTGCTTATTGTCTGGGGACTTTTGATTGCCGGAATCGGCATTGATTTCATGGTAGGAATCCGGATTCCGGGCTTCCCGGGCTTACATTGGAGCCTTCTTCTGGCCATGTGGCTTATGGGATTTGAATTCGGCATCATGCGGCAGTTTAAGCCCGGTACCGGATCGGCAGGTAAGGTAACTATGCTGGTACTGATCACGATCGCTATGTGGTGTGTCACTGCATACTATTTCGGTTTCATGAAGATCACGATCGATCTGGTGGTTCCGAGTGCCCTGACAGCGACGATTATTGCGAATTTCGTGCTGGCAATGGTCGATAAAAACGGCAACACGATGTCGTATCTTCT
>CADBGD010000062.1 GCA_902794115.1 Oscillospiraceae bacterium
GGCAAGGTAGAAACAAGTAGGAGGATATTTATGCACACGATTGAAGCCAAGAACCTATGCAAGACCTTCACCATCAGTGAAGCGCAGCGCCGTTCCCAGGATCTGCCGGACAGAAAGAAAGTGGCTGTAGACGATATCAGTTTTACAGCCCAGGCGGGAGAGATCTTCGGCCTTCTGGGACCGAACGGAGCCGGAAAAACCACCACCATGCGTATGCTGGCCACCCTGATCAAGCCGGACAAGGGAGATGTCCTGTATGACGGTGTCAGCATCAAAGACAAGCCCATTGAGATCAAGAGTCATTTTGCCTTTTTGACCACAGATCTGCAGCTGGACAAGAAGTCCACGGCAAATGACATGTTCGAGTATTTTGCCGGACTCCATCACGTTCCGAAAAATGAGATTGCATCCCGTAAGAAAGCCCTTTTCGATACATTTGACATCAACCCCTTTGCCGAGCAGAAGATCAGTAAGCTTTCCCAGGGCCAGCGCCAGAAAGTCTCCCTGGTCACCTCCGTTATCCATAACCCGGATTTCATTATCTTCGATGAGCCGACCAACGGTCTGGACATCATCGCTTCCCGCGAAGTACGCGAATTCATTCTGCGTATGAAGAACGAAGGAAAATGCATCATCCTTTCCACCCATCTTTTCGACCTGGTCGAGAAGATCTGTGACCGCGCCGCCATGATCGTAGACGGAAAGATCGTCGTCAATGACACCCTTCCGAACCTGATGAACGGCCGCTCTCTGGAAGACTCGTTCTACGATATCTACCAGCAGTACAAGAAGCAGTGAGGGAAAGGAAAAGAAAAATGTTTAGAGATACGATAACTGTTTATAGAAAAGAGATCAAATCGATCCTGAAAGACAAGACCATTCTGTTTATGTGCATTCTTCTGCCGTTCATTTTCATGTTCGGTGAAGGCAAGATGATGACGATGATGACGGACGGTGAAAGCAGTGAAAAAACATATACCGCTTATATGGTAAATGCACCTGAGAACATGAAGGAAGGTCTTTCTTCTCTGGGTTTTAAAGATGCCGCTCTTAGCACCGAAGACTATATTGAAGAAATCAAGAACAAGAAAGCAGATATGCTTTTAGTGTTCCCTTCTGATTTTACTGTCGAAGTCGAGGAAGGCAAAGAAATGTCTGACATCGAAGTCTATTACAATTCCAGTAGTAATGACTCCCTGATGCTTCGTGAAAAGCTTTCCGCTTATCTTGATTCTTTCCGTCCGGTTGTCTTTACCGTAAATGCCAATACCGAAAAGACCTATGACCTGGGTGATAAGACCTTCCAGGCCAAGAACATGATCGCCAGTATGGTACCGGGTTTCCTGGTCTTCACCATCGTTTACGGCATCATGGTACTGGCCAGCAACATCATCGCCGGCGATAAGGAGACAGGCTTTCTCAACACCGTTCTCATCACCCCGGTCAGCCGTTCCAGTGTAGCTTTGGGAAAAGCACTGGCTGTTATGACCGCTGCCGCCATCAGTTCAGTTTCTTCTTTCGCCGGTCTTTCGTTCCTGATGAAAGACTTCCAGAAGCTGATGGGCGATCAGGCCGTGACTTACGCGATGAAGGATTACTTCTTCGTTTTCGTCGTAATCATGTGCGTCACATTTGCACTGGTTGGCTTGATCCTGGTTATCTCCACCCTTGCCAAGACTTCCCGTTCTGCCCAGTCTCTCACAGTCATTCCGATCATGATCCTCTTCCTGGGATCCTTTATGACCTCCAATGCCGGTATGCAGAATGTGCTGACCAGCCTCGGTTTCAAGAACTTCCTGATCCCGATGTGGAATGCCACTTATCTGACAAAGAATATCCTGATGACCGGATTTACCGCCACCGAGATGCTCGTGACCTGCGGCATCAACATTCTCTTCGGCGTACTTTGCCTGGCACTGATCAGCTATCTGTTCAATCAGGAAAAGATCGTCAACGAGTAATCGTTTTTCAACCTATCAAGGCGTAATGAAAAGGGTTCGCTTCAGCTTTGAAGCGAACCCTTTTTTATGCTTTTTCTTTTTTCCGGATCTTCGATCTCACACTCCGAAATTTGCCTTATGCTTCTTCTTTCGGGATCCAGCACATGTAGTAGCCGCAGTTCGGATCACTTGTGAACCAAATGAGCTGCTCTCTTGTCATGGTACCCTGGAAAGTAACTTGGGCTATGCGGCTATATCCGCAGGAAGACTTCGTTACACGATGCATGTCATAGCCCAGATCCTGCATGCGTTTTTCTTCCGCCTTCATCTTTTCTTCGATCAGTTCCGGATACTGTTCTACGGATATGGCTTCCTTGTAGTCATCGTAGAAGATCACTTCGATATTCACGGCATAAAGTGCATTCGGATCCGACTCATTATCGGCCACATTGACAAGCGCGGAGCACACATTGACCTCTCCCGGTCCCGGCACCCATTCATCCCAGCCGCAATCCGCAGACGGCGCCATTTTGACATCACTTCCGAATGTGGGGTCAGATATCCTGCTCTCCCCTGTGGAAGAATTGTCCGTCTCATCCGTCCACGCGGGAGTGGTCGTTGTCGGATCCGCCTCGGTGGGCGTCATCCCCGTCGACTCATAAGGAATAGTCGTCACATAAGTCGGGTCTTTTACCTCGCCTTTTCCGGATAGATAGGAAGCGAACGCAATGATCCCGCCGGCCACAAGAATAAGGGCCGCGGCCGTTCCCACTGTCTTCCAGGGGATCATAGAGATCCATCCCGGCCGTGAAGTCTGTTTTTCAAAAGAATAGTCTGCGGCTTCGTCAATATATTTTTCAGAGATCTCCGTGATGGCGAGATAGATCTTCTCCTGTTTATTCCTGTTCTCATCACTCATAAAGCCACCCCTTCTTTCTCCAGAAAGGTCTTCAGCTGCTTTCTCATGGAAAAGAGTTTCTGTGCCAGGCGGTTCGGTGTCATATCTGCTTTACCGGCCAGTTCCGAGACCGCATCTCCGAACCAGTAACGGCGGACGAACAGCACCCGGTCCAGCTGCGGAAGACTTCCCAGCCAGGAATTGATGCATTCGGAAAGTTCTTTCATCTCCACGCTTTTTTCCACATCCTGACTTGACGGGACCATTTCCAAAAGTTCGTCCAGAGACTGGGCGATGCCGTCGTTTCTTTTTTTCGCTGTCCGTTTCCGAAATACCATCAGCGCCAGTTTTCTTGTGATCCCGCCCAAAAAAGCCCGAAGGGAATTCGGCCGGGTCGGCGGGATCGCATTCCACGCCGCATGCATAGTGTCGTTTACACATTCTTCGGAATCTTCCCGGTTGGAAAGAAGATTCCACGCAATGGACCGGCAGAAAGCGCCATACTTCTGCTGGGATTCAAAAATGGCTTTTTCATTTCGCGCAAAATAAAGTTCTATGATCTGTTTATCTTCCATATTCCTTACTCAAGCGTGTAAAACGCCATATAGGAGACGACATCTCCGGTTACATACTCCACATATAAGTGACCCGGATACTTCTCGGATGCGTACACTGCCATACCCACTTTCATGTCCGGACCGGTCGCACAAAGATCTTTTTCGATCAGCTCCGTTTTATCCACTTCTTCTATGGTTCCGATTTTTTCAAATCCTTCCGGAAGTTTCGGATAAAAACCGCTGTACGAATACTGATATTTCTTTCCCTCAAAGAAAAGACATGTCTCTTCCGTTCCGTCAGATACGCCGGTCGGCCCGGTTTCCTCTGTCTGCGAGGTACCCGGATACTCACTTACGTGTCCGTCCTCATCCGCTTCGATCAAGACTCCCTTGGCCGTATAGTACGTCTCTTCTTCTTTCTTTTTGCATCCTGTCACGAGGCCCCCCGCGATGATGGAAAGGATCATCGCGCCGGTCAGCAGATAACGAATATGAGAATTTCTATAGTTTTTCATATCCTTCCTCCTTCTTAAAGGGCCGCATGTTCCCGGATCTTTTCCCTGTCCGCTGTTTTCATTTTACGGCCTTCACTATATAAGTTGCAAATTTTTTCCGCATATTTGCCTCGAAACAGAAAAAATTTGCATTGCCTATTTACCCTAAGGTATAATAGGCAGGAAAAGACCCTTTCGTCCGCCGGTTTCCATCCGGCTATTTTCAGACCCGTGAGTGCAGAAAGGGCAAGGAGGCCACTTATGATCTCAACTAAAGGAAGATATGCGATCCGTGTCATGCTGGATCTGGCACAGCAGAATGAGGATGGTTTTGTTCCGCTGAAAGATATTGCAGAAAGACAGGAGATCTCGAAAAAGTACCTGGAGATCATCGTAAAAGATATGGTCGCAGGAGGGCTTCTCGTCGGCGCCAGCGGAAAAGGCGGCGGTTATCGTCTTGTTAAAAAGCCTGAGAAATATACGATCGGAGAGATCCTGGAACTGGTGGAAGGGCCACTGGTTTCCGTTGCCTGTCTTGCGGATAAGAACTATGACTGCCCCAGAAGAAAAAAGTGCCTGACCCTTCCCATGTGGCAGGATTATGACAAGATGGTACATGATTTCTTCTATGGAAGACGTCTTTCCGACCTTCTGGAACCGAAAAAACCGGCTAGAACAAGAAAAGCGAAGAAATAAGCCTTTCAGCCCGTCTTCGCTGACTTTGTAACACCGTTACACGGACGTATCCCGTTTCAGCACCACGCGGTTACGTCCGTTTCTTTTCCCGAAATACAGGTTTTCATCTGCTTCGTTGATCCATTCATCAACGGAAGTGCCTTTCACGTAGTCAGAAACACCGGCCGTGATCGTAACCGGGATCTTCTTTCCCTCAAAAGTAAATTCATACGATTCTATGGTCGTTCTGATCTTTTCCATCAGTTTTACACCTTCTTTGGCACTTCCGGAAGAAAGGATCAGAAACTCCTCGCCACCCCACCGGGAAACTTTCCCGTCCGGGCACATTTGCCGCATTAGTTCTGAGATCGTCCGGAGAACGAAGTCACCGGCATTATGACCATACTGGTCATTAATGCGCTTAAAGAAATCGATATCCGCCATGGCAACGAATTTGCCGCCGTCCGAGCGGATGGCGTCCTCAAGTTCACTCATCATGAAGTGACGGTTAAAAAGGCCCGTCAGCCGGTCGGTATGGGCAAGGACGATCAGTCTCTTTTCCGAATCACCGACCATCTTCAGCATAATGCCGGAATAGACGATCAGGAAATACAGCACGATGGCCGAATTAAAGAGCCAGAAGACTCCTGCGATACTATTGTCGACCTTGTAGACCGGGCCGGAAAAGGCAGCATAGCCGGTAGAAAAAAGATAGGAAAGAACGATCAGGACACTGACCACAACGGCATTGATCTTCTTTTTGCCCAATTGCCCGGCCATATACTCGGTATAGAAAATGATCGGGATCATGGACAGGCAGTACAGATGGAAGCCCAGTTTATATCCGAGTCCGATGGTCGTGACACTCATATACAGCGTCAGCCAGATATAGACCGAACGGACATAGATATCCAGACGGTCATGGGTGATGAAATAGTATCCGAAGATATATACCAGCGCGGTCGGGATACTGAATAAGACCAGATATCTGGCGCCGCACATGTGAAAGAAACCGGCCAGACCAAAGACCAGTACGAGAATGATTGAATTGATGGTCAAAGTCAGTTTCTTAATGTTCTTCAGATCCAAATCCTTCACCTCTGTTACAGCGTTTTTTTCACATCATCCGGTTTATGTATTAAACTTCAGTTCCCGTTCAATGTTCTGGTCATTGACAGTAAAGCGGATCCTTCCGTCCTCGATCGAGATATCCTTTTCTTCGGCAAAGGTGTCGCGTCCCAGACTGTTATGGATATCGACCCTCGTATCCGTACTCAGAAGCGAGATCTTCGTTTCCTTTTCCACACCACCGACAGCCAGTGCATTTTTACCAGCATTCTCCAGGCGGATTCCCGCGCTGGCAGTGCGAAGCTCCGTCTTCCCCTGTAAGGATCCCAGACATGTCGATTCGTTCGAACGGATATTGATCTCCACACTCGCATCCTCGATGAAGACTGAGGCCGGTTCCTCACTCGTTGTGCCGACACCGGTAACCACATTTCCGCTGACCAGGATCTTAACAGAGGAGCGGGTAATATACGTCTTGCTTTCTTTCAAAAGCGAACCGATGGCGACACCTAAGTTGGCATTCTGATCGATCTCCATATTGCAGTTGACGATCACCAGATCAGCTGGGGCGCTGACGGCGCCAAAAGCCACACAGCGGGTCCCGCCACAGGTCAGCATATATTGTCCGCTTCTCACATCGATAGGGCCGCCAAGACCGGATCCGATGCAAATACCCTCCTGCCCGTTTCCGTTAATGGACAAGGTACCATTATGCGCAAAATGAATGTCCCCATGTTTCGAAGAAAAATCATTTCCGATCCCGTAGTAATTGGATTCGTTGATGTTGATCTTCAGATTGCCATCCCCTGTCAGTGTCAAAGAAGAGCTTGGTGCAACACTGATGCCGATTCCACGGAACGTATTATTTCCCTTCAATTCCAGTATCACATTGCTTCCTTCACCGATCGCGATACAGGGCCGTCCTTTTACGTTGGCAAACTGGGCATTCTCCAGCGTGATCTTACCGGAATAGCCGGGCAGCACCTGAAGATGGATATCCGTCGGAAGATTGGGCGCGCCGACGATCGTCAGATCCTTATGGACCGCATTTTCATATCCCACGATAATATCCGTATATCCGTACTTCACAAGAAGCGACAGCGAGATACGGTTGCTGTTTCCGGCCTGGTAGACCTGCGTACTGATACCGACATCTCTTTCCTGGTAATACTTTACGATCTCCTTTTGGATCTTACTGTCGATACCGGGGATCATTTCCGGAGAAGGTTTTCCTGTATAGTATCCCTGGATGAAATCCACGCCCATCTGGATGACCGTACAAAGTTCATCTGCCGTTTCCACACCCTCTGCCAGTGAACTGATCTTATTGTCCTGACAGAACTTAATGATCTCACTGACAAAATGCTTCTTCTGCGGCGCGTTTTCGATGCCGCTGATAAGTGTGCGGTCGATCTTTACGAAATTCGGCATATACCGGATCAGGTTATTGATATTGGAATAGCCGGTACCATAATCATCGATGGCGATCTGCACACCCAGTTCACTCAGCGTATTCTTATAAAGCTGCAGATCGTTGTCATTGAGCTCGGACTCTTCCGTAAATTCCACTACCGTCTGATCCGCATGACGCCTGATCATTTCGAAGATCGGCGCATATTCCTCCTTCGTCAGATTGGCACCGGGAATACTGTTGATGAAGATCTTCGTATCCTTACGGTCTTCCGGGAAATTCTCCATCAGCGTCAGGATATTGGTCAGTGTCTTCTTTTCCACTTCCCGTGTCTTTCCCAGGACCCCCGCATATTTCAGGATCGACAGCGGAGAAACACGCGTACTCGTGTTCGAACGCATCAGGGCTTCATAGGAGTAAATCTCTCCGTTATCTGCCCGGACGATAGGCTGGAAGACGTAGGTAAGAAGATTCTTGTCCAGTATCTCTTCCACCAGTGCGCATTCCTTTTTCTCCTCCGGAGTCAGACTGTCATAGGAGACCGAATGGATATTCAGCCTCATCTTTTTCATGTTCTCGATATAGTTTCTATAGTTCAGGAGGATCAAAGTGCGGCGTAAAAGCTCGAACCCGCATTCCACATCTTCCATCCATTTACGGTAATTCTCATCGTATCCGCGCGGTATCTCTCCGTAACTGACGGCCGCGTAGCCGAAGCATTCTTCTTCGCAGTAAAACGGTGTAAATATATAGGCGGAAGGCCGCTCCTGTTCCTCAGAAAGCTCCGGCAAAAGATCCTTCGTCTGAAAGACCGCATCCATATCCACATTTCCTTCCGTGCTTATACTGTCATAGCGAAGCACGCGGATCATCTTTTTCGGGAAACCATTATTACGGACATGCACATCGGAATCTGTCGCAAGCTTTTTCCAATCCGGAACCATACAAAGAGAAAAGTTCCTTGCCCCCTCGATCTGATAGGCGTAGGAAAACAGCGTACCGAAAAACTCCTCCAGCGAATTCTGATTCAGAAGGTCGCGGTTGAGCATGTTATTGATGTCGTTATTACTTTCACTGATCCTGTCTGTAGTCCAGAACTTTCTTTGGGGATCGTAAATGGAAAGATCCGTATTTTCACAGCCGCAGGTCTCCCCTTCCATAAACTCGGGCTTGGCTTCGTAGCACGGGACATCCTCCCCCCGAAGTTTCGCCGAAATATACCGGGAAGCGTATTTTCCTATTTCTTCATACGGCATATCCGCAGAAGTGATGCTAAGAGGACTCAATCTGCCTTCATCTGTTGAATCAAATCCTGCCACCGCGATATCCTTCGGAATCGAGAATCCCTTGGACTCCAGCTCGGCACAGACGCCGATGGCCATCTCATCATTCGCACAGACAATGGCCTCCGGAAGTCCTTCATTGGAATCGGCAAAAGTCTTCACAGCATTATTGCCGCTGCTGTACCAGAAATCCCCATGGAAGATCCTCTCTTCCCGGACCTGAAGCCCGTGTTTTTCCATGGTATCCCGGTATGCCTGAAGACGGTTCACCGCGTGCAGATGTCCTTTTCTTCCGGACACATAGGCAATATCTTTAAATCCATGCACTTCGATCAGATGGGATATCATCATGGCCATGCCGCTATAGTCGTCTTGAAATACACTTTCGAAAAAGTCGCTTTCTCTGTCGATGATCAGTACCGGTCCCGAAAACGTTTCCTTGATATGTTCTTCGAAAGGAACAGTAGATCCCTGGATCTGGATACTGTCTTTGAGGATCACAATGCCGTCGAAATCCTTAGGGTCAAAGAGTGTGAAGATATTCGATTCGCCTTTTTCCCGGATCAAGGTAGACATATATTTTCTGTACATGGAAAAGACGCACACGTCCATATCATCCGCAAAGGACTGCTCAAGAAATCCCTGTAAGAACCGGCTCTGTCTTCGTTCATCGATCTGTCCGGCCAGTAATGCTAATCTTTTCCTGCGCATAAAGAAACTCCCGTATTCTGTCAGAAAAGCCTACCTATAATTCGAATTATATAGGATTTCTAGCAAATAATCATGACATATACGGGATATTTCAATATTGTTTACATTCTAAACAGAATAGTAATCTTTATGCCTGTTTTCCCTTCTGGACCGTGATCTCCTCCTCCCAGGCGGTTTTTTCCGGCCAGGATGAATCATCGAATGCCTGCCGGATACAGCGGCTGTAGAACTCCGCTTTTTTCAGGCAGGGACCGGGGATAGCATAAGGCTCCATCAGACTTTCCATCAGTGTTGCCCGGTCCTTCGGGGCACAGCGCAGACCATCGTAGCAGACCACATAGTCATTGAATCTCTCGTAGTCCGCATCCTGGTATCCGTGATAGTAGAAATCCTCCGGATTCAATTCCTTCCAGATGCTTTCCGAAAACATCGGATCCTCGTAGTTTTCAAAGTAGTTGATCAGTTTCTTATCCGTGGCAGCAAAGATCGCTTCCATAAGCCGGCAGTCCTGTTCGACTAATAAATCCGAAGCCGCCTTGCAATCCATGGAAAAGCTCATCAGGTACTTATCGTCCGCATACTGGACAGTCATCTCATTATTGGAAGCAAACTCCACGATTGAGATCTCGAATCCTCCGTAATATCCGTAGTCCAGCTGATCGAAATACCCTTTCGGGAATTTCTTCAGGATCTCTTCCACCTGGTCCAGAAGTGTACTCATGTTCTGAATGCTTTCCGGGGAGAATTCATATCCTTCCAAACTATTGGCATAGGTCTGCACATACGAAGGCACATCCTCACCCAGGCGGATATAAACACCATATTCATTTCCGATCCTGGCGGCCCGCTCATAGAGTTCTGCAAGATCTGCTCTGCCGGAATAGGGAGTCTGGCTGTGAAGCGCAGTGTGATCGTGTTCCAGAGAAGAAAATTTCTCCGTGAGCGCCTGATCCGAAGAAGCCACTTCCGGTATCGTCTGCGGATAGGGGTGCACGATATAATCATAGGACTGCACTTTCCCGTTATTAAAATCATAGTCGACCAGAAGAGTGGTCGGACGGCTGGTATCGATTTCTTCGGTCCTTTCCAGGTCTGCGGCCAGATATGGTTCTCCGTCTAAGATGAGCACATAAAATGACCCGCTGATATCCGGATTAGTTCCTGTGAAAAGCTGCTTCATCACAGAATCGGTCCACTCCTGCATCTGGCTTTGTGACAGAAGCACATCTGTGAGCTCCTGGTGCTTCAGCGGGACTTCACTAAAGTAGAAGGACAGATTGATCTGCCGAAGGATATGGCAGAACACCGGATCTTCCTTCCAGTTATCTCCCTTTCCGTGCTCGTAAAGGTCGATCAGTACATCCTCGTACCGCACTGCCCCTTCCGGTGCATTTTCATAATTATAGGTGAAATAATTGAAAGATCTCAGCACATCGGCAATCTGTGTGTCGGAATATCCGATATCCCGCAAATAGCCGACAAACTGCTGCGTCGTATCGCTGCCGAAAAAAAGATCATCCAAAGCCTGACTTCCGAATATCCATTCAAAGCCCGTCAGAAACATGTGGTCGTAGGTGTAGGTCTGCGGATCTTTGGAAAAGTACTTGCCCATGTAAAGCTCGGCACCGCCTTCAGTAATAAAGATCGTGTTGTAAAAATCGAGATCATTTTCCCAGGCCTCCGTCGGCATCTCCTCCGGTCCGTAAAGATGATCGTCCACCAGATAGAAACCATGACCTTCTTCACCGTCGACATAGGCATCCACAAAATGCGTCAGCTCGTGAAAGATCGTGGTGTACGTCGCTTCATTTTCATAGACGATTCCGTCTCCGAAGATCCGGATCATATCATCCATGGAATAGAATTCACCGGCTGCACCGCTGGTGTAAAGCGACTCCATTTTCAGGTCCCGAAGTTTACTTAGGAAATACTCTTCATTTTCACTTGTCAGGTGATCTGCCACAACAGGAAACATGTGCAGCGCATAGGCGCGGTACTCTCCCAGTTTCGGGTTGTTGACCACGCAGTCTGCATACTTCAGAAAGAGCTCGTACTTGCCATGGAGCTCGTCTTCTGTGACACCGAGAGAGGTAGCCAGATCAATGGCATCCTGCTCCACCTTGCTTCTCGTGTCCTGGTAGGTGACATCCGATTTTCCGCCCGATACGGAAACATCATTTTCTGTCTCCTTCCCTTCCTGATCCAGATCTGCATCTTCCACATGACTATTATCTGAAATCGGTTTCTCGTTTTTATGGCAGCCGGTTACTGCAAGAACCGAAACTGCCAGTGCGCCTGCCATAAGCACACAACATGCATGAGTAAATCTGTGCATATCCAATACCTCCGAATTTGATATGACCGATTATACGCATGCAGGAAAAGATGCAAGTGACAGTATAGAAATAATCAAGGAATCTGAACTTTCTTTTTCCCCTGTAAATGCACTTTCAGATAGCATTCTCCGCCCCGAAAACACAGTGCATTTCGCGAAGAAAAATCAGCGTTCCTGCACGATCGTCGCTGTCCGGTTCTGGATATTTTTGCAGACGGTTTCCACACTTTGCTGTCCGGTAAAGAAAGCAGGCGCCTCTTCCAAAATGATCAGCAAAACTGTCGGATCGGAACGCTCAACAACATGAACGCTCTCCACGACTTTGACATACTCACCGATTATTTCTTCGTTGATTTCATCTGTCATTCCCTGCATATCCGAAGAACCGCTTCGGACGTTCTCCTCGTACCATTTCAAGAACCCGGCATTCTGTTCATCCAGTGCCTTTCGAGAGATCGGAGTCAGTCCCATATTCACATTTTCTTCCTGTGTCTTCAAAAGGAACCGGATGAAATCCCAGGCTTCTTCCTGATAGGGTGTAAATGCGGAAATACCAAGCGACACCTCGACTTTCGCCGAAGGACTTCCACCGGTACTGTTCGGCACGCCACAGAATATCTCAGGGCTTCGGATCAGATTCATATAGTGGGCATACTCCCGGACGCCAAACATGTTCAGGACCGAATACCAGGCCATCAGACCGTTTTCAAACTTTTCCTCATCCGACACATAACCCGGATCCATGACCAGCTCACGATGAGGTTTCGGACTCCCATACTTTTTCACGAAAGTAAGAAGATCCTGGAATGCTTTCGTATCGAAATGCACTTCCTTTGATGCATAGTCGATGAAATTCTCTCCGGAGCGCTCGATCATAAAGGAAAGCAGCTCGGAATATTCCCACTGGAAGAAGGGATCCACCCCTTCCGGAAGCGCATCCATCGCCTGGAAGAATTCATCATATGTCCAGCTTGTCTTCTGCCCGATCAGATCCGCATTTCCGATAATGCCGTCCACACGGAAAGATACTGGCATATGATACAGTTTTCCGCCCACTTCCTGGGCACGAAGAATATTATCGAACAGGAGGCTTCTGTCGAGTCCCGTGCCATCTGTTCTGTCGATAAAAGTATTCAGGTCGCACATCACCTGATCCGTATCGAACTGGGAAAACTGCGAGAATCCCACCAGGATATCCGGACCCGTTCCGGATATCATATCCAGATAGACTTTATCCGACATGGCCGCATTCTTATTCATATAGTCCGCATCCATCACCACATCCGAAGAATAGTCATGGAGAACGACCCGGCACTTGGCATCCGCACTGGTGTTATACCGGATCACATCACTCAGATCGATCCTGGAATAAATGTTACATCCCGCGAGGAGCATGGTCTTTCCGGCATGGGGATTCTTATCCGCCCGCATCGCGCGGACCAGTCCCAGATTCACGATATACTTCTCGTCCGACACTCCCGTGACGGATTCATCCAGCTTAATGAAATAAAATTCTTTATCTGAAGCGATCTTCATTTTCGTGGGAAGAATATGGCCGGGATCATAATCCGTACTGTTCCAGGAGAACACTTCCACATCATTATGCGCATCGTGGAGATCGGCTTTTACCACTCCGTATGTGTTCATGTAGTAGAGCCCGCCATGTGAATAATTCAGCGGCATATTTCGAAGATTGCTGATCTTTTCTCCGACCAGAGTCATCGTATTCAGATCGATCTCCTGATAGTAGTAACTGGCATCCAGAGTATCCCAGTCCACTATCGTAAACATCGTGTAGCATTTTCCGTCTTGATAGATAATATTCCCGTCGAAACCGTCAAACATCATGCTGCGCTGCAGTTTTCCGTTCGCATCCAGAAGACTGATCTCACCCCAGGTGGAACAGAGTATCTTTCCGTCAGGAAGAACGATCATCTTTTCCGCGGTCACCTGATCGATCGGGTGGATCTTTTCCATCGAACCATCATCACAGATCTTTTCCAGGAACAGACCATCGGAATGCTGGACTATGGCAAATGTCTCGCCGGATTCATTCTCCCCCGTGCATCGCACCATTTCATCAGAAGAGACTTCGTCATAGCTTACTTCCACATCCGAACTTCGAAGGAGTTTTCCATTTAGATCGAAGACCAGATTCAGGCTCTTTTCATATTCATTCTGAATCGACCAGTAATTGTCCCAGTCATCCTGGTTTTCATACTCTTTCAGCTTGGCTTTCACATCATCCGGCATCTCATATCGGATATGGCATAAAGAAACCACGATCGTATTTCCCAT
>CADBGD010000063.1:0-7748 GCA_902794115.1 Oscillospiraceae bacterium
ATCGGATACAAAGTGGAACGGAAATAATCATCGCAGACTTCTTTGGCATGCTGATCCAGATCCTGGTAATCGCTGATATAAATGCCGTTGTTTTTCAGTGACGGCAGAAGCGATCTTGTATAGGTGGAATACATCAGCGCCATGGCAGCCCGGGCTTTCGCGTCGATCTCGGAAAGCTGCTGCTTGACCGTTCTTCCGGAGATATCCAGTTCATCGTAATCCACGCTCTGCAGGTCACGAAGCGAAGCCACACGGACGATATAAAACTCATCCATATTCGATGCCGTGATCGACAGGAATTTCAATCTTTCCAGAAGCGGATTCTTGGTATCTCTCGATTCAAACAGAATACGGTTATTAAACTCCAGCCAGCTGAGTTCCCGGTTGAAATACCGGGTCGAGTCGGCCTCGATATCCGCATTGTCCATGGCGGAATGGGCCACTTCCGTGCTGACTCCCTTGAGGATCTTTTCCTTTTCTTTCTTATCTTTCTTGATGCTCATTGAATCTGCCTCCGGACACGTAAGAATGCTTGTACTGAGAAAAACTGCGTAAACAGGTCAGTATGGTTTTCAAAGAACCATTTATCGTAGGTCATGTCATACATGGTATCGCCGCTGATCTGAAGTCCTTCCGGCGTCATGACGGCGGAGATGTCATGCAGTTTCTGCTTGTGGGATCCGTCCAGTGCATCCGCCATACGAAGAAGCGCCGTCAGTTTACTGACCAGTACCTGATCGGAGGTGCTGATCTCCGCATACCGGGCATCGTGGTAGAACTGCGGATCCGTGTAGTATCTTCCCACCAGCGCCACGATCTTTTTCTCCGGATCGGAAAGTCCGATCAGCTCGGTACGGTCGATGATGCTGTAGGTCGAAGGGCTGGGGTTGGAGATATTAATGAATTTACCCAGCTCATGTAAAAGCGCGGAAAGACGAAGGAGCGTCCTTTCCCGGCTTCCCATGCCATGCAGTTTCTTTGTCGCGTCAAATACCGACATGGCGGCATTTTCCACAAAGGTAATATGTTTCTTTTCCGACTTATACCGCTTGGCCACATGCCGTGCCGCCGAGATCAGGTCCGTTTCCGGATCGATCACCAGATCGTAATGCTTATGGGACCAGGCGTAGTCGTACATAACGCCTTCAGTCAGGGAGGCATCCGGCATGTGCACGCCGTCGACTCCCATATAGTCCAGCATCTTCTTTATCATCAGGGCCGTCGGCAAAAGAAGCGGCGCCGTAGACGGAGTAATATCCAGCTGCCGGGCCAGTCTTTCCGACGGGATCTTCAGAAGGTCATTGACCACCTTATTGAACCGCTCCAATGTCAGATAGCAGTATTCTCTCGGGGACTCCCCGGCCAGGGCCTTGATAAAGCCCATGTCGCTTCCGAACACCACCAGGTTCTTGTACTTGACGTTCTTCGGTTCGATGGCGTGATACTCTGCCAGATCCTGGGAGATATATTCCTCTAAAACCTCGGTATAGTGGGTGGTCTGCTTGGCCAGATCCGAAAGCATTTCACTGACACGAAGCGAACCCAGTTTCGTATTCTGGCTGAATACCAGGTCCGACTTATCGTAAAGGGTTGCCTGCATACTTCCGGAGCCGATATCCAGCACCATCGTGCCTTCCGTAACCAGATCCGCGAAATGCGGCTGGCTCTCTTTTACGGCCAGGTTATGGAAATACCGCTCCTGGGCATTATCCAGGACCTTGACCCGGATGCCGGTCTGCACACGGATCTGCTCAATGACCATCGCCCGGTTACTGGCTTCGCGAAATGCACTTGTCGCCACGCACAGGACTTCTTTGATCTTATATTCCTTGATCTTGTCGGCAAAGCCCCGTAACACCTCTACCAGCTGGTTGACCACAGGGACCGGGATCACGCCTTCCGAATAGGCTTTGGATGCAAAGGACAAATATTTTCTGACAGATTCGATCTCTTTGGGAAGAGATCCCTTATCCCCCAGTTCAAAGATCTTCAGCCGTAAAGACAAAGATCCCAGATCGATCACGGCCAACAGTGTCTTTTTACTCATACCGGTATGCCTCCATGACTTTCTTTGTCATCTCTTCGGTGCCGAGCCGTCCGGTATCCGTCGGAAAGAACCTTTTTCACAGCCTTTTCCAGACAATCGGCTTCTTTGGAAAGACCCAGGGAGAAACGGAGCATCAGCGCAGCCGAAAGGATCGTCGCCAAAGGATTGGATATGCCTTTTCCGGCAATATCCGGCGCGGATCCATGTACCGGCTCATACATGCCCGGCTTTCCGGGGTCACCCAGCGATGCCGAAGGCAGCATGCCGATGGAACCGGTGATCATGCCCGCCTCATCCGAAAGAATATCTCCGAACATGTTACTGGTCACGATCACATCCAGAGAGGCCGGACGGCGCAGAAGCTGCATGGATGCATTATCCACATACATAAAGTCCACTTCCACCTCCGGATAATCCGCCTTGACCCGTTCGGTCACTTTTCTCCAAAGCCGGGATGTCTCCAGAATATTCGCCTTATCCACCACCGTCAGTTTCTTTTTTCTTTCCACGGCGGAAGTAAAGCCGACCCGAAGGATCCGCTCGATCTCCGCCTCACTATAGGTCTCCACATCGAAGGCTTCCATGCCCTTGGGAGTTCCGTTTTCCAAAGTTTCCGAAGATTCGGAAAGTCCCCGCTTTCCAAAATAGATACCACCTGTCAGTTCCCGGACGATCAGAATATCCACGCCGTTTTCCACCAGATCCGGACGAAGCGGGCTCGCCTCTTTCAGTTCCGGGAAAAGTACCGCCACACGCAGATTCGCAAAAAGCCCCAGTCCTTTCCGAAGTCCCAGAAGCGCTGCCTCCGGACGCTTATTTCCGGGAAGGCCGTCCCACTTCGGTCCGCCGACGGCACCCAGAAGCACCGCATCGCAGTTCTGGGCCAGAGAAAGAGTTTCAGGCGGAAGCGGATCTCCGGTCTCATCGATGGCGATGCCGCCGGCCATGGCTTCCGTAAAGAGAAAACGATGGCCGGATTGCTCCGCCACCTTTTCCAGCACCTGACAGGTACTCTTTGTCACCTCCGGTCCGATCCCGTCTCCGGGGATCACGGTAATCCGATATTCCGCCATGGTTCACTCACCTCTTATTCTTTATTCTGTTTGGCGCGGGTATAGCCCACCAGGCCCTCCGCACGTATGATCTCGCTTATGAATTCGGGAAAGGCACCTGCATGAAAGACGATTCCGGATGTGAGATCCTGTATCTCTCCGGTATCAAAATCCACGGTGATACGGTCGCCGTCAGCGATCTTCTCGTAGGCTTCTTCGCATTCCAGGATCGCAAGTCCCGTATTGATGCTGTTCCGGTAAAAGATGCGGGCAAAGGACGGCGCAATCACACAGGCGATGCCGCTGGCCTTAATGGCTACCGGTGCATGTTCTCTCGAAGACCCGCATCCGAAGTTGGGGCCCGCCACGATGATGGCGCCCTCTTCCACTTTCGACTTGAAATCCGGATCCAGATCTTCCATACAATGGGAAGCAAGCTCCGCCTTATCCGATGTATTCAGATAACGCGCCGGTATGATCACATCCGTATCTACATTGGCGCCGTACTTAATGACTTTTCCTTCGATTTTCATGCTTCGCCTTCTTTCTCCAGAACGGCCGGATCCGCGATATAACCCAGTACTGCGGAGGCCGCCGCGACTTCCACACCGGCCAGATAGACTTCCGATCCCTTATGACCCATGCGTCCCACAAAGTTCCGGTTCGTGGTGGAGACACACTTTTCTCCTTCCGCCAGGACGCCCATATACCCGCCAAGGCAGGGACCGCAGGTCGGTGCCGATACGACACAGCCGGAATCGACAAATATTTCCAGAAGGCCTTCTTTCAGACACTGCTTATAGACTCTTTGGGAACCAGGAAGAATGATTGCCCGAAGTCCCGTCTTTACCTTTCTTCCGGAAAGGATCGAAGCTGCTTTACGCATATCTTCGATACGGCCATTGGTGCAGGAACCGATGACCACCTGATCGATCTCGATCTTCGGGAAGGAGCCGATCTCTTTCGTATTGGACGGAAGATGCGGGAAAGCCACCATGGGACGGATGGAGGAAAGATCGATGTCGATAGTCTTTTCATATACCGCGTCCTCATCCGGGAAAAGCCAGTCCGGTGCACTTTGATATCCTCCGGGGATCTTTTCCGAAAGATACGAAAGCGTGATCTCGTCCACCGGGAAGATTCCGTTTTTGGCGCCGCACTCGATCGCCATATTGCAGATGGTCAGACGGTCCGCCATGGAAAGTTCTTTTACTCCTTCTCCGGCAAATTCCAGAGAACGGTACAGGGCTCCGTCCACGCCGATTCTACCGATCAGGTAAAGGATCACGTCTTTTCCGGCCACATATTCCGGAAGTTTTCCTGTAAGGTTGACCCGGATCGCTTCCGGTACACGGAACCACGTCTGGCCGGAGGCCATGGCGCAGGCAAGGTCGGTCGATCCGACGCCGGTGGAAAAAGCACCTAACGCGCCATAGGTACAGGTATGGGAATCCGCGCCGATGATCAGATCACCGGGCCTGATAAGTCCATTATCCGGAAGGATGACGTGTTCCACGCCCATGCCTTCCTGTCCCTGTTCGTAGTAATACTTGATATTCTGATTCTTGGCAAACTCCCGCATGCGCTTACATTGAGCGGCGGACTTGATATCTTTATTCGGCGCAAAATGATCCGGCACCAGTGCGATCTTTTCGTTATCGAAGACCCGGCCGAATCCGTTACTTTCGAAAATATCGATTGCCGGCGGAGTGGTAATGTCGTTTCCTAAAAGAAGATCCAGGGATGCCAGTATCAGGTCTCCCGGCGCACAGCTTTCCTTCTTGGCGTGCCTTGATAGGATCTTCTGTGTCATAGTCATGCTCATTTTTTCGGACCTGCCTTTGCGAATGTCTCTACCTTTAATGATACTTTCCAAAACGGCGCTGCGCAAGAAAGAATGTTGAGATTTCTTTACATTAAGGAATTATGATATAATGCGTTTGATAGCATCGTAAAAGGAGTATCTAACTATGAGCAGATTCAATATGTTTCAGAACTACAATAACGTAGATGCCAATTATTCCAATACTGCCAACACCAAGGTGCATGAATATGGTGAAGAGATCGCCAAGCTCAAAAATCAGGTGGATAGATTGAATCTGATCACGGAAGGCATGTGGGAACTTCTGAAAGAAAAGGGCATGAAGGACGAAGATCTCGTCGCTGCCATCTCCCGTGTGGACGAAGCCAAGAAGGCAAAAAAGAAAGCGCTGGAAGAAGGCACCGAGGACAAGAACACGGTTCTTTGCCCCAACTGCCATGTTCCGCTTCAGAATAACGGCAATCTGGCCAACCGGTGCATTTACTGCGGACACGAGATCATTACAAGTCCTTTTAAGACGTAATCATTATTCTTAACTATATCGGAGGAGCTATCTTCCATGCCGTTAATATCGGTCAATAAAGTTTCGAAGTCGTATCATTCCAGACTTCTTCTCGACGGAGTCTCGTTTTCTGTCGAGCGGGGCGACAAGATCGCCTTGATTGGAAATAACGGCACGGGCAAATCCACGCTGTTCAAAATGATCCAGGGCAAGGTCTCACCGGACGAAGGTGAAGTCCTGCATCACGGTACTTCCATTGCCGGGTATCTGACCCAGAATATGGAAGAACTGGACATGGGCGGAAGTCTTCTCATCAGCGAGGAACTGCAGAAGATCGAAGACCGGATGCGTGAGGCGGAATACCGTCTGGCCCACGCCGACAGTTCCCAGTCCCAGTCTCTTCTCCGTACATACGAGCAGCTCACTTCCCGTTTCGAGGCGCTCGGCGGTTACGATTACGAGCCCCGCATGAAGGCAGCCCTGGCAGGCCTGGGACTTTCCAACATCGACTGGACACGGGACGTCAACAGTTTTTCCGGTGGCGAGAAAATGCGCATCTGTCTGGCACGGCTGATCGTTTCCCGTCCGGATATTCTTCTTTTGGACGAGCCGACGAACCATCTCGACACCGATGCCATGGAATGGCTGGAATCTTTCATCCGTTCCTACGGCGGCGCAGTGCTTCTGATCTCCCATGACCGATACTTCATCGATCAGACCGTCACCAAGGTCTTCGAACTGGAAAACGGCCATATCACCGCCTACCGCGGAAACTATACCGATTATAAAGAACAGAAGCAGCGTTTCCTGGAAGACCAGCGTCAGGTCGTGGCGAACCTGGAAAAAGAGCTGACCCGTCAGGAAGGCGTCACCCAGACCATGCTTTCCCATAGAAACATTTCCGGCTACCACGCCCGTGAGAAAGTCGTGGCCAAGCTTTCAGAAAAGCTTCAGGCCGAGCGGGCCAAGCTTTCCGGCGGACCTCTGAAGATGAGCTTTAAGCTCATGCCGGAAGAGCGTTCCGGAGACCCGGATAAGAAACTTCTGGAGGCCAGAGACCTGGGAAAGACATTCCCGGACGGCAAAGTCCTCTTCTCTCATGTATCTTTTGAGATCAAGGCTTCGGACAAGATGTTCCTTCTGGGACCCAACGGCTGCGGCAAATCCACTATGCTTTCTCTTCTTCTGGGTAAGATCCCGGAGTTTGACGGCGATGTGCTGATCTCCGGCTCATCCCGCATCGGCTACATGGGCCAGTTCGTGGATTTCGAATCCGAAGAGCGTACCATTCTGGAAGAACTGATGGAGCGAAGCGAATTGGGCGAGACTTCCGCCCGTAACCTTCTGGCCCGTTTCGGATTCCGGGATATTGATGTCTATAAGAAGATCTCGGTCCTTTCCGGCGGCGAAAGATCACGTCTGTATCTTTGCTGCCTTCTGGAAGAAAAGCCGGAGCTTCTGTTCCTGGACGAGCCTACTAACCATCTGGATATCGAATCCAGAGAAGTTTTGGAGGACGCCCTCGCCGGCTATAACGGTGCGATCCTGGCTGTCAGCCATGACCGCTATTTTATCGAAAAATGCCAGAGCCGCATCTTAGGCTTCCTGGGAGAAAAGGTAAAACTTCTGGACCGCTACGATGAATACCGCCGCGAGTATAAGGCGTATTTAGAGCAGAAGAATGCGGACCGGGCTCCTCGTGCGGCAAAGGAAGAGAAACCGAAGAAAGAATCCTCCCCTGTTGTAAACCGGGCCCAGGAAAGAAAAGAGATCGCAAAACGCAAAGAGCGCATGCGTTTTCTGGAGGCGCAGATCGCAGAAAAAGAAGCCCGTCAAAAAGAACTGGAATCTTCTTTCGGTCCCTCCACCCCACCCTCGGATTACGATGAATATGCGGCCATCGGCGAGGAGTTGGAAGCCATGTACGAAGAATACATGGAACTGGAAAGCACATGATTGGTCTGTTTCAATAAAGATCTACATCTGATAAAAAAGTAAAGGACGGTCTCCAAATGGAAACCGTCCTTTCGTTTACTTCTTTTCTGATTCCGGTCAGGACTCCGGCTTCTTTCCGAATACGTACTTGTTGCTGGAATACTCGTAGCGGACACCGTATACCGGACCACCCGGATAGGCTTCCACCGCCTCTGTCCATCCCTGTGCCCTTGCGTCCTCGATACCGATCTTATCGGATGTGGCTTCCAAAAGCTGGGAAACGGTCACAAATACATATCCTTTTTCCTTCAATCCCGTGATCATCTCATCCAGAGAATCCGCCGTGGACTTATGGGAATCGTGGAGCAGTACGCAGTCATATTCGCTGGC
>CADBGD010000063.1:7857-21294 GCA_902794115.1 Oscillospiraceae bacterium
GCCGGGCAGCTGGCGTCGTTCCAGTTGATCACGTATTCCTTATTCTCCAGCGCATACTTGAACAGTCCGGTGTTCGTCAGTCCGGCACCTTGCGGCGGACGGATAACGGTGGCCTTCTGGCCGATCTTCTGCATCAGTGCCTCATCGCACTTTCTCAATTCTTCGTATGCCTGGTCCGCATCCACTTTGGAAAGGATCGTATGGCTCCAGGTGTGGTTTCCGATCTCACAATTCAAGTCCAACATGCGCTGCAGGATCGCCGGATCTGCGCCGCTGACATTCTGTCCCAGCATGAAGAAAGTTGCCACGATGCCGTGCTTTTCCAATGTATCCAGCACCTGCGAGGTGTTCTCGCAAGGACCGTCATCGAAAGTCAGCGCGATCAGCTTGGTGCCGGCCGGATAAGTCGCATGGGCTTCCGGAACGGTCGCTTCCGTTGTCGCCTCCGTAGTGGTATCCTCCGGAACGGTCACATCTGCGCTAACATCTGCGGACGGATCCGAAGACTGCTCCGCAATCGTTGTTGTGGTGGTAGTATCACTCTTCTTGTCGCTTTTTCTCTTGTTAATGGCATTGACCATTACCACAAAAGCCAAAAGCAGGATCATTAAGACCGCAAGCAGAGACAGCGCCGTATTTGAAAGTGCGCGTAACTGTGCATTGAGACTCCGCTTCGGTCCGCTTGGCATTGAACTCATTATGGATTGCCTCCTATACTCTTAGAAAACATACTAAAAGAATTATAACATACATTGTCGGGAGCAGTTCAACGGATACGTATCCGAAATTACCTTGTAAGAAAAAGGACTGTCTCCGAAGAGACAGTCCCTCTGATTGTTTTTGAAAATGATCTTCCGAAAAAGAATCAGGCCTTGCCGTTAGAACCCAGAACATACTGGATCTTGTGAGCAACCATATCCTTAACAGCCTGACGGGCCGGCTTCAGATACTGGCGAGGATCGAAGTGATCCGGATGCTCAGCGAAGTACTTACGGATGGTACCTGTCATAGCCAGACGGATATCGGAGTCGATGTTGATCTTGCAGACTGCGAGGGTAGCTGCCTTACGGAGCTGCTCTTCCGGAATACCAACTGCATCCGGCATGTTACCGCCATACTGGTTAACCATCTTTACGAACTCCTGCGGAACGGAAGAAGAACCATGCAGTACGATCGGGAAGCCCGGGAGCTTCTTCATGCACTCTTCCAGAACGTCGAAACGGAGCGGCGGCGGAACGAGGATACCTTCCTCATTTCTTGTGCACTGTGCAGCAGTGAACTTGTAAGCACCGTGGGAAGTACCGATAGCGATAGCCAGGGAGTCGCAGCCTGTTCTGCTTACGAACTCTTCAACTTCTTCCGGACGTGTATAAGACTCATGACCAGCCTCAACTACTACTTCGTCCTCGATACCGGCCAGAGTACCCAGCTCAGCCTCAACAACTACGCCGTGAGCGTGAGCGTACTCAACAACCTGCTTTGTCAGAGCGATGTTATCCTCGAAAGACTTGGAGGAAGCGTCGATCATTACGGAAGTAAAACCACCGTCGATGCAGGACTTGCAGAGCTCGAAGGAATCACCATGGTCCAGATGCAGAGCGATCGGGATCTCCGGATTTTCAGCAACAGCAGCCTCAACGAGCTTTACGAGATAGGTGTGGTTAGCATAAGCTCTGGCACCCTTGGAAACCTGGAGGATAACCGGGCTCTTCAGTTCGCCTGCAGCCTCGGTGATACCCTGAACGATCTCCATGTTGTTTACGTTAAAAGCACCAACAGCATAACCGCCGTCATATGCCTTCTTAAACATTTCAGTAGTAGTAACTAATGGCATAAGAATATCTCCTTTGTGTTATTTAATTATATATGCATATATTTGCACCACAGATAATTTTAAGGTGGAATGAAGTTTTCGTCAATCTTAATCTTCGCTCTTTTCGACTTTCTCTTCTACTGCCTCTTCCACCTTTTCCACTGCTTCCGCAGCTTCTTCAGCAGCAGCCTTCTCGGCTTCTTCTGCCGCCTTGGCAGCTTCTTCCGCTTTCTCGGTCTTTTCTTCCTTCAGGACGCTCTTTACGAGAGAAGCAACATCATCCGAAGATGTCTTTTCATCGTCCTCATCGGTCTTTAATGCGTCATACTTTTCCTTGGCCTTGTAAACAGCGGATACAGCCTTTGCCTCTTTTACAAGAAGATCAAAGTCTTCCTTTGTTGCCAGATCCTTGGAAGATGTCTGGTAGCAAACTTCCTCATATACATTGTCCAGGATCAGGTAATCCACATGCTCCATGTTGGCGCCAAGAGTGGAGTTCTTAAGAAGCTGGGCAACTCTGTCGCCTTCACCGTCTCTGGCATCGAAAGAATCGAAAGGAATCGTGATCTTGGAGAACATGTAGCGCAGTGCCACTTCGTTATTCTTATAGTCCATCGCCACACGATACTTGGCAATGACAAAGGTGTGGATGAAAACGATGGCGCAGACCAGGAAGATGGCTACGAATACGCACCACAGAAGCGGTGTCGGTGCTGTATCTCCGACCAGAAGATAGCCCAGAAGACCTGCGTCAACTGCGGCGATCAGTACTGTAATGATTCTTCTTTTTAAGATCTGCGACTTGGATGCCGGAAAGCAGTGCACCGTATCCTTTGGCAGTTTGTCCAGTTCCTCCTGGGAGATCTCAATGATCTTCTCTTCATTCTCGCTCATGCTTCACCCTCCTGTTATTGTTCGGTTATTTCAAAGCTGCAATACGTGCCAGCACGTTATCTAACATTTCCTTATACTTCGCCTGCTTTTCACGCTCGGCGGCAATGACCTTCTCCGGAGCCTTCTTTACGAATTCCTCGTTTGCCAGCTTGCCGTTAACACGCTTCATTTCCCCTTCGAGGCGCTCTTTCTCTTTGCCGAGACGCTCCAGCTCCTTATCGATATCGATCAGGTCCTCAAGCGGGATATAGATCTCACCGGCGGAGCAGACACAGGCCACAGCCGTATTCGGGATGCCGGACTTATCTTTTCTGGTCTCTACTTCCGTAACGTTGGCAAGTCTTTCAAGGAAAGCCTTTCCATCCAGGAACATGCCTGCGGTCTCGTCATCAGAGGTAACGAGGATCATGCCGATCTTACGGGACGGAACAACGCCCATGTCGGTTCTGACATTACGGATGGAACGGATCGCATCCATCAGGACTTCCATCTGCTTCTCTTCCTTCGGGAATACTTCGTTCTCACGGTATTCCGGCCAGGTGGAGATCATGATGGAATCACTCTTATCGGTAAGTACCAGATATCTGTAGACATCTTCACTCAGGAACGGCATGAACGGATGCAGAAGCTGCATGGATCTGCCGAGAACATCATTCAGGATGAACTGCGCTTCTTTTCTTGTCGCGCACTCCTTATCGAAAAGACGGGACTTGGCGATCTCAATGTACCAGTCGCAGTACTCTTCCCAGATGAAAGAGTTGATCTTGGAAAGCGCCACACCGAACTCGTAGTTATCGAAGTTATCGGTCACTTCCTTGATGACCTGGTTCATGCGGGACAGGATCCACTTATCTTCCAGAGTGAACTTTCCGGGATCCACATCATCAAATGTCAGATCATCTTCGCAGTTCATCAGGACGAACTTCATGGCATTCCAGATCTTGTTGCCGAAGTTTCTGCCGGCCTCGATCTTATCCTGCTGGAAACGCTGGTCATTACCCGGCGCATTACCGGTAACGAGAGCATAACGCAGAGCATCCGCACCGAACTTCTCGATGATCTCGAGAGGATCGATACCGTTACCCAGAGACTTACTCATCTTTCTGCCCTGAGAGTCGCGGACCAGACCGTGGATCAGAACAGTATCGAAAGGTGTCTGCTTCATGTGGGCGCAGCCGGCAACGATCATACGGGATACCCAGAAGGTAATGATGTCATAACCGGTAACCAGTGTATTTGTCGGATAATAACGCTTCAGATCCGCAGTCTCATTCGGCCAGCCCAGAGTAGAGAACGGCCACAGTGCCGAGGAGAACCAGGTATCCAGCGTATCCGGATCCTGACGCATCGGCTTACCGCACTTCGGACATACGGCGGAATCTTCCTTGGTCACGACAAGCTCACCGCAATCATCGCAGTAGAATGCCGGGATGCGGTGACCCCACCAGAGCTGTCTGGAGATACACCAGTCACGGATATCCTCCATCCAGTTGAAGTAGTTCTTATCAAATCTTTCCGGAACGAACTTTGTCTTTCCGGATCTTACTGCCTCGATGGCCGGCTCAGCCAGAGTCTTCATCTTAACGAACCACTGCAAAGACACTCTCGGCTCAACGGTGGTGCCGCAGCGGTAGCAGGTACCTACATTATGGGCATGCGGCTCGACCTTGATGAGGAATCCGCCTTCTTCCAGATCCTTGACGATCTCTTTTCTTGCCTCATAACGGTCCATGCCGGCATACTTCGGATAGTCGTCCGTGATCTTGGCATCCTCGGTAAGGACAGTGATCACCTCAAGGTTATGACGAAGTCCGACTTCAAAGTCATTCGGGTCGTGGGCAGGTGTGATCTTAACTACACCGGTACCGAACTCGATATCAACATAGCTGTCGGCAACGACAGGGATCTTTCTTCCGACCAGCGGGAGAACCAGCATCTTGCCGATCACATCTTTATAACGCTCATCTTTCGGGTTAACAGCAACCGCGGTATCGCCCAGCAGTGTCTCCGGACGGGTGGTGGCCAGTTCCAGATATCCGGAACCATCTTCGAAAGGATAACGAAGATGCCAGAAAGAACCCTGCTGGTCTTCGTATTCAACTTCGGCATTGGAGATCGAAGTCAGGCATTTCGGGCACCAGTTGATGATGCGTTCGCCACGATAGATCAGGCCTTCGTTATAGTACTTAATGAATACTTCTTTTACTGCTTCAGAGCAGCCTTCGTCCATGGTGAAACGCTCATGGGACCAGTCACAGGAAGAACCGATCTTCTTAAGCTGTTCAACGATACGGCCGCCGTACTGCTTCTTCCACTCCCAGGCACGCTCCAGGAACTTGTCTCTTCCCAGATCATCCTTAGTCAGGCCTTCTTCTTTCATCGTCGCTACGATTCTTGCTTCCGTTGCGATCGATGCATGGTCTGTACCCGGAACCCAGAGAGTATCAAAGCCCTTCATTCTCTTATAACGGACAAGGATATCCTGAAGGGTATTGTCCAGGGCATGTCCCATGTGGAGCTGTCCCGTGATATTCGGCGGCGGCATGACGATACAGAAAGAATCTTTCGTTGTATCGCCCGAAGGTTTGAAATAGCCTTTATTCATCCATTCGGAATAAAGTCTGCTTTCGGCCTCTTTCGGGTCAAAAGCCTTACTGATATTGTCTGTACGTCCCATTATTTCGCCTCCAGCTTTTCGCTATCTTTCTTTCTGATATCGGCACGCTTGATCTTGCCGGATGTAGTCTTCGGAAGTTCATCGACGTACTCGACGACACGCGGATACTTATACGGTGCCGTTGTCTTCTTTACGTGATTCTGAAGTGTCTTTGTCAGTTCTTCAGAAGGCTCGTATCCCTTAGCCAGAACGATAGTCGCCTTAACGGCAAAACCTCTGACCGGATCCGGTACACCGGTAACCGCGCACTCGAGAACTGCCGGGTGCTCCATCAGGGCGCTTTCAACTTCGAAAGGTCCGATACGGTAACCGGAAGACTTGATAACGTCATCCACACGGCCGACGTACCACAGGAATCCAAGCTCGTCACGATAGGCTGTATCACCTGTGTGATAAAGGCCGTCATGCCAGGACTTGGCCATTGCTTCCGGATTTTCCTCATAGCGCAGGAGAAGTCCTACCGGACGTCCGCCGTACTCTTCGGAAGTTCTGATGCAGATCTCGCCGGTCACACCGGTGGGGCATTCATTTCCGTCCGGATCCACAACAGCAACGTGGAAACCCGGTACCGGATATCCCATAGAACCGGTTCTCGGCAGAACCCACGGGAAGTAGGTGCCGCAGACAACGGACGTCTCGGACTGGCCGAATCCTTCGTAGATCTTGCAGCCGGTATTCTTCAGCCACTGATTGTAGACCTCCGGGTTCAGAGCTTCACCTGCGGTGCAGCAATGCTTGAGGTGTGAAAAATCGTAGCCTTCGAAGCTTTCCTTGATCATGAAACGGTACATGGTCGGCGGTGCACAGAAAGTGGTGATCTTATAATCACAGATCTTCTGCAGGATGTCCGCGCCATGGAATTTATCAAAATCGTAGATGAAGAGGGCAGCTTCGCCGAACCACTGGCCGTAGAACTTACCCCACATGCACTTCATCCAGCCGGTATCGGAGATGGTGAAGTGAAGTTTTCCTTCTTCAACACGGTGCCAGAAAACACCTGTGAAAAGGTGACCCAGCGGCAATGTATGGTCGTGAAGAACCATCTTCGGATAACCTGTCGTACCGGAACTAAAGCACATCAACATCGGATCGGTCGCCATAATTTCATCGGCGCCGGTCGGACGGGTCCACTCGTCACTCATCTTCGCAACTTCTGCATCGAAGTCGATCCAGCCTTCCTTCTTCTTACCCCAGGTAACGCAGCGGATGACCTCGTGATCGTACTGATCCTGATCCTCATCGAAACGCTCTGTGCAGTCGTCATCACCGGTGATGACCGCCATCTTGATATGGGCGCTGTTGACACGATAGACATAGTCTTTTGCCATCAGCTGGTTGGTTGCCATAACGGTAACGGCGCCGATCTTATGAAGGGCCAGTACCGAGAACCAGAACTGATATCCTCTCTTAAGTACCAGAAGAACGCGGTCGCCCTTTTTGATGCCCTGGCTCTTAAAGAAATTCGCGGTCATGTTGGAATACTTCTTCACATCACCGAAAGTAAAACGCTTCTCTTCATTATTCTTACTGACCCACAAGATCGCCAGATCATTCGGCTTTTTGGCCGCGATCTCGTCCATAACGTCATAGGCGAAATTGAAGTTTTCCGGATAAGTAACTTTATAGTTTTTCTGCAGATCATCGAGGGTCACAAAATCGTCTCTGTTGCGGCCCACAAATTTTTCATAAATTGGCACGGATCAAATATCCCCTTTCATTACGATCGCCAGGAATTTACAAGGCTTCCCGTTTGTTGCCTTCATAGCATGCGGTAAATCGGAATTGAAGTACACACTGTCGCCTTCGTTCAGTTCATAGACGATATCGCCGATAAAGAAAGTCATCGAACCCTCGAGTACGTAGTCGAATTCCTGACCCTCATGTGCATGCTGGGTCGGCTTCTCAATATCATTCGGTTCAACCGTTACATAGAACGGCTCCGCGATCTTTTTTCTAAATGTGAATGCTAAATGTTTATAGTTGTATGCCGCACGGCGGTCAATTTCAAATCCCTCGCCCTTGCGGACGACACACGCCATAGAAAGTTTCGGTGAGTCACCGACCATAAGATCGACCATATCGACGCCCAGGATCACCGCCACATTATTAAGAAAAGAGACGGAAAAATCTTTCTTTCCTTCTTCGTAAAGAATGTAATCTTCTTCGGTCATTTCGCATCTGGCCGCCATTGTCTTCACATCGATCTCTTCGATCTCGCGAAGTGCAGCTATACGTTCACCGATCTGACGCAGCTGATCTGTCATTTTGATCCCTCCTAAAACGTTTCATACCGACATTTCCACACAACTAGTCCATAATATCGGTCTTATTATAATAGTTTTCACGTCAAAAAGTGTCAACTGACAAAACAGCCAAATGTGCTGTATAATAAGAAAACAACAATATATTGGTCGCTTTTCGGAGGTTTTTATGGACAACACAGCTGGAGCAGGCAAGAATCAGGTGATTTCCCGTATTATTGACAACGTTGGAAAGGTCATCGTCGGAAAGGACAAGCAGATCGAGCTTCTTATGGTCGCCCTTCTGACCGGCGGACATGTTCTTCTGGAAGATGTTCCGGGAACAGGAAAAACAAAGACCGCCCGAGCTCTGGCCCAGTCACTGAATCTGGAGTTTAAAAGAGTCCAGTTCACGATCGACCTTCTGCCTTCGGACCTGACCGGTATCCATTACTTTGACAGAAGCGCGGACAAGTTCGTTTTCCGTCCGGGTCCGCTTTTCACCAATATTCTTCTGGCAGACGAGATCAACCGTGCCACCGCCAGGACCCAGTCCAGCCTTCTGGAGTGCATGGAAGAAAAGCAGGTCACCGTTGACGGCGAGACCCATATCCTTCCTCCTCCGTTTCTGGTCATTGCCACCCAGAACCCGATCGAGTCCCAGGGCACCTTCCCTCTTCCGGAAGCCCAGCTGGACCGTTTCCTCATGATGCTGTCCATGGATTATCCGTCCCACGAAGAGAGCATCGCCATCTTAAAGCGCTACGCGACGGAAGACCCGCTTACCACGCTTCAGTCTGTGGCGGATCCTTCCGAGCTTTTCGCTATGCAGGAAGAAGCCAGAAAGATCTTCGTTTCCGATCTTCTTTATGACTATGCGGCATCGATCGTCGAGGCGACCCGCCATGCATCGGAGATCCGCGTCGGCGCCAGCCCCCGTGCCCTTCTGGCCTTTGTTGCCGCGGCAAAAGCACTGGCCCTTCTTCGTGGCCGTAACCACTGCATTCCGGAAGATTTTAAGGAACTGGCGGTGCCGGTACTGGCCCATCGTCTTTCCATGCAGTCATCCGGTGTTTCTTCCCGCAATGCCAATGGCACCTTCATGAGCCAGCACGAGTATGCTTCTTCTGTCATGACCAGCATCCTGGGCTCGGTTCCCTGCCCGACGGAGGATTTTGACCGTAAATGACACTTCTGATCTTTCTGATCCTGCTGGCCATACTGGCCGCTGCCGAACTGTTCATCTACCGCAAGCATGCGCTGGATGATCTGAGTTTGGATGTGCATTTTTCGACGGATCTGGCCCAGTACGGCGAGATCATCGAGGTCATTGAGACTGCCCAGAATAATAAGCGCATGCCGCTTCCTTTCCTGCTTCTCAAATTTGAATCCCCGGTCTCCCTGAAATTCCTGGATATGACCAACACCACCATGTCCGACCTTCTTTATCGTGAGGACATGCTCACCATGAAGGCTTTTTCCCGTCACACACGACGGATCAAGGCCCAGTGCATTAAGCGTGGCTATTATTCCTTCGTCCGCGTGAATATCACCACTTCCGATATTCTTCTTATGGAAAAGCTGACTAAGGAATTCGACAATTCTTCGAACATTACGATTCTGCCGGAAGTGGTCGATGTGGAAGAACTCCGCTCCCTGATGTCCATTACCTTCAGTGATGTCCAGCAGCGCCGTACTCTTCTTACCGACCCCTTCGCTTTTGCCGGTATCCGCGAATACCAGCCCTGGGATCCGATGAAAGCCATTAACTGGACCGCCACCGCCCGTTCGGGAGATTTTATGGTCAACCAGAATGCCTCCACCTCCATGCGGCAGGTGACCATTCTTATGAATCTGGAGTTTTATAACCAGAAGCATTCCGATTCGCTTCTGGAAAAATCCATAAGCCTTGCTTATTCCTACATGCAGCAGCTTTGTGAAGCCGGGATCCCCTGTTCGCTTCACACCAACGGAAGAGATATCCTGACCGGTCTTCCGGTTTCCATGGAGACCTCTTCCAATGTGGCCGATATGCCGCAGCGGGGAGAAAAACTTTCACGTATCGACCTAAGTAAAGAGGTCCTGCCCTTTGCGGATATTCTGGAAGCCCATATCGGACATAGCCGTTCCGACGACTTTACCGTCATCATCTCACCCAGATATGATGCCTCTTTCCGTGGAAGCCTGATTGACATTCAGTCTCTGCGGCCTTCCCTTCTCTGGGTAATGCCCTGCTACCGACTCTCGCCGAAGGTCGACATGGAGAGCGAACTGAGAAACCAATACTACAGATGGGAGACGTTAGGCCGTGACTGAGAAAAAAAGCCGTTTTTCGACGAACCAACTGAATATCGACCTTTTCGCTTCCCTGATCTTCGCGTTTACGATCCTGACGATCGCGTGCATGGGCCTTCTTTATGTGCAGATCATCGATCTGGGATATCTGCACCTGTTTTCGGTCATTATTCTGACAGAGGTCTTCGTTCTCATCCGCCGTATCCGCATCAAGCTGGTACCCATGTTCCTGCTTCATGTGGGGGCGATGGCCCTATATCTTTGGGGCATGTCTTTCCTTCTTACATGGCAAGGGAAAAAAGACATCCAAGCGGGTCTCATTTTCCTGGGCGTAATGGCTACGGCGAATCTCGTTTATTCCATGCTCCGCCGGTTCCAGAAATCCTCTGTTTCCGTTACTCACGATGTATTTATTGCATCCCTGGCCCTGCATCTGGTACTTTTTATCATCGCTTCCATTGTCGATATGGGAACGAAGACAGAAGGCTGGTCATCTGCCGGGAACACCTTTGTCACCCTTGTCCATTCCCTTTCCGACACCGGCTCGACCCGGCACTTTATTCTCCTGAATGCAATTTTGATCGTTTGTGTCTATCTTGTTGCCAGACAGCTTTATACGTTTGATACCAAATATCACCACAATACCCACTCCAGTACCCAGCCCGTCAAACAGGTCACTCGCCAGAACCACCTGACCATTGTCTTTATCTTTGGCGGAATTTTGCTGACGCTTCTGGTATTGAACACCATTCCGGTCAGCACGATCCTTTCCGGACTTCGTTCCCTCGTTGTCATGATCGGCCGTTTCCTGGCCAAATTCCTTCCTAATGACGAAGGAAGTATCGGCGGACCTACCGATACTCCGACCCAGGAAGACAATATGCAGCTTCCGGATCCGGGTGACGGCGGAGAACCTCTGTTTGTACAGATCCTCATCGTTATGTTTGTCGTATTCGTCATCATCATGTTCCTGGTAGCCGTATATAAGGCCTTTAGAAGATTCCTGAAGCTCTTCCATATTGAAGAATCAGTAGAGAAGGTCAAAGGTGCTGACGATGCCGTAGTCGACATTATTGAGGAGGTCCCGCAGGATAAGAAATCCCGTTTTGCCAAGAAAGATTTCGGTTCCGGCTATGAGCGGGAGATAAGGAAAAAGTACTATAAGACTGTCCAGAAAGCGATCCACTCCGGCACCAAAGTCGATCCTTCCTATACGCCGAAGCAGATCGAATCCGCCCTGAAACGACAGGGAGATCCGTCCATTTCTGAACTGACCTCCCTGTATGAATCGGTTCGCTATAGCGAGAAGAAAGATTAAATCTTCTTCATCATGTCATCGATCATGGCAAGTGATCCATAAAGGATCGAATCGTCTCCCAGTGCCGCTACCTTAATAGAAACTGTATCCCGGATCGAAGGCATGCAGTAACGGTCCACATCCTTCAGTACTTTTTCCAGGAAAACATTTCCCATGGATTCCATCACACCGCCACCCAGAACGATCATCTCGGGGCTGAAGGTGTTGATCAGGTTTCCGCATCCGATGGCCAGATAATGGCAGGCACGGTCCACCGCTTCCACAGCTACCGCATCGCCTTCATCGTAAGCCGCTTTCAGTGCTTTACTCTTAAAGACACCCTTCTCTACTGCTTTAGCCATGGATGTGCTTCTTCCTCTTTGGGCCTGGGTACGGATATAATCCGAGATTCCCTGCTTACTGGAAAAAGCTTCCAGACAGCCTCTCTGGCCACAGTTGCATTTCGGGCCTTCCGGATCTAAGACCATGTGTCCGCACTCGGCACCCTTATCCAGATGTCCGGTAAAGAGCTTTCCGTCAATGATCAGACCGGCACCCATACCTGTACCGACAAAGAGACCCACCACCTGGGTAAGGCCCTTGGCCGCGCCGTATTTCCATTCGCCGTAGACGCCGACGTTGACGTCATTTCCGATAAAGAAAGGCACTTTGAATTTCTTTTCGATATGCTTCTTGATCTCGTAATTTCTCCAGGGAAGATTCGGCGAGAAAAGAACGATGCCCTTTTCGATGTTGATGACACCCGGAGCGCCGGCTCCGATGGCCACCACATCCTTGGCCGTGATCTTGAATTCTTCCATCAGCTGCTCAACAAGAGAGATAATGGTATTTTCGATATTCTCGGTATTGTCGCCGCCACTCTTCGTCTTCTTCTTGATCCGATAGACGATCTCGCGCTGGCTGTTAAAGATCGCACCTAATACTTTGGTTCCGCCAATGTCCAGACAGATGTAGTACTTTGCCATATTCACCGCTCCTTTCGTTTCTCCATCTCATCAATTAAAGTATAGAGCCTCTGCACGCCGTTTTCCAGATAAAAGTAATGGAAAATATACGGTACCAGAAGGGCAGTCACTAAAAGAAGAAGCGGCAAAAGATTCCACTTCTCCGTCATTACAAACAGACCGAAAGCGATAAAATCACAGATAGCAAATAACACTGTTACGATCAGGTGGATCAGCCTCTCATGCTGGAAATACAGGAGCCATCTGTGCATATAGGAAAGCAGGCCGGAAAGCCTGCTTTTATCTACGGTGCCGCCTTTGGCGGTCACCTCATCAAATTCTTTCAGAAACGCTTCTGCCTCAAGGATCAGTTTTTTCAGTTTCTTCGCCATGACTTAGAACCTCATTACGCGCCCTTTTCTTCGGTCTTCTCACTGCGGCTTCTGGACTTCTTCGGTTT
This sequence comes from Oscillospiraceae bacterium, assembly GCA_902794115.1. Classification (GTDB taxonomy): domain Bacteria; phylum Bacillota; class Clostridia; order Saccharofermentanales; family Saccharofermentanaceae; genus Scatonaster. The sequence goes on from CADBGD010000063.1 coordinate 20,499, forward strand.
CGCGCCCTTGATCAGTTCAGGTGTCTTGCCGTCGGTGATGCATTCCTTATGGACGATGCACTTCACCGCATCCTGCTGGGACGGCACATCGTACATGATGTCCAGCATCAGCTCTTCCAGGATCGCACGAAGACCTCTGGCGCCGGTCTTTCTCTCGATGGCCTTCTTGGCGATCTCCACCACGGCCTCATCGTCGAACTCCAGTTCCACGCCATCCATCTTCAGCATCTTCCAGTACTGCTTAAGAAGCGCATTCTTCGGCTCACGGAGGATACGGATCAATGCATCCTCATCCAGTCCGTCCAGGGTAACGTTGATCGGCACACGTCCGATAAACTCCGGAATGAGACCGAACTTCATCAGGTCCTGCGGAACCAGCTGAGACAGCCACTCCCCGGCCTGCTTTTCCTGCTTGGAAACGATCTCGGCACCAAAACCGAAATTCTTCTTACCGACACGCTGCTCGATGATCTTTTCGAGTCCGTCAAAAGCACCGCCGCAGATGAAAAGGATATTGGTGGTATCGATCTGGATAAACTCCTGATGCGGGTGCTTTCTGCCGCCTTGCGGAGGTACATTGGCAACCGTGCTTTCCAGGATCTTCAGAAGAGCCTGCTGTACGCCTTCACCGCTGACATCACGGGTAATAGACGGATTTTCGGACTTCTTCGTGATCTTATCGATCTCATCGATATAGATGATACCGCGCTGGGCAGCTTCCACATCGTAATCGGCCGCCTGAAGAAGTTTCAGAAGGATATTCTCGACATCCTCACCGACATAGCCGGCCTCCGTC
>CADBGD010000064.1 GCA_902794115.1 Oscillospiraceae bacterium
GCCATGCTGTAATGGATCTGGTTGGAATTGACGAAGATGGTATCGCCTTCATGAAGCATAATGGTCTTTCCGTTGACGGAATAGGCCATCTTTCCTTGCGTTACCGTGCAGATCTCCACGTCCTCGTGAAAATGCGGCACCCGCTCCCAGGTGACCTTCGGCTTGACCCAGCCTTCAAATATGTAAGAAGGGAACTGGGGATCGTCATAGTTTACGATCTCCGAACCATCTTCTCGTTTTACGATCAGACCCATAATGTCGCGGTTCATTTTCTACCTCATTCTTATCGCTATTCGTATCCGCATGCTTATCAGGATACATTTCAGGATGCGTACCAGGACGCTCTCATTGTACCTTTATACCGGTAGTGTAATCTGTGTTGAATGTTCCAAAGAATTCTAACAATCTTCCAACATCGTAGAAGATTGTTAGAAAAAGTTCGCTTATATCGGCTATAAATGCACTTTCTCTTACAATATACTTGCAATCACTAGAAAAGACAAGTGCATTTCACGGGGATTCAAAAAAATGAATCCGCACTCGTGAAAAAACGAAAGGGAAACACATGGAAAACGCAATCACTATGAAGAATATCTGTAAGGATTTCAAAGTCTTAAAGCGCCACGAAGGCCTCAAGGGAAGTATCCGCGACTTGTTCTCCCGTGACTACCAGACCATTTCCGCGGTAAAAGATGTTTCTCTCGAGATCGGAAAGGGCGAGATCATCGGATACCTGGGACCGAACGGTGCCGGCAAATCCACCACCATCAAGATGATGACCGGTGTCCTTGAACCCACCTCCGGAGAGATCATCGTCAACGGCCGCGTGCCCTATAAGGACAGAACCGCCAACTCCGAGCACATCGGCGTTGTCTTCGGACAAAGAAGCCAGCTGTGGTGGTCGCTGCCGCTCATCGAGTCCTTTAAGCTCCTTCGGGACATCTACATGGTGCCGAAGAAAGAATACGAAAGCATGATCGAGCTGTACCGCTCCCTGGTGGACATTGAGCCGATCCTGCATAAGCCCGTGCGGCAGATGTCCCTGGGACAGCGTACATTAAGCGACATTCTGGCGGCCTTTCTCCACAACCCGGATATCGTCTTCCTCGACGAGCCCACCATCGGTCTGGATGTGGCGATGAAAGCGAAGATCCGTGATCTGATCCGGGGCCTCAATCAGGAGAAGGGAACCACCGTTATCCTGACCACCCACGACATGGGCGACGTGGATGCCCTGTGCCGCCGGATCGTGATCATCGATAAAGGACAGAAGATCTATGACAACGATATCGATCACTTAAAGACCTACTTCGGTTCGTACCGGACGCTGCGCATGCGCCTTTCGGACGATACCTGGGAAGAACGGGTCATCGATGAGACGAAAGAAGATGTCATGGATGTGATCCTGAAAAAGCAGAAAGAGCAGAAGATCAAAGACATTCAGCTTCAGGAGATCTCTACCGAGGAGGTCATCAAGAAGATCTATGCCGGCGAGGAGGCCGAGCCTTCTTCGGAAAATGCACCGGCCCCGGAAGCGAACTGAGAAAGGAGACGGAAAATGAACCCGAAAAAACTTCTGGCATTGACCCGGGCGGGCATTATGGAATCGCTCCACTACCGTCTCGGCACCGCCGTCACATTATTTGCCAATCTCATCTATCTGGTACTGGTGTATTTCCTGTGGAAAGCCATCTATGCCTCATCCGGAGTCGATGTGGTCAACGGCATGACGTTTAACGACACCATGATCTACCTGATCCTGGCCACGGCGCTTTTCAATTTTCTGGAAATGTTTGTGGTCTGGGATATGAGCCGGGCCATCCAGTCCGGAAAGATCATCCTCGACCTTTTAAAGCCCATGAGCTTTAAGCGGTACACGTTCTGGAGCTACAGCGGATCTCATGTGGTGCTGTTTACACTTACCTTCATTCCCACATTCATCGTGGTCATGATCGTCACCCATGGTGCGATCCCCATGGGACTCAACCTTCTGTATTTTGCCATCGCCACGGTCCTGGCGCTGCTGGTCAATTTCAATATGGAAATGCTGGTGGCCACGGTCTGCCTTTACACCGAATCCACCTGGGGCATCAACATCGTGAAAGAAACCATCGTGCTGCTTCTTTCCGGTGCCTCGATCCCGCTGGCATTCTTCCCGGAAGCATTCCGGAAAGTCGTGGAGTTCCTGCCGTTCCGGGCAGTATACGACATTCCGCTTACGATCCTTCTGGAGAAGAATAACTCGGATACGTTATCCGGACTTCTGCCTTTGTTCGGTCTTCAGCTGGCCTGGGTACTGATACTGACCTGCGCAAGCACGATGTTCTGGAACCACTCGGTCAAAAAGATCACGGTCAACGGCGGCTGATCCGCAAGTGACTTTGCATGAGCTGTAAGGTAAATAGTGGCTTGGCATATCCCATAAGGGAAAGTGCTTTTGCATGAGCTATAAGAAAGAGAGAAAAAGATGAACGAGAATGCGATTGAAAAAAATATCCGCAAGCCGAAAAGAGGCTTCGGTTTTTACAGCCGGATCTACCGGAAGATCCTGGTGCAGGATCTCAAGAGCAAGATGAGCTACCGGGCCGATTTCGTGATCTCCACCTTCGGCATGATCATGACCAATGTGGCCGGCTTCATCACCTTTCTGATCCTGTTTCATAACTTTCCGACCATCAACGGCTGGGACTATCATCATATGCTGTTCCTGTACGGTTTTTCACTGATCGCCCTGACCCCGGTGCAGTGCTTTTTCGACAACAACTGGAACCTGCGTTTCATGGTGCAGAGCGGCGATTTTATCAAGTACTGTTTCCGCCCCATAAATGTGTTTTTCTACTTTATTTCCGAAGTGTTTGATGTCAAGGGTCTAGGACAGCTGGCCTTTGGTATCGGGACACTGGTGTACGCATGGAGCCACATCGGCATCCCCGTCACGGCTCTTGCTATCCTTAAGCTGGTCGTCTTCCTCCTGACCGCGTCGCTGTTCATGATCGCCATCATGAATGCCGCGGCGGCGACTTGCTTCTGGATCCAGGGCTCCGGATATGTCATGGTCATCATGTTCCGCTTTAAAGACTTCGCGAAATATCCGGCCAGTATCTTCAGCGGCATTTTCCGGATCCTCTTTACCTTCGTGATCCCGATTGCCTTTGTTGCTTACTATCCGAGTCTTTCGATCCTGGAGGCGGGAGATGTACCGATGCTTACATGGTGCGCACCGGCACTCGGTGTCCTGTTCTTTTACTTAAGCTACAAGTTCTGGATGCTGGGCGTGAGAAAATATGACTTTACCGGATCGTGAAAAGCGATAAGGTCGCTTTCCGTTTGAAAGCACGAAAAACTGAAAACGAAGATAGAAAGAAAAAAGGAAGAAGCGGGAAGCCGGGTTTTCGGCGGCCCGCTTTTTTTGCCCGCTCTTTTGCACGAACTTTTTTCGCACGAAAATCTGCGCACGTAATAGAAAAAGCATGAAGGAGGAAAAATAACATGCAAAACATTACAACTGAAGAACTCCAGGCACAGATGATGGGAAAACTGAAGGCAGTGTATTCTCTAAAGGAACATTACAAGAACCTGAAGATGATTGAAGAGGAGATCCTCTGCGACTTCTTCGGGAAAAAAGAGGCCGACTCTCATACCCTCGAAGATTGCCGGAAAGAATTGAAAGAAATGCACGGAAATGCATACGAGAAAAAGTACTACGTCAAAGAATTCTCACGGCAGGTCCGTCTGTGGAGAAAGGATATGGATCGGACGGAACAGGAGATCTCAGACTGGAAGAGATTCCGTAAGGCACTGAAAAGATATGCCGAAGAGGAAAAGGGAAAAGTTCTTTTTGACCAGACTTTATCCTATCAGGGAATCACTAGTAACATCGATGCGATCCTGATCGTTCCTTCGGAGATCCTTCTTTTGACATTGAAGATCCCAACCGGAGATTCGGGACTGAATGAACAGGGCTATTTATGCCGGCTGGACATGGAAACGATGACGATCTCTGCCGTCTCTGTTCAAAACGAAATGAAAAAGCAGATCCTTCTGATGCGGATGATTCTGAACGATGGAAGTGAGGAGCAGAATATCACTTCCTCGCTGATTATAGGAGGGACACATGAGTTCAACAGTATCTACAAAAACAGACGAGGAGATATATGCTACGGACGTCTTGAGGCGATGGAAAAAAAGATCCATTTCCGGAAAGAGGAAAGACCTTATACCCAGGGCATGATCCATGTGCTCGGAAACATAATCGGGAATTTCCGGGTGACAGAAAAAAGAGAACCGGTGCAGAAAGAATATGACATCATTGATGCCTATTGCGAACTGAGAGAAAAACTGTGATATGGTTTCTCCCAAGTGGCCGACAAGACCACTTGGGAGTTTTTTCTCGATGAAGCGTGACCGCAGTGCATTTTCATAAGAAGAAAAGTAATTCATTCGGAAGCATTTGCATACTGTCCCAATAATGGACACTCCGCCTCGATATACTGGAGACAACAGTACTTGAAACGGCGTGTTTTCGGGATCGGAGCAGCGTTTTCCTCACTTCGCGCCGTGGAAGAAATCATGACAGAACAGATGACATTTTAGAATCGACAGAAGTGACGGCATTGATGCGAGGAGGGGATGACTATGAATGCCAGGACAGCTAAGAAGATCGTATATGATTTCTATGACATTCCCTGTCCCACAAAAGAGGACAGATTTCAGTTCTGTGAAGCGATGGACTACATTATCGAAAGTGAGAAACTTCCGGAATTCATCACCGGATACGGCAGCTATTTCTATCAGCAGTCCCGTTTTGATATGGCGCTGCGTTATTACGAGATGGCCGCCGAGATGAATTATGTGCCGGCCTATGAGTGTCTGGGATATATCTGGTACTACGGAAGGGCAGGAACGGTGGACTATAAGAAAGCCTTTGAATGTTTCTCCTTTGCCATGGAAAGAGGAAGCCTGGTGGCGGCCTATAAGATCGCGGATATGTATAAGAACGGATACTACGTCCCCAAAGACGAAAAGAAGAATATCGAGATCGTGGAAGGAGTTTACGAAAAAGTGAAAGACAGTGATTATCTCGGAGATCCGGTGGCCTCGGTAAGTTTGCGGCTTGCCAGGATCCGGAAAGAACAGGGAAGAAGGGAGGAAGCCATCGACCTTCTTTTACGGGCGAAGCACTTTCAGAAATCAATCGTAAATTACCACTCCTTTTTCGGCGATCTGAAGATGATGGAAGATGTGGTGTTCGAACTTTATTCCATGGTTGATTTTGATGAGAAAGACATGGATCTTTTCGACCTGATATACCTTTTCCGAAAGCCGGCTTCCGTGACTTTCTGGTATAAGCAGAGACAGTATGAGATCGAAGCGGTCACATCTGACGGAAAGACCTGTATCCGTTTTGGAGGAAAGACGTATCCGAGCATGTTCGATCTTCTTCAGAAAGGAAAGATCGGGACTGTCGGACTTCCTGCCGCCAGCCGGATCATGTACGGATTTGAAGTGAAATAGCGAAGTAGAAGTCAAATAGTGGAATGAATCAGCGGAGTCTTTTTTGATAAGGCTCCGCTTTTTTTATTCCGGTGTGTAACAAAGAGATTTCATTTTGCCGGGAAATATTGCGGCATCTGTTTTCTCATGCTACCCTAAACATGAACAATCATTCACTCAACCTTTTATAAGTGAATGTAAGGGAAGCACAGGCACCTGATTCAGGAGCCGGAAAGAGGAGAAAAGGATATGCCGAGATCGAGAGAACAGAATGCACTGATTCGTGAACAAGCCAAGAATAATATCCTTCAGAAATCCGTTGCGTTTTTTGCCAAAAACGGAGTGAAGGGAACGACCATCGGCGAGCTGACAAAAGGAATCGGAATCTCACAAGGTGCGATCTATGTTTACTACGACAGTAAGGAAGATCTGTATCAGGATGTGGTTTTGTTTGCCCGGGGAAAGATCCTCTCCGAATCTCTTCTGGAGATCGAGAAAATGAATGTGCCGGCCATCAGAAAACTCCGCTATATTTCCGACATGATCCTGAAGAATCTTTCGGAAGAAAAACTCTATGCTTCCTACCTGTATCTTGCATTGGATCCGTTTATGAAATCCGGTTTTTCAAAAGAAGAAAATCCGTTTTTCGATCTGATGAAAAGTGTGATCAAAGAGGGCCAGAAAGACGGTGCTTTTGCCAAAGGTGACGTGGTGAAGACTGCAGAATATTTCTGGAGTGTCGTTTATATCTACAGCATGAAGAAAGTACATGATCCGAAATGTACGCTTCTTACTTCCTCGGAACTGGAACGGGTGATCCGCGGTTAACACTTGCTAACTATCGTTCAAATTACTTCACAAAAGCGGCGAAAGCACCGCATAATTCTATACACATTGTACATAGAACAAAAAAATTTAATATGCTATAATGGCGGTGCGTTGGGAACCAATGAATAATTGGTTGCGTAAATTATTGTGAAGTTATATCTATGGAGGATACTCGAAATGATTAACGAAGTTGCAAACAAGGAAGTAGCAAAAGAAGTAGTTGCGGCAACACCGGTCGTAGCTGAGAAGAAGGTTGAAGCTCCGAAGGCTGAAGCTAAGAAGGTAGAGGCTCCGAAGGCTGAAGCAAAGAAGACAGAAGCAAAGAAGGCTCCGGCTAAGAAGGCCGCTGCTAAGAAAGCTCCGGCAAAGAAAGCTGCTGCGAAGAAGGCTGCTCCGGCTGCTAAGAAAGTAGAAGCAAAGAAGGCTGACGAGAAGAAGGCTCCGGCTAAGAAGGCTCCGGCAAAGAAGGCTGCCGCTAAGAAAGCTCCGGCTAAGAAGGCTGCCGCTATCGTTGCTCCGAAGACATTTATGGTACAGACTCTGGCTGGTGCGGAGATCTCCTATAACGATATCGTAAAGAAGGTTAACCAGGCTGTTTCCGAGAAAATCAAGACTCTGGATATCTATGTTAAGGCTGAAGAGGGCAAGGCTTACTACGTAGTAAACGGTTCCAACACCGGTGCTGTAGAGCTCTTCTGATTCAAAACAGAAATTGTCTTAACGAACAAAGCAAATGCAAAACGGCTGTCAGAAATGGCAGCCGTTTTTTATATCGAAGAAATATAGATTCGGATCTTATGCCTTCAGTGCGCCTTTGATCGCAGAAAGGAAATCATCGAATTCTTCAAATGCGGGAAGATCCGGATTATCCTTTTTGATCTGCTCGGTGGAGCGGAAAAGGAAGCCGGCGCGGCTGGCCTTGATCATGGCCAGATCGTTATAACTGTCGCCGGCGGCGATGGTATCAAAACCCATGGCCTGCAGGTGCTTTACAGTGGTGAGCTTGCTGTTTTCAATGCGCATTTTAAAGCCGGTGATCTCTCCGTCGTCGGCCACTTCCAATGTGTTGCAGAAGAGAGTCGGATAACCGAGTTTTTTCATCAGCGGCATAGCAAACTGCGTGAAGGTGTCGCTTAAGATAATGACCTGCGCGTCCTTGCGGAGTTCGTCGAGGAATTCCTTGGCGCCAGGAAGCGGATCGATGGTGGAGATCACGTCCTGGATCTCTTTGAGACCGAGACCATGCTCTTTCAGGATCCCAAGTCTCCACTTCATGAGCTTATCGTAATCGGGTTCGTCACGTGTGGTACGAGAAAGTTCGGGAATGCCGGTCGCCTCAGAAAATGCGATCCAGATCTCCGGAACCAGTACGCCTTCCATATCCAGACAAACTACATCCATTTTGATTCTCCTTTAGCTGTAAACCGTCAGGAAAGACGGTGTTTTGCGAGATGTGTTTTTCGGCGGTAAAAGCACTTCACTTCGAAGACTTACCAATGAGAAGCCTATATGAAATCGGGAAAGAATGCAAGTCTTTTTCAAAAAAAGGACGGAGAGGACGACGTGGCAAAACACTTGGATCTGAAAGGAGATGCGGGAAAAAGAAACGCTGCCTGAGTCTGGGGAGAGAACAACGGGCAGCGATTCCACTTTGGATAGGTAGTAAATTGTAGCTTTAGGTTACTTTTTTATCGGTAAGGGCAGGTGAGGATGAATCATTTCTATTCATCTCCTTTCTTTGGCATTCTCCTTTCTAGGGTGAAAGATTGCTCCTTTCTTTTTATTTATCCTCTTTCCTGCACGATGAGGGTGGCACGGTTCTGGATGTTTTTGCAGACATCATCGATGGATCTCTGGTCAGCGAAGAAAGCTGCTGCTTCTTCCATTACGATATTCAGGATATCCAGGTCACAGGACTGGGCAGATTCAATGGAGGTGATAAGGGCTGTGAGCTGTTCTTTATGACCTTCATCGAAGAGGAAGAACTCACCGAGATCGCCGACCTTATCCGGGTAATTCTGAGCCTGATTTTTCATGTCTTCAACGAAGGCGTTGTTGACGTCGATTTCGGTCTGGCAATTTGCTTCGAATGCCGCGCGGTTTACCGGGATAGTATTGGAATTAAAACTCAGATCCTTCTGTACATCTTCCTTCAGGAAACTCGAGATGAAATTCCATGCCAGCTGCGGATCAGCCGCTGTGGAAGAGATGGACATGGTCAGCTGGCCGTGGGCGGACATATTCATGCCGTTTTCAGAAGGGGCACCGGTAAAGAGAAAGTTCCCGGAGCTGCTGTCCTGATTGAAAATCGTGTAATCCTGAAGGTTGTTGAGCTCAAATGAGGTTGCGGCAATTCCGCCATTGATAACACTGAAAAGACCGCCCAGACTCAGTCCATCTCTTTTGTCCGATTCCTTTGTCTGTCCCAGTTTTTTGATGAATTCCAGCATGGACTTGAATTCAGAGGATTCAAAGTCTACGGTATTGTCCTGGTTGTTGATAAAGTGGGAGCCAAGATACATCATGTACTCTTTCAGTAGTTGATCGTAAGTGGTGGCGCTGATCATGGACTTATCCGCCGGAAGGGAGGCAGCCAGCTGATCAAACTCGGAGAAGGTCAGTTTCTCCTTAGCGCCGGGAACAAGCTTCTTATTATATACGTATCCGGCAGCAGAGAATGTCAGCGGGATCGAATACAGTTTGCCGTTGGTTTCAAAAGCCCGGAAGATATTATCGAAATAATCCTGACGGGAAATGCTGCTGTCCTGATCCAGGTAACTGTTCAAGTCAATAAGCAAGTCATCGTTATTAAACTGGGAGAAATCCGAATAACCTACGAGAATATCCGGACCGTTACCGCTGATCATGTCCAGATTCAACTGGTTTACGGTCATATTCAGGTTTTCCATATATTGATCATAGGTGTCGGCCATTTCGGCATTGGCGGTATAGTCACAAATTACGATACGAGCCGGATTGGATGCGTTGATGTTATAGTCCAGGACGTTCTGGAGGAAATAACTGTCAATGTTTCCATTTACACCCAACTTCAAAATCGTCTTTCCGGCATGGGGATTCGACGCGGCTTTTTTCAGTGAGACAAGGGAAACCTGTTTCGCATTTCCGGCTTTTTTATCCATATCGGTACGGCCGGCATCCACAAGAAGATCCTGCTGGAAGAAATACATCTCGTCTTCAGAGGCGATATAGCCGCCCTCCATAGAAAGCAGAGAAGAGTTGACATCTGTATCTTTCCAGAGAAGGACCGGTGTGGTCGAATCTGAGAGGACATCGTATTTGTCGATACCGTTGGCATTGATAAGGAAACAATCCGTTGTTCCCTGCTGGACCATCATGACCCTTTCATTGGATTTGATCTTATCTCCGGTGAGCTTTCCGGTATCGGGATCGATCTCCTGTACAAATACCTGGAATTTATCCATGCCATAGTTCGACATAACGGAATACCACTTTCCGCCGGAGCAGACGACTGTCTCAGTCATATCGGGGTCCGAATCCTGACCGATCAGCTTTCCTTGTGAATCGAATACATAGATGGCACCGTATGTGGAAAGGAGGAGATTTCCGTTTTCCGTCACATTGACACGGAACATGCCCAATTCGTCTTTGATCTGTAATTCGATATCACGAAGTTTTTCGCCATTTTCATTGATGACGAACAGTTTCGGAACGGTAGCACACTTCTTTGCTTCGAAAGCTCCGCATACGATCAGGATCTCTCCGTCTTTCAAAGGATATGCGCCGAAGAAGTCCGCGTCAGCATCTGTATCGACCTTTCCGACCATGTTTCCGTCAAAGTCAAAGATCTGCAGGCTTCTTTCTTCATATTCGGATTGGATCTTCGCATATTTGTCCCAATCTGCATCCCGATCCAAATTCAGATTATTAAGTTCATTCTCTACTTCCGGCGGCATCTTGTAGGTGGCAAAGACCTGAGCCAGGATTTTATCTCCGACGATGTAGCGGCTTGACATGTCACTGTACTGGATTTCTTTTCCTTCCGGGATGTTGACCTTGAGGTTAGCGGTGTTGACCATAAAATACGGGTCGCTTTCTTTTACGACCTGGCCGGATGTGTAAGAAACGGGAGTGGCGGAAGCACTGCCGGAAGATCCGGAACTTCCACTGGAAATGATGGAACCGTCAGCTGCAGTCACAGCTGCCTGACTTCCTGAACCGGATTTCTTGCCGCAGGCGGGAAGCCCGAGGAGCATGCCGGTGGTGAGAACGAGTGCGATGATAGTACGAATTTTCTTCTTCATGGATGACCTCCGAATTATGTCTTGCGAGTAGCTGTCACTTTCATTTGACAATTTCATTCTAGATTTCCGAAGTGACTTCTCCATGACGCAGAAGTGACAGATTAGTAATCGTGTGCGGGCCTATGATATAATGATTAAAATTATATATATAAGAGGAAAAACCATGACGGACATACTGAATAATATCAGTGCTACATCAATGAATATACTGATGCTTCTTTTGGGAGCAGTTGTCAGTTTCTATCTTTTCGGCCTGATCGTGGCGTGTGTCGAAGGATTGGTCGCGAACAGCTATGGCGCCAGGACAGTCAGTTTTTCCTTCCTTTGGTGGAAATGGCAGAAGTTAAGCTCTGACGGTACGACGGTCAGCGAGAAAGGTAAGTGGAAAGTCAGTAAGAGTAAGTTCCGCATCATCGCAGAATTACTCTATATCCGCACCAATATTACTGCTGAACAGGAAAAGAAGATCAGAAGACATACCTATCTTATACTCCTGATCATTGCTCTACCGGTCCTTGCGGGGACGTTTTTTGCCGGATATTTTCTTCCTGCGCCTTTCCGGTACTTTTTCTTCGGACTTCTTATCATGCTGACGCTTCTTGCCGTCACCGTATTTCGTACTCGAAATTCACCGGGATCCGGACTGGAACAGTTCCGGGCAGATAAGACGAGGGAACTTTTTGAGGGAAAGCCTATTTCGGAAATCGAGCTTCCGCCTCTGGAAGAACTGCCTTACGAGAATGCCACGAAGATGGAAAAGATCATGTATTCTCTGTCCCGCTACCGGATCGCCGAAATGAAAAACGATCTTGCTGCCCTGACCGAGACAGCGCATTTCCTGACGGAACAGGATACGGAAAAGCTGATCCCGGGAATGCAGGTTGCGGTGGACGGCACTCTTGTGAACTATTATTCATTCCGCGAGATCAATGCGGCGCTGGCGAAGAAATACTATGAACGTTCCCGGCTGGAACTGGAAAAGGATAAGGACAGTAACGGCCGAAGAAGACTTGCCTACTACGCTTACTATATCGAAGGTGACAGGGAGAAGGCAAAGAAGTATCTGGCGGAAGGGATCAAAGCACTGGATGCAAGAGAAACCGTGATGCTGGATGTGGAACACGATCTGGAAGAAAAGATGCTCCGGTATCTGGAAGAACAGCTTAAGGCGAATGATGGAAATGCTCTGATGCCATGATATCTGTGCCGCATGCATAAACCGGATCTATAAATATATATCGAATATAAAAAGACTGTTGTAGAGGAGAAGGTATGGAGTACAGCATTCTGATCGTTGACGATGATACAGACCTGCATCTGATTATGGCAGATATGCTCAGCGGCTACGGCTACAAAGTCACCAGTGCATTTTCCGCAGAAGAAGCCTTCGAGATTTTATCGAAAAACACGTTTCATCTGATCCTTCTGGACATTAATCTCCCGGACAGTGACGGGTTCGCGCTTTGCAAGGAACTCCGGCAGGTGTCGACGGTGCCGGTGATCTTTGCCAGCGCCAGGACTTCGGAAAATGACCGCATCTCAGGCTATGAGATCGGCGGCGATGACTATCTTCCCAAGCCCTATTCCATGAAGGAGATGCTGGTTCATGTGCAGGCGATCCTTCGCCGGACATACGGTTTTTCCGAAGAAGAAAAAACACTTTCTTTTGGAAATGTGTCGGTGAATCTTACGTCCCGTTCGGTGACAAAAAACGGGCAGCCGGTGAACCTGACTCTTCGGGAATTCGACCTTCTGGCTTTCCTTTGCGAGCATAAGAATCAGGCGATGCCGAAAGAAAAGATCCTGACTTCAGTATGGGGCGCATTTATGACATCGGAAGCCTCCACACTGACGGTACATATCCGGTGGCTCCGGGAAAAACTGGAAGAAAATCCGGCGGATCCGAAGTTCATCAAGACCGTCTATAAAGTCGGCTATATGCTGGAGGTGCCGGAAGATGCGTAAGCGTTTTATCGGAATCTATATCGTGCTTTTTCTTGCCGTCATTTTCGGTACCATAGGTCTTTATATGACATCGGGCATCAGGAAAAATGATGCCAAAGAAGAGCACTTGATCTCGCTCAATGAGATCGAGAGGCTCCTTCAAAAAGACGAAAAAGAATCGGCGGTAACGAAGATCGGCGAACTGACCGAGACGGTGCGTAATCAGGAAGATACCTCTTCCCGGGATGTGCGCATTTTATGGATCGGCGCGGGAACGGTGCTTTGTATGCTGGTGCTGGGCGGATATATCTATCTGACTGTACTTCGCCCGCTGAAAAAGATCTCTCAGTTTGCATCCGAGATCGCAAAAGGAAATGTGGATATTCCGCTTCAATATGACCGGGGAAGTGAAGTCGGAGAATTTTCCTGGGCCTTTGACAGTATGCGCAAGGATCTGAAAAAGGCTCGGGCTGCGGAAAAAGAAGCCATCGAGAATAATAAGACGGTCATTGCTACTCTTTCCCACGATATCAAGACACCGATCACATCTATCCGCGCGTATGCAGAAGGTCTGGAGGCAAATCTGGACAGTTCTCCGGAAAAACGGGCACAGTATCTTCAGGTCATCATGAAGAAAAGTGATGAAGTCAGTAAGGTCACAGACGACCTCCTTCTGCACTCGCTTTCCGATATGCACCGGCTGAAAGTGGAACCCCGGGAGATCGAGATCCGCGACTTTATCCAGAAAGCCATTGCCGATCTGGATCCGGAAGGAAAAGACGTGGTGCTTTTGCCGTCGTCCGTATCTTTGCCGTCGTCCGTATCCGCGACAGTGCTGGCCGATCCCGACCGTCTTCTGCAATGTGTGGAGAACCTGATCACCAATGCCGGAAAATATGCAGAAACCAAAGTGGAAGTTTCCCTGGAACAGAATGATTCCGGAAAGAAGAACGGAAACGGGGAGATCGTTATCTGTATCCGGGACTTCGGCTGCGGAATCCCGAACGAAGACATGCCTTTTATCTTCGACAAATTCTACCGGGGCCATAACCATGGCTCGAAGCCGGGCTCGGGACTGGGCCTTTATATCGTAAAATATCTTATGACGCAGATGGATGGAGAGATCGAACTTCAAAACCGTCCGGACGGTCTTCGCGCCAGACTGATCCTTCCTGAAAAAGAAAATTCCACGTTAAGGACTTCTTAATAAGTTTTCTCGGATAATGGCTACAGAAAATGAAACACAGACGAGAAAACACATGAAAAAGGAGTCTTACAAAAAATGAGCAGTATTCTGACAGCAAAGGATCTTTGTAAAAGTTTTGCCCACAACGGCGGCCAGGTCCATGTGCTCCAGCACGTGAATCTGGAGATCAATGAAGGGGATTTTACCGTTGTTATGGGCGCGTCCGGATCCGGAAAATCCACTCTTCTTTATGCCCTTTCCGGTATGGATAAAGCTACCTCCGGACAGGTGCTTTTGAACGGGAAAGATCTGGTGAAAATGAAGGAAAAGGAACTGGCGGATCTTCGTTCCCATGATTTCGGTTTTATCTTCCAGCAGATGCATCTTGTCAGCAATCTGACACTTCTGGAAAACGTGGCGGTGGCAGGATATTTAAGCCATACCAGACCCGCAAAAGAAGTAAAAGAAAAAGCGGAAAATCTTCTGGAAAAGATGGGAGTCGCGGATGTCAAAGACCATCGTCCTTCCCAGGTGTCCGGCGGTGAGCAGCAGCGCTGCGCCATCGCCCGTGCCATCGTTCACGATCCGAAGATCCTGTTCGCCGATGAACCCACGGGTGCATTGAACCGGAAAAACACGAAAGAAGTACTGGACCTGATGACAGATCTCAACCGGAATGGCCAGAGCATCCTGATGGTTACCCATGATCTTCGTGCTGCCCTTCGCGGAAACCGTCTCCTTTATATCGAAGATGGTTCGGTGATCGGGGAACTGACCCTTCCGCCTTACGAAAAAGAAGACGAGAAGAGCCGTGAAACACAGGTCAACTCCTGGCTGACCTCGATGAAGTGGTAAGGAGGAAAAAGATATGGAAATCCTTACCTTACTTCGTGCCAACGTCAAAAGAAAAAAAGGCACGTTCTTCGGCATTCTGTTTCTTATGATTCTGGTAGCGGCACTTCTGACCATGCTTTTCAGCATCAAAAAGAATGTCACGAAGAGTATCGATGAAGCCTACATCGAGGCGAAAGCCGGAGACGTCTTCATGAATATTCCTGCCGAAAGACTTACGCCGGAACTTCTGAATTCCGTGAAAGAGCATCCGCTGGTGGACCACGTGGAGACCATGGATGCGATATTGATGAGAAAACGCTATATTCGTGGGAAAGAAGATAACGAAAGCTGGCTGATCGTACCTCTGAATGACGTGGTCACACACCAGTTTGCAGATGATAGTTTTTCTTCCTATAAGGATCATGTGGATCCGCTTTCGGAGACAGGTATATATTTTCCGCAGGGCATTTCCACCAACACCGGATGCAAGACCGGAGATGAGATCCGTTTTCTGACCCGGGGCGGCGAATATACCTTTCAGATCCAGGGATTTGTCGTAGAACCGGTATGCGGTTCGTCTATGGTCGGGTGGAAGACTGTCTACGTTTCTCCGGAAACGTTTGAAAAACTGGCTGCGGATGTGGATAAAGGCCATAGTGAATTTCTGGGACGTGTCACGATCGTCTATCTCTATAAGAAGGCGGATTGTGATATGAATCTTCGGGAGTTTGCCAAGAAGATCAACCTGGATACCGGCATTCAGAATTATTCCTATTCTGCCGAGACGTCTACACAGATGAAATACTATACCGGCCTGTTTTCTGATATCATCTGCTCGATCATGATCGTTTTTGCTATCATCCTGGCAGTGGTAGTCGTGATCATCATGGCACATAACATCTCGGTGACCATTGAGGAAAGCTACACGGAACTGGGTATTCTTAAAGCCCAGGGTTTTACCAAGGGAAAGATCCGGCTTCTTTACACGCTGATGTATATGCTGACCCAGCTTCTGGGCGCCATCATCGGAACAGTCGTGGCGATTCCGCTGATCCATCAGTTCGGTAATATTTTCCAGCCGATAACCGGCATTATTGCGAAAAAGACAGTGGACCTGAGCATGAGTATTCCGATCCTTCTCCTGTTCATGGTGATCTCTTTCCTGGTGATCCTTCTGGCAACAAGAAAGATCGGTAAGATCTCTCCGGTAAAAGCACTGACGGGCGAGACTCGGGATGTGTATTTTGACAACCTTCTGACTGCGCCGGTATCAGGGAAAAGACTTTCATTAAGCCTTGCCTACCGCCAGTTTAGTTCTAATAAAAAACGCTATTTTGTGGCGATCTTCATTTGCGCACTCCTGATGTTCTTTATGCTGACGGTCAATCTTATGGCATCCAGCGTCCGTTCGAAATCGGCTCTGGAAGCAATGGGAGCAGTGCTGTGTGAAGTAGAGGTTCGCTCGAAAGAGACAAACTTTACTGAAAAGGAGATGGAAGAGTTCGAAAAACTCGCAGCAGAAACGGCGAAGGTGGAGAATGAATATTTTATCCGTTCGGAATACGTTTCACTGAATGGTGAGACAATTCAGTGCCAGATCCGTAAAGATGTCAGTTCTCTGAAAACTGTTTCCGGCCGTGCGCCGCTCTACGATAATGAAGTCGCGCTCTCGACGATATTGAGAGATGAACTGAAGCTTTCCGTCGGAGATAAAGTTACCGTGGCCAGACGGGAATTCGAAGAAGAGTACGTCATCTCCGGAATCTACACGACTACCAACGATACCGGACGGCAATTCCTGATGGGTGGAGAAGCAGCGGAAAAAATTGAGGCAACCGGGTATTCCTGGTATGGCATCAGTCTTGCGGATATTGAAGATACGGATAAAATGGGTGAAGCCTTCCGTTC
This sequence comes from Oscillospiraceae bacterium, assembly GCA_902794115.1. Classification (GTDB taxonomy): domain Bacteria; phylum Bacillota; class Clostridia; order Saccharofermentanales; family Saccharofermentanaceae; genus Scatonaster. Next base: position 16,477 of record CADBGD010000064.1, read on the forward strand.
CGCCTATGGTGACAAATACAGTGTGGATGCGAATAAGGATCCGTTAGGATCAGAGGTCAAGGAGATCAGAACCGCCGTCGATGCGATGCGGTATGTGATCTATGTTTTCTCTATCCTTTTCGTACTGGTAGTTGTCAGCATGATCTGCAGCCGTGTGTTTTCACAGGAAAGACGAGACCTGGGTATCTATAAGGCAGTTGGATTCACATCAGGAAAACTCCGTTTTCAGTTTGCTCTCCGTTTTTTCCTGATATCCATCATCGGCTCGGCGATCGGTCTGGCCTGTAGTATAGCTTTTTCCCAGAAGACGCTGAATACGATGCTGCGCAGCGTGGGAGTGACAGACATTGCGGCGCCGTATTCGACAGAGACGCTCCTGATTCCGGTAGTTCTCCTTCTTGCAGGATTCTTCATCTTCGCCTACCTGGTGTCCAGAAGGATCAAAAAAGTGGAGATCAGAGAACTGGTCATCGAGTAAGATTACTCTCTCTTTATTGAGTATACCCTCTACATATCTCCCGTTTCCGGCTTTCCTCCCGGGAGCGGGAGATTTCTCATTTTGACTTTAAAGATTTTCCCATACTCCGCAGAAATAATCAGTAAGATCTGAAACCGTGTCGTGCAGTTTGGAAGCATCTTCCATTTCTACTGTGACACCGTATTTTCCCGACTTTGTATCCGGATCCCAGCTGCAGAGAAAAGACAGGACCATATCATCAAAGGTATCCGGCTCGGAATCGTAGAGCCCGTTATTGACGTCTTTGGGAAGCGGGACGATATTTCCGTTTTTGGAAAGGCGGAAAAACAAGACCGCGCCTTCGTTATTTTCTTTCACTTCCAGAGAAGTGGAATACTCCTTTCCGAGACGCTCCGAGATCAAGGCGTCGGCGGTCTTTTTGGCGAGGACTTTCGTCTCTTCGATCATCTTTTCAACTTCTTCATGAGTATAGGTTTTTCCGATCCCGCAGACGTCATATTCATTATCGAAACGGATGTTATGTTCCACGATCCGGTTATAGAGCTCCGGAAAACGGTGGGTGATCAGATCCACACGGGTACTGGTATATTTCTTGCCGCTCTTTGTCGTGACAGATGAGTTTCCCGAAGCGATAGTAATGCTTTTTATCTCCGGGAAAGGCACTTCCACCGAGGAGAAAAGGCTCTTTTTGATCCGGATTCCGTTCTCTGTTACCGAAAATGTGGGCATGGTTTGCTCCTCCTGAAAATGCTCTTTTGCTTTCCATCATGATACAGTTTCTTTGAAAGGAAGTAAAATCGAAGAAGGCAGGTGATTTTTCATAGGTTACATTTCCAAAGGTCTTTGTTTTCATTTTATTCACTCTTCTCCTCGGGAGATCGGACACATCACCTGCTCCATCGGTGTCACGGAGATCACCGGCGAGGACGATTTCCAGGAAGCTTTCAACCGTCTGGACAAGGCCATGTATACTTCCAAACATAACGGAAGAAATATGGTTACGATCCTCTAAGATACGGCCGGATCACTTCTTATTAATGATCGCATCTTTCCAGGATACATGTTTCTCGTTAGACGAAGATGATCCCGAAGACGCAGCTGCTTTGGCGGCTGCGTTTTTCTGTGCTTTCCGGACCAGAGTGGCGGGGGTGGAAAGGATCGGAAGGTCATCCTTCGAAAGTTCATTTTCCAGCGCTTCGGTATATTCAGGCTTTTGTTTCAGCTCGTTAAGCCACTCGAGCACGGTGGGCTCATACATGTTGTGCTGGAATACCTGCGGAAGTTTATTCTCCTTATGACTATAGGAGATCGGCGAGGAGATCTTCTCTGTGGCGGACCGGCTGTTTCCAATCAGATTGGAAGACTGCAAAAGCGAATACAGGAAGAAGGTCGCAAGGCCATAGGCTAGCGGCAGCATGATAATTATCGAAGCAAGAACGAACCAAAACATACCCGATCACTCCTGTCTTTTCTTTGCAAAATGGAAGATGGAAGAAGCCTGCGCCATCTTCAGGTGGATATCCACAAGTTTCTTTCTACCGGATGCCATCACGATCACAACAAAGCCCAGTAGCAACGGGAACCCGATAAGCCCGAGATACACGGCCGGATCGGTCGGCTCTTCACCATGACGGAGAAGCTCAAGGAAATAGTAAAATATGCCGGCCAGCGGGAGGGTAAAAAGCGCCGTTAAGACCGCGGTTGCCCGGGTCAGGACCTTCTCCTTCCAGGGGATCGCACCGACCACTTTTCCGGTCTGCCCGTTTACCATGATGATATTGTGCTGCCCGTCAAAGTCGTAGGAAACGAACCATACCGGGAACATGGCATAATAGATCTTTTCATTGACCACGGTCTTGTATTCCCAGCATACGACCTGCGGTGTCTCTCCGGTGACGCTGGCTGCGGCCTGCTCGTGAAAGGCGCTGACTGCCCGCATCTCGGCGGCTTCGCTTAAGTCTTTATACGTGATATCCGAGGCATTGGAATAAAAACCCAGAAGATAGCTTTCCGCAAACGGCTGAATGGCGGAAAGATCAAAGGGTTCCAGCTGCTGGGAACTGTCGTCGGAAAGGATCTTCGATCCGTCCACCGGGAGATTGCGAAGCTGCATCATGCCGGCTCTGCCCCAGTACATGGGTTCGGATTTCCCGGAACTGTTCGTGATCTGGCTTCTCACGACGGCCCCTTCCAGATGACGGGCGTTGACGAGCCAGTAGGGCACATAGATCCCACGCACCATATCCGGCTTGAGCTCCTTGATGACTTTGGGGACCAGAAGATGCCCTTTCAGGCTTTCACGGATCTTTTCGATGGCTTCTTCCCGGGTGATGGAAAAGGGAATGATGTATTCCGGTGCTTTTTCCTTCACGATCCGGTTGAATACGATACTCGGATTTCCACAGTAAATGCACTTGGTGGAACTTTCGGTGCCGTTAACATTGATCTCGCCGCCGCAGGACGGGCAGTGGTATACATAGGAATCGAGAAAATGCGCTGCCACTTCCTCGTCTTCGATATCTCGTATATCCGCTTCGGTCTCCTTCAGGTCCACATTTTCCTCGTTCAGGCCGAATTCCTGCGGATCCCAGGATCCGTTACAGGAATGGCAGATGACCTTCTGCGTCTTCGGGTCGAAGACGACGGGAGCGGAGCAGTTCGGACAAAGCGTTACCATAGTATTCCCTCGTTTCGTTTTCTGCGGAAAAATCCCGCAACCGGGTCTTATCTATTTTCGATTGTAAGGTACAAAGGATGCCTTGGCAATGGATGAAAAAGGGAATAAGACCTTCTATCACGGGAAAGCATCAGGTGATATGTTAGTGTTTTTGTGATAGAATAGCCTCATCGTGGAAAAACACTGTTTCGAGTGCTTTTCCCGAAGATCAGAAAAAGACATCTAAGAGCACAACACAAGAGGGTAGGAGACAAAACGTATGCATAAGTTTAAAAACGTTGCGGCAATTCTGATGGTTTCGGCTTTGATTTTGGCATCTGCAGGATGCGGAAAGAGCAAGGAAACTACAAAGAAAGAAAAGAAGGAAAAGGAACAAACCAAGACGGAAGAGTCGGAAAAAGAAGAGAGTGAAGAGGAAGAGACGACTTCTGAAAACGAGGAGGTCATTGAAGATGCTTCCACTTTTGATGCGGCGATGGAAGCGATGTCGCAGGACTTTTCCGGATACGTGCAAGAGAAGCTCGGAGCGAATCCGGATAAGATCCATGAGACGGATGCGGCAGAACTGACCAGAGCAGTGGCCTACAGTGGAAAATACTATGCTCTTTCGGATAAAGAGGAGGTGTGTTTGGACTGCTGTGTATTTGACTCGGAAAAAGATGCGCTCAATCGCTTCATGGATATGTACTATAATACTTTCAACGAGACCTTTAAGCCTGATATGTTCAAGGGCGAATACCAGTGTGTGTTAGCAGAAGGCCATGGCTATATCGTGGTGAACGGAACTGATACGTGCACGACCATTTTCGGTGACTTTTACCGTTTCGGGAGAGAAGTTTATGCGGGCGTTTACTACGAAGGAAATACAATTGTCATCATCATGCCGAAAAACAATGTGAAGAATGAGAGAGTTGAAGAAGTGATGAAGCTTCTGGGACTTCCGACGGCAGACGGAGAAAACATCTGATTCTTCCTAAACTTTATTTTGCAGCGACATGAAGAAATCCGGCCCCGAAAACCATATTGGCTTCGGGGCCGGATTCAATGATTATGCAAGAATTTCATCAAAAGTTACGATTCGCTTGTGGTTTCTTCCGCTGCTTCATCAGTTGTTTCTCCGGTTACATCTCCCGTTGTCTCTTCAGAAGTCTCTTCCACTGTTTCTTCTGTCGGGTCTTCGGTCGTTTCTTCTTCTGCCGGATCTCGTAACGGAAAATCGAGCAAAAGTGCATACGTTCCGTCCACATCTATTTTCTTGCTGACGGAATATGTCATGTGTATGGAAGACTCACTATCTCCCTGACCGAACTTAAAGAGGGAACGGCAGTTTTCTAATTTCATTAACGCTTCGCAGGCTATATTATAGAGTTCTTCCCATCTGTCCCGGTCTTTTGTATAGATCGATATTTCTACACGGCTGCCCGGATCCAGAGTGCCATCCTCTTTGCGGACGATGTGGGAAGAAATATGATCGATTCCTTCCGGAGTCCCCTGAGGTTTCAGATCCCAGAAATACATGATCCAATCAACAGCGTCTTCCTTGAAATGCACGTCATTGGGATATACCATAAATCTCTCGTCGTAGTTATCTAGAGTGCTGTCCTTGGGTGTATAACAGATCTCGAAGATATTTTCAAAAATTTCTTCATCGGTCTTTCCTTCAAAAGATAAGAAAACGGTTCCCTGGGGATTGGACTTTCCGGCCTTGCTGTAGACCGTCGTTTCAGTTGTCTCATCCGAGGAGGAAGGTGCAGCAGAGGTTTCGTCTACTGCGGATGTTGCGCTGTCCGTGGAGTTGGCTTTTGATTCTTCGGTGCTTTCCCCGACGATGTTTTCAGAGGTCTCTTCTTCGGTTTCTTCTGTAGTGACCTTTGTCTTATCTTTTTCCGTTTTCAGATCGTTCTTGGTTGATTTCTTATTTGCATTAATGGCGATGACGCCGGCAATAGCAGCCACTGCCAGTGCGGCGGCGCCCCAGATTAAGATTTTCTTGCTCATGATTCCTGTTCCTTTCTTGATCGCTTCTGAAGCGATTTTTCTTCCTGCTTCCGCAGAAGCAGCTTCGGTAGATGCGGACAGGCGAAGTAGCGAAGCGGGCACGGGTTTGATCTGCACCTGCTCTGCTTCCTTGATAAAGAGTTTTGTTAAGAACGGCAGCGGCATGGCAAACAGCTTCGTGTTACTTTCTTCTTCATATTTCTCAACCTCCTTCTTGATCTTTTTCCGGGCAAAATTCAGACGCCAGAGAACAGTCCCCTGAGGAACGCCCAGAGCTTCCGAGATCTCTTTGGTGCTCATCTCGTTGAAGTAGAATAAGATGATCGTTCTTCTGACATCTTCTGACAGAGATTTCTCGATAATGTCCATGACGATTTTTCGCATCTCGGCCGATTCCACCATCGAATCCGGCAGAAAGTCTTCCGGGATCGTTTCGAGGTTTTCCAGGACCTCGTCGTCCACGTTTTCCGTTCTGACCGACTTTAAACGGTTCAGGCTCTTGTTGGCGGCAATCTTCTTAAGAAGCGCAGTCGCTTTACTTGTGTCCTCTATGTTTCCATAGGATTCAATAAAGGATACAAATGTGTCCTGTACCACATCCTCGGCATCCGCTTCGTTCTTAAGAAGCGCCATGGCTGTCCAGTACACGGCACGATAGCCTTCGTTATAGATCTTTTCGATTTCCTTCTCTGTCATTTTTGCCTCCTTCATATCCGCATCTACTTCTTAAACAATCGAGGGATGCAGATTATTGGGTGGTTTGAGAAAAAATTTTTCTTCCATCAGTATAGCAATAAATGAGAAGTACATGAAAGTGCCCCGAAAATGATATAATTGCCATGGGTTACTAGTCGGATTTTGAGTATTTGAAATCAGGTCGTGTGATGAAAAAGGTGATCTTATGATGCTGCTGATGATGTTTGTTGTATGGATCGTTGCCGGTGTGGCGATGTATGGGCTTTCCGGGTCTTTGGACAGGCAGTATCGGAAAGAACAGGAGAAACACCCGAAGACGAAGGCAGGTCTTCGGGAGAAGATCCCCAGCTGGATCATTGTGATCGTAGTAATCGTGGGTGGGTATTTTGTTCTCGTCAGGGGATTGGGCCTTATAGTTGACAGGTATAATCTGGAGACGAAAAAACAGGAAGAGAAGGTCGAACAGATCGAGGCCGATTACAAGTCGCTCCATGAGGCGAATATTGATGAGTCGACCGGAAAAAGGATCCTGACAGAGAAATTCCTGGAAAAAGAGTATGAACTGTTCTACTTTGATACGGAGACGAATGACAGTCGATTGCTGCATGCCGGCATAGTTGTATTGTTTGTCATTATCGCTTTCGGACTCTTCAGTGCGGCACAGTTTTTCGTCGGATCTCTTTTTAAGAAGTACCGTTCGACGGTGAGGGCGGTGATCTATCTTTTGATTCCAATCGCGTTTCTGGCAGCCGGGATCTACGCATTACAATGGGCATATTCCAGAAAACTGCCGCCCTCTCCGGATCAAGTCGAAAAAATCGAGGTGTACAAGGTTACGGCCAGTAAATCTAAAACGACACATGAGACTGAAGATGGTACAGACACAGACTACTATGTGCATATTGATTTTGGCGACGGAAAGGGTGAAGTGACGTATACCGAAAAGGACCTTTACCATCTCTATCTCACGATCGACGAGAAAGGCACGTACTATCTGCTCCGGGCAAAGGCAAATGGAAAGGAGTATGACGTTATGTGCTTTCCGGAAGGAAAATTTATCTCGGAAGAAGAAGCGGGAAATAGCGTGCAGGTGGATGAATAGATCCATTGTCCGGAAAAGAATTAACCAAAGCTAATCCTGCGGCCAGACATAGTTTGTCTGGCTGTTTCTACGTCTTTCTCCCCTATAAAAGGCCGAAAAAGGTGTTATAATAAGTATGTAACCGGGTTTTCCCGGAAGAATATTGAAAATTTTAGGTCGAGATCACTTTAACGGGGGAACGGAAGAGGACGTCGCGAAAACTTCGGACTCTTGCCGTGCATGGGGATGCAATATGAGTGAAAAAAAGATCAAAGTGTGCCTGGTCGGCTCATCCGGCGGGCACTTGAACCATTTATTTATGCTGAAGCCGTTCTGGGAGGATAAGGAACGCTTCTGGGTAACTTTTGATAAGGAAGATTCGCGAAGCCTTCTTGAAGGCGAGACGTTCTATCCTGTTTATTATCCGTCCAACAGAAGTATCAAAGCGCTGATCATCAACACGTTCCGCGCCATCAAGGTCCTTCGTAAGGAAAGACCGGATGTCATTATCACTTCCGGTGCGGCACCGGCTGTGCCGTTTTTCTACATTGGAAAACTTATGAAGATGAAGCTGGTCTACATCGAGCCGTTCGACCGGGTACATACGAAATCTCTGACCGGCAAGCTCTGCTACAGAAAGGCAGATGTCTTTATCGTCCAGTGGGAAGAAATGAAAGAAGTCTATCCGAAAGCAGTCTGTCTGGGGAGCATTTACTGATCATGATATTTGTAACTGTCGGTACACATGAACAGCCTTTCCGGCGGCTGGTCGAATATATGGATAACTGGGCGAAAGACCACGATGAAGAAGTGTTCATCCAGTTCGGCTATACAGATTTCCAGGCAAAGTATGCGAAGATGCAGAAATTCCTGACTAGAGAAGAAATGGCACAGCGCATTTCGGATGCCCGTATTGTGGTCACCCACGGCGGACCTGCCTGCTATTCTGAAGTTTTACGTGCCGGCAAGATCCCGGTCGTAGTGCCGAGAAGTAAGAAGTTCGGCGAACAGTATGACGATCATCAGATCGAGATCGGCAGAGAATTCAAGAAAAGAAACAACATCCTTTTTGTCGAGGATATCGATAAGCTGGGTGAGACGATCGAACACTACGATGAATTGAGTAAGGACATGGATCCGTCCACCTGCCACTCCAATAACAATGAATTCTGCGCGAATCTGAATCAGATCGTGGACCAGATGTTTCAATGAGAGGGCAGCCCATGGAAAAGGAAATCAATCTGTCGATCGTTGTTCCTGTCTATAACACGGAAGAGTATCTGGCATTATGCCTCGACTCGATCCTTGCGGCCAAAGGAAGCAGTGAGATCGAGTTTCTTTTGATCGATGACGGTTCCACGGACGGCTCCGGAAAGATCTGTGATTCCTATGCAAATGCACACGAGAACATCCGTGTGATCCATAAAAAGAACGAAGGTATTTCCACGACGCGGAATCTGGGCATGAAGGAAGCCCGAGGAAAATATATCTACTTCTGCGATGCCGACGACATGGTCGTACCTGTGCTTTTCGAGAAGGTAATCGAATTAAGTAATACCTCGGATGAGGATATGTTCCTTTGGGACAGTGAACTCATCTACGAGATGAATGGCCTTCTGGCGAAAAAAGATGATGAATATTTCGCCCACTACGGGCTGGAAAAGACGGAACGGACCTATACCGGAAAGCAGATCATCGAAGAACTGATCCTTCATGGAAAAGGGTTTATTGCGACGGTGTGGCTCGGCGCGTACAGAAAAGATTTTCTTCTGGAAAACGGGATCTTCTTTGAAGACGGCCTGATCTACGAAGATGAGATGTGGGTGCCGAAGGTGCTTCTGGCATCACAGACGGTCCATTATATTCCGGAAAAGATCTATCAGTACAGAGTCAGGAAAGGCTCGGTCACGAATCCCGATAAGAAGAAAATGCAGCGGAACATCGAGGCATTGATCTATGTATATTCATCGCTTTATAAGTACTACGATCAGGTGCTTCCGGACGATCCGCTGCTTCCACTGATCAAGGGAAATCTGACGAAGAGATATCTTCACATGATCTATAAGCTCCGCTTCTGGAAGTATGGATATGGAAAAAAGATCGATAAGAAACTTCT
>CADBGD010000065.1 GCA_902794115.1 Oscillospiraceae bacterium
AACACGAATCCCAGACGTTCTCTTCGAAACTTCGCCAGTTCCTTGTCCTTAATGGCATGCATGGCTTTTCCGTCCAGGATCACTTCACCCTCGGTCGGCTTATCCAGTGTGGCCAGAATATTCAAAAGTGTTGTCTTACCCGAACCGGACTCACCCATAATGGCGACGAACTCCCCTCGTTCCACGGTCAGGTTCACGTTCTGCAGCGCCGTCACTTTGTTGCCGCCAAAACGCGTCGTATACACTTTCTTCAGATTTTTCACTTCTAACATTGACATAGAAGATATATCCTCTCTTTCCTATTTCTCCACACCATCTTACGAAAGTGGCTTTTTCCGTACCATCGAATTACCTTACAAAAACAACGCCAATCTTACATTTTCGTAAGATTGGCTTTTGGGAAGGCGCATCTTCCACTCTAAGGCCGCTATTTCTTACCGAACCTGATCGTGACCTTGGTGCCTTTCCCGACTTCCGAATCAAAAAGCACTTCTGCCGAGATCATATCCGCGGCTTTTTTCACAAGATACAATCCCAGTCCCGTGGACTTCTTTTCGTTATGGCCGTTATAGCCCGTATAGCCTTTTTCAAAAATACGCGGCAGGTCTTCTTTGGCAATACCGATTCCTTCATCTTCTATGGTAAAGGATTTTTCATCCCCATAGAAATGCACTGTACCGCTCTTCTGGTACTTGATGGCGTTGGAAAGGAGCTGGCCCACAATGAATCCCAGCCACTTTTTATCTGTGGTGACTTCCAGATTCGAAGGGGTAAAATCCACCGACAGACCCTTGGCCAGAAACATCGTCATGGCCCGTTTGATCTCTCCTCTTACCACGTCATCCACATTCACTTTCGCAAATTGCAGGTCATTACTTTCGGAACTTAAGCGCAGATAATTCAGTGCCATGTCCGCATAATTTTCCACCTGCACAAGCTGGGAACGAAGACGGCTTCCCGTCTCCTGATCTTCCATATTCTGAATGATCAAAGACAGTGCCGAGATCGGTGTCTTGATCTGGTGGACCCACATCGTGTAGTAATCCAGCATGGCGTTATAGCTTGCGGCATGCTCTTCCTTTTCTCTGGAAAGAGAATCGGAAAGCGACACCATCAGATGGCGGTAGTCCTCTTCGATCAGGTCGATCTTTTCTTCCACATCCGGCACACCCGGATCGTCCCGCTGAAACATCTTGGAAGAAAAATCCTCCGCCAGTGACTGGGGATATTCTCTTCCCCGGAAAAGCATGGCATGTTTCGCAGAATATTTACGATATCCGATCAGCGCCGCGATCCCGCCAAGAAGGATAAGAAGCATTGCACTAAGAAATGCCGGCATCAGGGACACACCATAGATCCAGCACACAAATCCCGTCGCCAGAACGCAGACCACGCCCGACACGACCGGTCCTATGCATCTTTTCAGATACGAAGAAAGAACACTCTTATTCAATGATGTAGCCCTGGCCTTTCTTCGTCGCGATGAAATCCGGAAGACCGGCACCTTCTAACTTTTTACGGAGACGGTTGATGTTGACGGAAAGTGTATTTTCATCCACAAAACAGTCGTCATCCCAGAGCTGCTGCATCAGGGTATTTCTGGATACGATCGTGCCCTTGGCAGATAGCAGGGCCGAAAGGATCCGGTTCTCGTTTTTCGTCAGATCCAGCTTCTGGCCGTTGACGGAAATGGTGGAATCGGATGCGTTATACTGGGCGCCGCGGTACTCGATCACGTCGCTCTTTTCCTCTGTAAAGGCATAGGCTCTTCTCAATACTGCCATAATCTTTGCCGTCAGTACATTGAAGTCGAAAGGCTTCGCCACAAAATCATCGGCGCCCATATTAATGGCGGTCACCAGATTGATATTATCCGAAGCGGAGGACAGGAAGATCACCGGCACCTTCGACACTTCCCGGATCTTCTGGCAGCGGATAAAACCGTTGGCAAAAGGAAGACCGATATCCATCAGGATCAGGTGCGGTGAAAAAGCCTGAAACTCTCCGAGAATATCTTCGAAATTCTCTGTAAGCTTCACATCATAGCCCCAGCCTGTCATCATGGTCTTTAATTCGGAAGCAATGGTGAAATCATCTTCCACCACCAGGATCTTATAAGTCATATCTCTACCCCTGCTCTTACTTATCATTCGCGGTCCATGCCGCTTCTGTTCCACTGGCATTATACCACACACGCCCTCTAAATCCCTTACACTCCTGTCATTCTTCCTGCCACAAAAAAGGTGGCATCTGTATTTTGTGAGGCTGATGGATTCATGTCTGAAATGCGTCTACTTTGGGGGCAGATATAGACGTGCGGCAGACAAATGGAAGCAATGTCTGCGTACGCGTCTGCTTTTGAGTAGATATAGACGCGTCGGCAGACAAAAAGAACTGAACTGGCACAAATGAAATCGCGCATGAAAAAGGGGCTGTCTCCGTGATCTACATCACTTGGAGACAACCCCTTTTCTACCCTCTATATACTTTCACATGAGGCACCTGCCTCATACCCATCTAATACTACTTCTTATGCCCAGGGATTCGCCGCATCCGGAACGCGGATTCCCACCAGGATGAACTGCTCCCACAGGAACCACTCCCCGGTGGACGGCTTGGTGCGCAGACGGATCTGACGCGGGCTGTCGGCACCGCCGGAATTCAGGTTGACAGTCAGGTATCCTTCGTTTAAGTTATCCCGGCTGTGTGCCAGTTCATAAACAGTCACGGAATACGGACGCTGCGGCATGTAATTGTTTTGCGGTGTCGCACCGTTCATATAAGAACGCGGAATATAATCCGCATCACGGAAACGGTCGGCGATAAACGAGATCTCGTAAGGAGACAGCGGCTGCGGTCCCTTAAGGAAATTCAGCATCTTAATGCTCTCGTCTTTATTGAACGGATATACACAAAGTGCGGCAACAGTCAGCGCTGCCACATCCAGCGGATCCTTCATGGCCGCTTCCGGAAGTGCCTTCATCTGCTCCAGTGTCTCCGGCATCTCGGCGAAAGTCACTGTCTTTGTGCGAAGATCCGCACCGGCACTGGCGGCCTGCGCTGCCGCCTGAGCGGCACTCTGTACATTATCGAATAATCCCATACTATTTCCTCCTTGTAGTCCCCGAGATCACTTCGGACCGCGGTTCACGATACCACCGTTATTCACACCCTCGTCCTTCCAGGATCTTCTCTGGAACGTATCCTCGATATTGGACTTCGGAGCTTCCGGAACAGGTGCCGGAGCCGGGATACCGGTATTCGAGCTAAACGGAGCTGTATCGGTTCCGCCTACTACCGGAGCAGAAGCCACACCTTGTACCGGTTCAGCCGGTGCTTCAGGCTGTGTGAACTCTTGTGCCACTTCCGGCTGATAAGCAGGTTCACCGGTCACTTCAGAAGATCCCGGATTAAACGGCGGAGGTTCCGGCAAACGATCCTCAGCTACCGGATCGAGCGAAGAAGAACCGGGGTTAAACGGAGGCGGTTCCGGAAGACGGTCTTCCATCGGCGCCACCGGTGCACTTTCCACAGGAGCATCAAAAGCGGGAGCTGCAACCGGAGCTTCTGCCGGAGCCGCAACAGGAGCTTCAAAGGAAGCCGTTGCCGGAGTTTCTACCGGTGCATCAAAAGCAGGCGCTGCCGGGGCTTCAAAAGCCGGTGCGGCCGCAGGTGCTTCTACCGGAGCTACTGTAGGCATCTCCACCGGAGCTGCTTCGACTGCCGCTTCAACTGCAGTTTCTGCGGCTTTAAATCCGCACATCATGCAGAAACGGTCGCCTTCATTCATCGGGTTACCACAATTGGCACATTTCATAATGAATCCTCCTTCAAAGAAAAATTAATGTTCAATATACGAGCACTCCATCTCTTTCATGAATGCTTTAAAATCTTTCTTCAGAGTATCGGAAACCGGACCTTCCACGAACGCATACATCACGGTCTTGCCGTCGATCTGCGCATATACGTTAAAGTACATATACTCGGATTCGCATGCATAGGCGAAGTATTCTTTCTTTTCCACGAACTGGTTGAACATATCTTCATCCAGACCTTCATTATTCGTGTAGGCTCTCTTCCTCTGCGCCATCAGTGCATTGAAATAATTCGTTGCCGCATCGGCATTGGAAAACTGAACGACCAGTACTTCCATAACCGGTACCGAGCCGGCGCTGATCTTGTCCGGATCCGTCTTCATATACTTGAAAAGCGACTTGACCTTACTGGTATCAACAACTGTATGGAATCCGAAATACTGATAGTTCTTCGATTTGATCTCGGAAAACACACCTTTTCTGAAATCATCCGCCACATCCGGCAGCTGATACTGGGTGTCCACCATCTCGTCATACTGCTCGTCCTCTGCCTTTTCAGCACTGCACGTTTCTTCCAGTGCATCACGGACATCGCCCATCTTTGAGTTGAACTCGTTTTTACAGGAGCAAAGTCCTGCCATCATCATTACCGCCAGCGAAAGAACCAGGATCCTTCTCCCCCACTTCCCGGAACTCATCTTCTGGCCGCATTTTTCCATAATCATAGCTTGATTCTTCATTTCATACCCTCAATCCAATTTCTCTTTAGAATTTTATCTTTATACGTAGAAAAATGCAAGATAGAAAGCCGAGGCGGTTACAGCCTCTTTTCCGCTGTCCCACCTCGGCTTTTTGCAAATCAGATGTTTTTTTACATCACGCCCGCAGCGTAATGTCGTACTTCTCTTTCAGGTTCGAAAGGATCGCGTTGACGAAACCATCGATGACCTCCGGTTTAAACTCCTCGTCCTTCGGTGTAAATACCACAGAGAAGGCCAGGCTCTTCTTATTCAGGCCAAGCTGTACACCCTCGTAGATATCGAACAGTTCGATCTTCGTGATGTACTCACAGGAAGCTTCGATTTCCTTTTCCACCATGGCACAGGTGATGTCCTTATTCATGACGAAGCAGAAATCACGCTTTTCTTCCTGGAACTTCGGCAGCGGGATGAACTTTCTATCCTTGCCGTAGTATTTGCTCAACGCCTTCAGGTCGATCTCGGCAACATATGCCGGCACACGCATATCCATGTCGTCACAGATCTCATAGAGCACCTGACCGAGATAACCGACGCATTCACCATCACAGAGAACTTTCGCGGTTCTTCCCGGATGCAGGAACGTCTTCTCATCACGCTCATAGTCGAACTTCACATCCAGTGCATCCGCGATGACTGCTACGATGCCCTTCAGAGAGAAGAAGTCTTCCTCTTCGCCCCACATACCGATACAGATCGTCTCGCGCTCGTCCGGATACTCCGTCAGCGGCAGGCTCTTCGGCAGGAACTTGTTGCCCATCTCATAGACACATCCGGAAAGGATGCCTCTCTTCTGGTTTCTGGCGATAGCGGCCAGCATCTGCGGCGCCAGGGTCGTTCTCATGAGAGAAAGATCGATATTGATCGGATTTAAGATCTTGATCGCTGTACGCTCCGGTGCGTCCTCCGGAAGTTTCAGAAGATCCAGATCGGACGGCGAGAAGAAGGAATAGTGTACTCCTTCAAAAGCACCTGCTGCGCAGAGTGCCCGCTTGATCTTCAGCTCGGATCTCTGCTTAAGGTTATATCCGCCGGATGTGACTTCCGCAGTCGGGATGAAGGTCGGAGTGATGTGCTCGTAGCCATACATACGGATGACTTCTTCTGCCACATCCTGATAGGATTCCATATCCACACGGTAGCCCGGGATCTGGATCGTCAGATCATCACCGGAAAGCTTCGGCGCGAAGTTGAGGTTTGTGAGGATACGTACGATATCCTCATCCGGAACCGTGATGCCCAGTACACCGTTGACCTGCTTCACGCTGACCTTCAGTTCCTTCGGCTCCACAGAGTTTCCTGTATTGATATCGAAATGTGTCTTGCTGACTTTACCGCAGCCCAATTCTTCGATCAGGTGCAGCGCACGCTTCATGGCCATCACGGTGGTGTATTCATCTACGCCCTTAGAGAAGCGCATGCTGGAGTCGGAAACCTGACCCAGTGCCTTAGAGCTCTTACGGATATTGTCGTGCGCGAACTTCGCCGCTTCGAACATGACCGCAGAAGTGGAATCCAGGATCTCGGAATTCAGACCACCCATGATACCTGCCAGCGCAACCGGCTTCTTGCCGTCACAGATGACGAGGTTTTCCGTGGTCAGAGCAAACTCTTTCTCATCGAGGGTAACGATCTTCTCGCCCTCTTCCGCACGGCGGACATGGATCTCGCCACCTTCGAGATACGAGAAATCGAAAGCATGCATCGGCTGGCCGAGCTCTTTAAGAACATAGTTCGTGATATCCACCACATTGGAGATCGCGGAACATCCGACGAGAGCCAGACGGCGCTTCATCCAAAGAGGAGACTCCCCGATCTTAACATCGGATACATAGTGGCCGATATATCTCGGGCACAGATCCTGTGCAGATACGCGGATATTGAACGGGATCTCCACATCGGACTCGGTATAGTCGAGAGCAGGCTCCTTGAGCGGCTGGCCCAGGACAGCGGCCACTTCACGTGCAATACCGAAAATGCTCTGGCAGTCCGGACGGTTTGCCGTGATAGAAATATCGAAGATATAGTCATCGAGGCCCAGGATCGGCTTTACATCCGCACCCGGTTCAGAGTCTTCCGGAAGTACCAGAAGTCCGTTATAACCGGCACCCGGGAACATGTCCTCGGTCACACCGATCTCCACACCGGAGCAGAGCATACCATAGGAATCATATCCTCTGAGTTTGCCCTGACCGATCGTCATGACACCTTCAACCGTAACATGGTCTTTCGCGGTCGCATAAACCTGCGCGCCGATGAGCGCCAGCGGGTACTTTCCGCCTGCGGCAACATTATCCGCACCGCAGCAGATCTGAAGTGTGCCGTGGGAACCGGCATCCACCTGACAGAGATGAAGGTGTGTGCCCTCGATGGCCTCACAAGTCTTCACCAGACCTACGACAACATTACTGATGTCGTGACCGACCTCGTACTTCTCTTCTACCTCGAAACCGCAGGAAAAGAGCTTTTCCTCCAGTTCATCCGGGGTAACTTTGATATCTACATAATCTTTCAACCAGCTAAGTGGTACTAACATATGCTCTCCTCCTTATCAGTCATCGATCTGATCTAATACTCTGAGATCCGATTCGAACAGCAGCTTGATGTTGTTGATGCCGTACTTGAGCATCGCGATACGGTCGATACCGATACCGAAAGCAAGGCCGGAATATACATTACTGTCGATGCCGCAGCCTTCGAGTACTTTCTTATTGACAACACCGGCACCGAGGACCTCGATCCAGCCTGTGCCCTTACAGAGCTTGCAGCCCTTGCCGTGGCACTGGAAGCAGCTGACATCGACTTCGACTGACGGCTCCGTGAACGGAAAGTACGAAGGACGAAGACGGGTTCTTGTCTCCTCATCGAAGATCTTCTTTACGAATTCATCGAGCATGCCCTGCAGGTCGCAGAGAGTAATGCCCTTATCGACTACGAGGCCTTCCATCTGGGTGAACATCGGAGAATGGGTCGCGTCATCGTCGGAACGGAAAACCTTACCGGGAGAGATGATCTTGATCGGCGGCTTCTGGTTCTCCATAACATGGATCTGACCTGCGGAAGTCTGGGTTCTTAAGAGGAACTCCGGGCTCAAGTAGAATGTATCCTGCATATCGCGGGCCGGGTGGTCCTGCGGGATATTCAGCGCGGTGAAGTTATAGTAGTCTGTCTCGATCTCGTTACCTTCGTAAATGGAGAAACCCATGGAACCGAAGATATCCACGATCTGATTTCTTACCTGGGTATTCGGATGGAGCTTGCCCTGCTTGTGCTTCTTCTCGGGAAGAGTAATATCGATGGTCTCTTTCTCATAGCGGGCTTTTCTCTCCTGCGCCTTGAACTTCTCGTCCATCTCGTCAAACTTACCCTGCGCCCAGTTCTTGATCTCGTTGACCATCTTACCGTAATCGGCCTTGAGCTCCTTCGGGATCTTGCCCATCTCTTTCATGAGAGATCCGATCTTTCCTTCCTTGGCATCCATGACACTCTTCTTGTACTCATAGACACCCTTTGAACTGGAAATACCCTGAAGATCACTCTCGATCTTACTTCTGATTTCTGAAAGCTTCTCTTTTAATTCACCAAGTTCCGCCATGTTTTCCTCCTGTTCTTTTTGCCTTAGGCATACAAAAATCCCATGACAACGTTTCCATTGTCATGGGACGAATTCACGTTATCCGTGCACCTTCGCGGTACCACCCATGTTCAGAATTTTCTTTCTCCGGTAAATGCACCTGAAATCAGAAAGTTCTGCTCTCATTACTGCGCCTTTAATGCTGCGCCTGCATCTTACTTACTCAATCGCCGCCCTTTTTTTCTAAAGGAAATGCACCCGGTGACCGTTTTCGTAAGAATGCTCCAGTGTTGAAATTCATCTCCGCTCTCTGCGATCGTGCTCTCAGCCGGTGACACGACTCTCTTTTCACAGGGGCCAAGCAGAAACTACTTACGCACCTTCTTTGCATGCATGGATTGTACCTTTGCCACCCGAAAAAGTCAAGGGAAAGCGTGAGGTTGTGGCCATTTCCGCAACGATATGATTATTTATCCGTAAACGATATGCTTGATTATTCGTATTCCAGAACATATACCAGCGGGATCGTAATGCTTGCTCCCATGACGCTCTCATAGGTGTAAAGCTCGGCAAACTGGCCGTAGATCGTGATCTTATCCCCTTCCAGGATACGGGATTGGCCATAATTGAGTACGGCAATCAGGATCACGTCATCGTAGCCGTTTTTCGTGGCCACACGATAGGTCGAATACTCTGAATTCGATCTTGCCTCCGAGCATACCTGGATCACTTCGCCGGAGAATTTAACGTAGGCGTCCCTGTACTGGGCCGGATCCCGGGAGATCTTCTCATAAAGTCCGCTCTCGCAGTTATTTTTCAGCCATTTCAGCCGTTCTTCTTCAGAAAGCTCATACTCTTCGCGCTCGACGACTTCATCACACACCTTGCACTTTTTGACACGTGTACCTTTTTCGGAGAAAGTAGCTTCTTTTTCGACAGACCAGTCTTCCTGCGGTTCATGTGGCACTTTCGCTATGGGACGTGTCAATTCCTGACCGCATACCGCGCAGGTACCTTTTTCTTCGCCTTCTTCCGAACAGGTCGCTTCTTTTACAACTTCCCATTCCATAACATTGTGGTCGATCTTATCCACCTTTCTGGTGATTGTCTCCCCGCATACTGCGCAAACGGTGCTTTCTTCGCCCTCTTCCACACAAGAGGCCGGCTTGGTGCTCTGCCAGGTTCCAGGTGTATGTTCCGCAAGTCCGCCTTCCGTCACACCGCAGACCTTACATGTCTTCGGAGCTTTACAGGTGGCCTCTTCCCACTGGTGCCGGCCATCCGGACAAACGGCCTCTCCGGTCGCATTTTTCTCGGTGATCTCGATGGAATCCATGTGGGACTTCAGCGAGCAGTACGCCGTGCAGTTACTCTCCACCTTAAAGGTATAGGAGTTACTGATATCCGCATCTCCATTCTTTTCAAAAGTCAGCTCATGCTGTCCGGATTTTACGTCAAAGGAACCGAAATACTCTTTTCCGTTGGCAACGGTGGCAATCTCCTCGCCGTCGAGTTTTACGATGATCGAGTATTTGGCCATGACGACATTGGATTCATAGTTGATGTTTACCATCAGGACGCAGTCGATGGCATCGGCCGTGTCCTCCGCAGATTTTCCGCCTCCTGATCCTTCACCTTCATCACCGGTGTCATCGACCTTTTCCGTCGCCTCGTTTTCCGCTTTACCATCTTTGTTTTTTCCGGAAGCTGTGGAAGACATACACCCCTGAAGCATGCATGCCACAAGAAGAATGGATACAAGATTTAATAGTCTTTTTTTCATAACGCTTCCCCCCTTTGCGCAATTCAATCTCCTACTTCAAATATAGTCACCCGCAATTCTCAAATACAAATAAAACGGGACAGTTTATGTCCCGTTTTGTCTGCATTTCGATTGGATCTCTAAAGGGGAAAATCCTTCTTCTTGAAGTCTGGCATTACACTTTTCGATCGTCACTTTACTTCCCCGGGAACTATAGTCGATCAGAAGCTTGGAAATCATCCGGTCGCGATCGACCTCTTCTCCGGAAAGCTTTCTCGGATCTTCCAGTTCCGGCATTTCATAAAGCCGTAATGCCTCGGATACTTCCCCCGGCAAAAGCTCCAGCACGATCCCGATAGCGATGATCAGGTCTCTTCTTTTTGTGGGCCGCTCCCGGTTCAGTATCTTGGGAAAGGAACTCTCGTTAAGGCCAAGGAGCCGGGCGATCTTTCTGGTAGTCAGCTGTT
This sequence comes from Oscillospiraceae bacterium, assembly GCA_902794115.1. Lineage (GTDB taxonomy): Bacteria > Bacillota > Clostridia > Saccharofermentanales > Saccharofermentanaceae > Scatonaster. The sequence continues at coordinate 10,377 of CADBGD010000065.1, forward strand.
CGTGATGAAGCTCGTTATATTCTTTTCGCTTCTCACGGATAAACCTGGCAAACTCATTCTTCGAAATCATGTCCGTCTCCTGCGAAATCGCCTGCTGTCCATCTCTTCTCTGTTCTCGTTTCGTCAATTCACACATGTGGATCCCTCCGCTCGTTATAGATTTCTATAACGGGAGCGGATTTTGATGCGAAGGAAAACAGATATTCGATTCCGTCCTTTCCACTCAAAAAAGTATAGTGATTACAAGGAATTCATGACAAACAAAACGGGACAGTTCATGTCCCGCTTCGATTACCAGTTCGATTACCGGTCAGATTCAATTGTCAGTGAGTGCCGGTGAAAAAGAGAAAAATTTTCTTTCTCATAGCACAGAAACTCATAGCACAGAAACTTATAGCAAAGAAACTTATAGCACAGAAACTTTGCTCCTTACAGATTCAATCCCTTTGCCGGATCGACACCCAGCTTGATGTTCATGCACTCGATCGCCGCGCCGGATGCACCCTTGCCCAGGTTGTCGAACTGGGAGGAAATGACGATGCGTTCTTCGTTACCGGTAACATAGATCTTTAATCCATCCCAGCCGGACAGTGCATTTCCCGCAAGAAAACCACTTGCGGCCGTCTCGTCATCATCAGATGCCACGCGGATAAACTTCTGGTCTTTATAGTATTCGCGGAAATAAGAAAGGACCTCAGAAGGCGTCATCTTCTTATTCAGCATGTCGGCATAAAGAGGCACGGAAACCACCATACCGCTATAGTAATCGTCAATGATCGGCGAGAACAGCGGAGTTCTGGAAAGACCGGTAATGGCCTTCATTTCCTTCAGGTGCTTATGCTGCTGGGTCAGCGCATACTCCCGTCCGGAAGAAAACTCAGAAGGACGGTTCGGATCTTCATACACGGCGATAGTCTTTTTGCCGGCGCCGCTATAGCCCGAAAGCGCAAAGCTTGCTACCGGATAGTCCTTCGGCAGGATATCTCCGGCGATCAGCGGATAGACCAGAGAGATAAAGCCGGTGGCATAACAGCCCGGCACCGCGATGCGGTTGCCCTTCTGGATCTTTTCGATATGAGACGAAGAAAGTTCCGGAAAACCATAGGCCCAGCCTTCTTCTGTACGGTGAGCGGTGGAGGCGTCGATGATCACCACGTGATCGTTATCGGGATCAATAAGACTTACCGCTTCTTTGGCCGCCACATCCGGAAGGCACAGGAAAGTAATATCCGAAGAATTGATCAGCTTTCTCCGCTCATCCGGATCTTTTCGGAGTTCCGGATCGATCTTTAAGATCTCAATATCGTCTCTTCCGGAAAAGCGCTCGAAGATCCGAAGTCCTGTCGTTCCTTCACTGCCGTCAATAAATACTTTCGTTGCCATGTCTTTCACACTCTTTTCTTCTATGTTCTTTGATCAGTTGGTCTTTTTTCTTGCCTTATCATACACGAATCCCTTGGGAAACGCTACTTCTTTATATTTTGAAGATACGTCAGGATCGTTTCCACCGCGCCGTCCACATCCACCAGATCCGAATGGACGCAAAGGTGGTAGGTGCCGCTGTTTCCCCACTTTCCGCCTGTGTAGTGGTTATAGTAGTTCGCTCTGGCATTATTCATATCGGTGATATAGCGGGCCATCTGCTCGTCGGTATAATCCTTCTTTTCTATGGCCACCAGGCGCTTTCTCTTGATCTTATAGGGCATACTGGCCGCAATGAAAACATTGATGCTGCCTTCGTTGCGGAGAACGAAATCCGCACAGCGGCCTACGATGACGCAGGGACCTTTTTCGGCCAGATCCTTAATGACTTTGCACTGCTGAAGATAAATGGCATCGGAAAAATCCGGCGTATAGGACAGAGAAAAGAACGGCATCCGGCTCTTCCCTTTTTCCGAAATACGGTGGGCGCCTTCTTCGTTACGTTCGATAAGTTTCGGGTCCAGGCCGCCCTCTTCCGCCGCCATGGTAATGATCTCCCGGTCATAGAAAGGAATGCCCAGGCGTTCGGCCAGCTTCATGCCGATCTCATGGCCGCCCGATCCGAATTCACGTCCGATGGTAATCACTTGATTCATCTTATCCCATCCTTTCTCATACAGTGCCTTTGCCAAAGAAAAAGCACCGGTCGTTATTATTCTATCAGTTTCGCTTCTTCACCGAAAGAAGAACTGGGCTGCTGTTGCCATCACCAGGAGGAAGACCAGGTTCATGACGGTAAAAAGAAGCAGGTATTTCTTCGTGTGTCCCGGGCGCAGCGTCCGGTAGTGGCTGAAGGTGATCAGGCTCGCCAGAGACGAGATCAATGTGCCCGTTCCGCCGATATTGACGCCGAGAAGCAGGTCATGGTAATTGGCCGTAAAACGAGAAAGCAATATCGCCGACGGCACGTTACTGATGCACTGGCAGGAAGCAATACTCACAAGAAGTGTATTTTTCTGCAGAAGGTTTCCGGCAAAATCCTGTACCGCCTTGATGCGGGACATGTTTCCGGAAAAGACGAAGAACAGCGCGAAGGTGCAAAGAAGGCCCCAGTCCACTTCGGAAAAGGCTTTGCGGTCCGCAAAGATCATGACTGCCGGGATCACAAGAAGACCCAGCCAGTACGGGATCAGGCGGAATACGATGAGAAGCGAAAAGGCAAACAGTGTCAGATATAATCCGGCGCGCTTCCGGTTTAGTTTCTGCCCCGAGTCATCCCGGATCTGAAGCGGTGTGGAAGGAAGCAGAAAGCAGGCCGCAGTCAGCATGGCGATCGCCAGAAGAAACGGCGGGAACATGATCCGTACAAATTCACCAGTGGGGATCCCGAAATAGGAATACAAAAAGAGATTCTGGGGATTTCCGAAAGGTGTCAGCATACCACCTAAGTTCGCGGAGATGTTCTGAAGGATAAAGACGTAGGCCATCTTCTCCTCGTTCTTCG
>CADBGD010000066.1 GCA_902794115.1 Oscillospiraceae bacterium
AAGTTAGGAAGTCTTAAGCACAACGAAGCGTTTTTCTTTGTCCCTGCACTTGTTCTGGGTGGTGGCGAAGATATTAAATATGTGAAGAAGGGCGATGCCAGCACCCATCAGCACGTGCTGCTTGAATTCGTTGAGTGAATAAGTAATATTTCATTCGCGTATAGTCGAGGCATAATACAGCTTAAACTGGAGCGCTTTTCTGATGAAACCAGGACAAAACTGTGTATAATTTCAAGTGATTAGTTGTTTTTTCACGAAAACAAGGCATACATAATTTACTTGATTATAGCCTGAAAGCACCTGTTTTCAACATATTGGGCAGAACGGGAGATTATGATACTAGTTCGAATCCCACCGGCTCTGCCATAATAGGGTTCAATCTTTACTGGATTTCCCGAAAAGGACAGGAATATCGTATTTCCTGTCCTTTTTTTGTCCGGTAATACATAGTGTAATCTCAGTCAGATGCTGGTTTCAAAGCAGATCCACTTTATCTTGACACGGTGTCAGAATGGAATTATAATGTGTTCTGACACGAAGTCAGAACACAAACAATCCTTAATGAAATGGAGATAATGATATGCCGAAGGGATCACCGGAATTAACGGCTGCAAGGAAAGAAGAAATCATAAATGCCTGTGAGCAGCTTTATCAGACAATGAGTTTTAAGGATATCACACTGAAAGAGATCGGAGCAGTGACATCTTTTACCAGAACATCCATCTACAATTATTTCCAAACAAAGGAAGAAATCTTTCTTGCTCTTTATGAGCGTGAGTATGACAGATGGAATGAGGAGCTTGTGGTCATCAGGAAGAATAAGAGTTTGAGCAGACGAAAGCTGGCGGAAAAGATCGCTTCCTCTATTGCAAACAGAAAGCAGTTATTAAAACTTCTCTCCATGAATAATTATGACATGGAAGCCAACAGCAGGCCGGAACTTCTTGTGTCGTTCAAGAAAGCATATGGAGAATCAATGAGAAATATATGCCGGCTGCTTGAAAAGTTCTGCCCGGAGATGACAGTTGAGGATATTCAAAACTTTATATATATTTTCTTCCCGTTCATGTTCGGGATTTATCCCTATACCGAGGTTACAGACAAACAGAGGGAAGCAATGAAACAGGCAGATATAGATTTTGCTTATCAGTCAATACAGGAGATTACCTATGCATGCCTTATCAGGCTGCTGGGAGAAAAATAAAAAGCACAATAAAAGGGGGAAATCATGATGGCGAAGAAGGTTTTAGTGGCTTGCCGAAGTATTGTGAGCTATTGCCAAATGAAAGGGGCTAACCTATGAGTATTACTGTTAATATCCGGTACAAAGGTAAAAGTGGCGCTGCGAAGAAATTTGCAGAAGAAATGATATCCCGAGGAACAGTGGCTGATATTAGAAATGAGGCCGGAAATCTGAAGTATGAATACTTTCAGTCACTTGATGATCCTGAAACCATACTGCTTATTGACAGCTGGGAAGATCAGAAGGCTATCGATATTCATCACGGCTCTCCTATGATGAAAACAATCATTGAACTTAGAAAAAAGTATGATCTTCATATGACAGTAGAAAGATATAAGTCTGATGACACTATGCCTGAATCAGATAAAAGTTTTATCAGAGAATAGAAAGGAAGGGACGGAGCATGGGTAAGAAAATCGTACAGACAGCGGGAAGAAACCAGCTTGGTGAATTTGCACCGATGTTTGCGCATCTGAATGATGATGTACTGTTCGGTGAGGTGTGGAATGACGAAGCCATTGATGTGAAGACAAAATGCATCATCACAGTGGTAAGCCTTATGGCGTCAGGTATTACGGATTCTTCCCTGCAGTATCACCTGCAGAACGCAAAAGACCACGGTGTGACGAAGGAAGAGATCGCAGCAATCATTACCCACGCAACGATGTATGTAGGCTGGCCAAAAGGGTGGGCAGTGTTCAGACTGGCAAAAGAAGTGTGGAATGAAGAGTGAACCGGTATCTAATGAAGATTTCGGTAGTATGAAATAAAGGAGACGACACAGAATGAGAAAAATTAAAACAGCGGCTGCATTATTACTGGTGTTTTGCATGTGCTTTGCTCTTTCTGCCTGCGGAAGCAGTGCGGATCATACACGAGCCGAAAATGCAGATAACACTACTATAGAGAGCACACAGACGCAAGCGGATACAGAAGAGAGTGCTGAGACGACAGTCCAAAGCACAACCGAGACTACAACAGAAACTGAAGAAAGTACTCAGCCCAAACAGGAGGAAACGGAGTCGGAAACTGATGTCCTCGTAGTTGTTTTTTCAGCAACCGGTACAACAAAAGGAGTTGCGGAAAAGATCGCTGCTATCGAAAATGCAGATCTGTATGAAATAGTTGCTGCAGAGCCTTATTCTGACGAGGACCTGAATTATAATGATAATAACAGCCGAACATCAAAAGAGCAGAACGATGCTTCTGTAAGACCCGGTATTGCAAGTGAAAGCATTGATATTACAAAATATTCCAAAATCTATATAGGCTATCCAATCTGGTGGGGACAGGAACCACGCATTATGGATACCTTTGTTGAGAGTTATGATTTTGGAGATATTATAATGATCCCATTCTGTACCTCAGGAAGCAGCGGTATTGGAAAAAGCGGATCTACTCTTGCTGATCTTTCCGGAAACGGAAATTGGATCGAAGGAAAAAGATTTGATGGCGGGGTTTCCGAAGATGCTCTGAGAGAATGGATTAATGGATTGTGATAAGATCAGAAAGAGCGCGTGTTCGTTCAAAACTTACGATTCCGACTAATATCCTAAATGTCCTGACTACACAAAACTAAAAAGCGTGTCTTGAAACCCCTGCAAATTAAGGGTTTGTGAGAAATTGTTAAACCAAAAAACGGGATTTAACAAGAGTTTAACAAAAGTTAAAATAGTAACGCGAAAGATGCGCCCATAGAACGACGATTGGATATTAAGCGATCCGATCGTCGTTTTCATTCCATGTCCCTCAATTACGAACTTTTTTGGTGATATAATGATCATGTAACGAGGAAAATCCTTAGTTTAGAAAATAAACAGGATGATGAACAAAAAATCGTGCATGAACGTTGTTCGGAGAAATAGATATATGTGGTGCGTGAAGAAGGCTTAACTATGAGAGAATTGATTCTTATTTCGCCCAGATGCAATGAGGAAAAGAATATAATTGGCCAGTGGAAACACAAATCTATTTTTTGCGATGTTGTTTCTGATGGAAGGATAACACTGGAAACAAAACAGGGACTAATCTTCATCGATTTTGGGGATAGTGAAAGTATGTATCCATTTTATGATGAAGAGGGAAATGACTTTGATATCCGCAATTATTTTCTGTATTGTATCTCATTCAGTGATTTGGCTTTTGTGAAGGATTTCCTAAATCAAACGAAGTTTGATTTAGGCTGTAAACTCGATAATGATCATGGGATGATTATCGATTACAAAGACTTGAAATATACAAAAGGGTTCTTCGATTGCTATTCATGGGGGCTGGATTCAAATGATGTCGAAAAAGCACATCGATATTGTACTGCAAATGAAGGCTTATTGTCAGAAAGCACGGTGTGTGGTTGCTTTTATTGTCTGAAAGTATTTGCTCCAAGTGAAATAGAGAATTGGATAAATGATAGAGATGGTAAGACGGCAATCTGTCCATATTGTTCAATTGATTCGGTTCTTCCCGGAAACCGCGTTGATCTGTCTAAGAATTTTCTTAATCAAATGCATAAAGCATGGTTCTAGACTGGAAGATACTGAAGTTAATGAACTAAGAATTATATTGTATAGAGGATAGTTTACAATGATTAAGAAAAAGCTTTGCTTGCCGGTACTTATACTTCTGACGATCTGTATGTTGAGCGGATGCCTGTTCAGCATGCCAACGGGACATATGAGTAAGATCGAAGGTGATATTACCTGTGATTTCCGTGCAGGATATAATGCAACGAATTTGACAGCGACCGTTAATACCGATGTTGTCTTTGATAAAGACAGATTTGTCGAGCTCTATAATGAGGCTAATAAATACGATCCCTCTTATTACCAATATCATCTTAATAAGCTTGACTTGAGGATCGTTCGTGAGGAACAGCCTGAAGAGTATGAGAAGATCGGTGATTCCGAGGTAAATTTCAGGGCATATTTCACCGATAAAAACGGAAACGATATAAACAGACACGTATCATTATTCCGCTACGATTCAAAGATGTATTTCTTTATAGTGTGCATGGGCGGAGCCAGCAAGCCGGATGAGATCGGCTACTACTACAAAGAGGTTCCTGCGAAAATGGCTGAATACTGGGCACCAATATACGAGAAGGTCCTGGCAGACAAGGAGGCTGACCGTCTGGAGAAGTACGGAAGTTTTACGATAGAGAAGACCTACAGCTTCGACCGAAAATATAATGCCAGGAGCAGGCCTTTAAGCACTGAAATGATGGAGATACAGATCTTCGACGACAGCGGGATCATAGCCGAATTTCAACCCTGCTGGGAGAGTAATTTCCAGGGCATATGCTGGGAGAAAGACAACTATAACATTTGGGTGCAGACGCGTGGTTTCGGATACATCTGCTACAGTCTGAGAGGCACTGAATGGGTGGAAAACAAAGACGCGATCAAACCTGATTATATAATCGGAAGATACGGCTGAAAGAAAATCATATTGAATTAGATTAGAAAATCACGAATAAATCAGACTAATGGATATACAACTAAATGAGTTATCAAAGAAGGAATTTGATACGGCTCTGATCGATAAGACTGCACCGGATACCGGCTATCCGATCTGGATGAAGAGAGATGCGTTTGGAAGAGAGTATTTCGGCGTAGGAAACTTTTGCGGATTGGAGCGAACAATAAAGGGAAATACAGATCTCTCCTGGCTGGAATGGGATGGAAATGAGGTTTTTGTTTCGGGTACTGACAAGGTGCTTCTTTTCAAAAAAGCAATTGGAATAATGAAAGGCTGGATAGATCAATTAACCGAGGAATTTCCGGATGACAGATTTGTAGTATTTGCTTCTTTTGATGATGGTAGTGCCATGGTCGAAGAATGCGAAATAAGTATGTCTTTTACACTTCGTTTTTGGAAAAAACGTGAGGGTCAGGGACTTGATGAGAACACGAATTTTAATCAGCCCGTAATCATGTGGTGCAATTAATAAACAGCAAAATGTGATTCAGTATGTCAATGAGAAGGGAAGCTTGAGAGTGAATGAAGAAAGACGAGGAAGAAAAATGAGTTTTCCGGATTTTATGTTTAGAGAGTCCAATCTGATACCTGCTTCGCAGCAGAATACTCCTGATATCGAAGGGTATTATTATACTGCTAATGATGGGAGCCAGATGGCTTTCTGGATCTATAAAGCAGATCGGATCTCGAAGGAGCATGTGCATGATTACGATGAATATATGCTATGTGTCGAAGGGGAGTTTGTCGTCACGATAAATGGAGAAGAACATGTTCTTCATGGCGGGGATGAATTGTTTATCCCTAAAGGAAGTCTTCAAGGCGGGAGAGTGAAAGCAGGAACGCGATCCATCCATGCATTTGGAGGGAGAAGGGTCGTCTAGGAAACCCCAGAAAAGGAAATTTTGCTCTTGAGTTTACATTGATTGCATTGATGTAGTAGTGAGATAGTAGAAATATAGTATTACAATCATGTGGTAAGAGGCAGAAGTAAATGGGAGAAACGAAAATGAGCATTCTGATTAAAGATACGACAAGAGAAGAGCGCGAGAGAATCGTTAAGGAGTCTCTGGGAAACCTCGATGGTGCGTGTGACGGTTGCATGGCCGGACTTGCCGAGATGTATCAGGATTATATAGACGGAAAGAAAGAGATCCGTGAGATCAACATGGAGTTCAATGCACGTTATGTATCCGGAAATGACGGACCGGAAAGATCCGGATGCAGTTATGCTGACTGATCAAGACGAAAGAAAATTAGATCATCTTGTGGATAAATCTGAGCCAGAGTAATTATATTTTCAGGTTCTTGTGCTATTCGGAGTTGCGCAGTTCAATATAATTAAAGAGGCAGGTATCTATTGTGGAGGTGATGAGTCATGATCACGGATTCGTTTGATAACAAAACAGAGGAGATCATTAAGGTCTGTAAGAACGAAGATGCCAAGAAAGTGGATGCGTGTATCCTGACTTTTTCAAATGAGATCTTCCAGTATGTACTGGAAGCATTTGACTGCGCAAAAATAGGAGATCTGTACTCCTCGAATGGTCCCAAACCGATATATGGATTTGCCTATAAGGGGAAGGAATTTGCCGTGTACATGTCCTTCATCGGAGGACCCGGTTGTGTAGGCGATATGGAAGATACCATGTCTATCATCAACACGGATAAATACATCGTGTTCGGTGGTAGCGGATGTCTGAATAAAGAGATCGCGAGAGGCAAAGTCATGGTTCCGACCGCTGCCTATCGCGATGAAGGAACTTCGTATCATTTCGCACCGGCATCGGATTATATTGATGTGAAAAACAGCGATATAGTGGCCGCCTTCATGGAAGAGGCAGGTCTTCCATATATTCAGGGAAAGACATGGACAACGGATGCGCCGCACCGTGAAACCAGAGGAAATTTTGAAAAGAGAAAGAGTGAAGGTTGTATCTCTGTTGAGATGGAGTGTGCCGCGGTGCAGGCCATGTGTGATTTCAGAGGATTGAACGTTTACTATTTTCTTACCTGTGGAGATCTTCTCGATGCACCCAAGTGGGATGCACGAATGGAGAAAGATCAGAAGAAACATACACAACACGATCCGGGACATTTTGATATCGCTTTGGAGCTTGCATGCTATGTAACGGATTGATTTCGTCGGAGAAAGCAAGGATGAAGAACAACGATCATGGACGAAAGAACACTACAAGAGATACTGACGGATAAATATGGAATCGAGTCCCCTTCTCTGGAATTTCTGCGAGAAGGAGGCACCCATACCTATGTTGTGAATGGGAAGGTGAAATTTCTCCTTAAGGTTATTGGTTCTGCTTTTTCCGATACCGCAATGCAGTCGGTTTCTATTATGAGATATTTGGAAGGCTGTGGATTCCCGGTTCCCAAGACGATACTGACGAAAGACGGGGACGCGATCTTTTCTGCGGATGTCGATGGGGAGAAAGTTCTGATTGTTCTTATGGAATACATCGAGGGCGACGAACCGGATCTGAAAGAATGTGCAGCCGAAGTCGGCACTCTGGTGGGAAGACTTCATGAACTGATGGAAAAGTGTCCGGTAGAACCGATCGAGCATGGAAAAGAGTTTTTCATCGAACGTTATCTGAAGCTTCTTCGCCAAAAGAACTATCCGCGGATCGCCGCCTACGAAGAAATAGCAGAGCGTTCATGGGAGAAGGTGAAGGATCTTCCTAGCGGGAACTGTCACGGGGATCTGCATAGAGGAAATCTTCTTCAAAGTCCGGATGGAAAGATCTACCTTATCGACTTTGATACGGTCTGCCGTGCGCCCATCATGTTTGATATCATGGTGATGTGCGATATGACGGACTATTTCATGTTGAAACCGGAAGACATCGAGCTTACCAAAGAAGTGTATCGGAAGTTTCTTTCCGGGTATTCGAAATACCATGCACTCAGCCGTGAAGAAGTGCTTTCTTTTCCGGATTGGGTAGCAATCCGGCATTTCCAGCTTCAGGCCACGATACTTGAAGTACATGGAATAGACTGCATCGATGAACAGTTTATCGACTATCAGCTGTACTGGCTGAATAAATGGCAGGAGAGTGCGAAAGGACTAATATGATCTATCTTCAAACAGACAGACTAATATTGAGAGATTATTCTGAAGATGATTTTGACGCTTACTACCGTCTGAAGACGGACGAGCCGACGATGTATTATATGCAGGATATCAAGTGTACTTCGATCGAGCAGGCGAAAGATGAGTTTACGGAAGTGCTGTCAGACATGGCAAAAGAAGACCGCAAATTCTACTTTCTCCATATGGAGTTGAAAGATACACATGAACAGGTCGGAAGCATCGGCTACACCGTTGTGGACCGCACACCGGTCGGGAAGATCGTGCATCTGGGCTACTTTACTTACCCTAAATTCTGGGGAAACGGATACACTTCCGAAGCGTTAAAACGTGTGCTTGAGTATGCATTCACAAAGGATGATGTGTATCGGGTGACGACCGGTTGCCTGGCGGAAAACAAAGGCTCGGAGCGCGTTATGCAGAAGAACGGCTTGATCAAAGAAGCCGAGCACAAAGACTACGAGTGGCACGACGGGAAAATGAAGGATCGTCTGGAATACAGATTGCTTAAAGCTGAGTGGGAGAATAGCGGAGTATGATTCTGATCTTTGACTATTTTGAAACTCTCCTTAACACAAAGAGCATGGATTTTAACCGTTGTCTTTATGAGTTCTGGAAAGACTACTACCAGGACAAATGTCCGTTCGAGGCCATGAAGAAATACGGCGAGGATCTGTTTCAGGTGCTGATGGAGAAACACAAAAACGGAGAAGAGTATCCTTTCGTGAAAGAAGAACTGCCTCTTTATGCGCAGAAGTTCGGTGGGGATAAGGTCGATATGAATGCGGAGGAAGAAGCCGATTTCCTGATGCAGTGTAATGAATTCGAACTGGATCCGGAGATTGAAAGATTCCTTCAGCAATGCAGTGAACGGAATATCCCGATGTATGTGCTATCGAACAGTGGTTTTCGTGCGGAAGCGCTCATGGTGATCTTGAACCGATTCGGGATCGAGAAGTACTTCAAGTACCTCTGGTCCAGCGCAGATTTCGGCCGGATAAAACCCTGCAGGGAATTCTTCGAACTTGCGATAGAAACGGCGCTGGAAGAAAACCCGGAGGAGATTCGGGAGAACATAGTCTTTATCGGAGACATTTATGAGACCGATGTAGTCGGAGCGCAACAGGCTGGAATTAAGTCGGCGTGGCTCAATAAGAAGGATAGAAGCGATGAGAATGGCTGGGCAACGTACAACTGTACATCTGCGAGTCAGCTGTCCAAAATCCTTGAGGGCGAGTATGAAAATTGAGCTGATACCTTTAAATGATGCGAATAAAGAGGACTGTTTTCGGCTGAAGGTGTCGGAAGCACAGGCGGAGAATATCGCTACGAATGCAAGTTCTTTTGAAGCAGCGAAAGAGCACCCGGATGTCGCCAGACCTTTTGTGATCTATGCAGACGGGATAGCGGTCGGGTTCACGATGTTTGCTTTTGACCTAGCGTGCGAGGATCCGAATGACCGCTACTGGTTATGGAGATTCATGATCGATGAGAAGTATCAGGGACGCGGATATGGGAAAGAAGCGCTGAATAACATTGTTACATACTTTAGAGAGAACGGGGCTACAAATATCCGGCTGTCGACTAAGGAGAGCAATGTCAATGCGATCCGATTATACAAGTCCGTCGGTTTCAGACCGACCGGCGAGGTGATCGATGGCGAGACGGTGTTTGAATTGAAAACGATATAAGGAGATGAGGCCAAAATATGAATGAGTTATGTAAGATCATCAAGGATATGGTGAAGCCGAATTTCCTCAACATAAGAACATCTATCCAGGCATATGACAGAGATGCTATGTGCTGTGGTGCACCCTGTTGGAGATGGGCTTTTCATGCACTTCATTCCGCAGATAAATGGTTTATCAATCCGTGTGTTTTTGAAGAGCCGGAGTTTTACGAGGAAGGTATGGATAATCCGGATAACCCGACATCTGTGGTATTGACCGATGAGCAGCTGCTGGAATATCTGGATCGGATCGAAAAGAAGACGAATGAGTACCTCGACTCACTGACGGATGAGATGCTTTATGAATGTCCGGAGAATTGTGAGCACACACGAATGGAACTCGTACTTCGACAGTTCAGACATATTTCCTTTCATACCGGAATGCTTAACGGACAAACTGCGTTGGCTACGGGAAAGTTCCCTATGTGGGTCTCCCAGGCGGACAAGTATGTAGATGATGGTATTTTGTTTGGCAGATATCGTAAAGGCAGGGTAATGAAATAATGGAAATGCAAAGCATCTATGAGATATGGGATAAGGATGGAAGCGGGGTTCTTTCCGTGGAACCGCTGATTCTTACTGCGTGTAAAGAAGGAAAGATCGGAAAGGTATTTTCGTATCCGGACGGCGCGATCTACAAGACGATATTTACGTATTTATGCGGCAAACCGGATGAAACATTTCTCGTGGAGAATCCGGACCTGATCTATAACTCCAGGCTGGTGTGTATGAGTTCGGAATGGGAAGAGTATATCCGGAAACTTCCCATCAAGTTTATCCTGCGAAGAGAACTGATGGCTCCACTTCATGCTGTATCTGATAAGAAACTGCGGCCACTTCCGGATGGTTACAGCCTCAGTGCATTTACAGAAGAAATATTTGAAGCACACCCCTTCGACCACGGACGGGCCTATGCGGATTACCAGGACTTTTCGGAAAGAGGAACCGGTGCGGTGGTGCTTTTTGACGGGAAGGTCGTGTCTGCATCGTCGAGCTTTCTGACTTTTGAAGATCACGTGGAACTGGATGTGTTCACGGATGAGGAACACAGGGGTAAGGGGCTGGCCGATCACTGTGTCTATGAGATGATCCGGCAAAGTCATGCTAAGGGATTGATCGTGCACTGGGATGCGCAGAATCCGATGTCGTCGAAAATGGCGATCGGACATGGTTTTGTTCCTGAGGCGGAATACGCGGTATACTGGTTGGAGAAGTAATGATCAGGCGATAGTGCTTTTACAGGAGAAAAGTACCTGACAAATCTTCGCAAACGAGGAAATGTGCCCTTTACGGATCTCGTCCATAATGGACGTGTAAGAAGGAGGACGAAAGCATGGAATGGATCGAAGCATTACAAAAGGCCATCACGTATATGGAAGAGCATCTTCTCGAGGAGATCAACTATGAGGACGTAGCCAGGCAGGTGCACACGTCGAGCTACGAGTTTCACAGAGCTTTCAGTTTCGTGACGGGCATAACGGCCAACACATATATCAGAAACCGCCGGTTGTCTCTGGCGGGAAAAGAACTGGTGGAGACCGATGCGAAGATCACGGATCTGGCGATGAAGTACGGCTATGAGACACCGGAAAGCTTTACCAAAGCATTCACGAGGTTTCACGGTATCGCACCGAAGACAGCCAGAGAAGAAGCCGGAAAACTGGTGCTTTTTAATCCGCTTACGATTACTTTATCTGTGAAAGGTGGTAAGAGTATGGATTACCGTATCGTTCAAACAAAAGAAAAGAAGTTTATCGCACTGGTCAGAGAGTTCAGTAACGGGATCATTAATGATGAGGCCAACCACGATGTGGCGGACTTCTGGGGCGAGGTCAACAGCAATCAGATGCTGTCTCCGATCTGGATGCTGCGTGAAGACGGAAAGCGCGACCTCTATGGTCTTTGCTCTCCGACAACAGAAGGAAAAGATACCTTCGATTACGGCATCGGCATCATCATCGACGAGGACACGAAAGAGTTCGATCAGGCGGATCTGGAGAAGAAGGGCTTCCGTATCTGGGACGTCGAACCGGGCACATATGTGGTCTTTGACTGCGTAGGCGAAGATGGCGACTGCATCGCGAAGACATGGGTGAAGTTCTATAAGGAATTCCTGCCGCAGATGGGCTATGAAGCTTCGGAACAGACAGACTACGAGCTCTACTTCGACGGAACACGTCCGGAGGTCTTCTGCGAACTGTGGATCCCGATCAAGAAGAAGTAAGGAAGGAAAGAAAAATGGCAGTTAGAACGATAAAAGTGGTTCCCTATGATGAAGCATGGGAGCAGGATTTTCTGAAGATAAAGTCGGAGCTTGAAGAGGCTCTCGGGGATCTGGCGCTTCGGATCGAGCATGTGGGAAGTACTTCGGTAAAAGGACTTTCTGCCAAACCCATCATCGATATCGATGTGGTGATCGAGGATGAATCCGTGTTTCCTTCGGTGGTGGAGGCTCTTTCGAAGATCGGGTATTACCACGAAGGAAACAAGGATATCCCCGGACGGGAGGTGTTCGGATACGAAGGGAAAGAGCACCTTCGGAATCATCACATGTATGTCTGCTGTAAGGATGCATCGGAACTGAAGCGGCATGTTTCTTTCCGGGATTATAAGAGAAGAGCGGGAGCACTTTCTTCTCGATGAACTCCACGCGGTCAAAGATACGAGGTTTGAACGTGCCTGTCATGCCGACAGACACGTTTTTCTCTTTATTGACGTAGATGATGTTTCCACTGTCTCCGATGGCGGCGTGGATCTTCTTTCCGTCATAGGGGGTGTACCATAAGTAGCCGTAGTTCATGTTGCCGAAGCGCTCGCCGAGCTTGAGGTGGGAGGCGGTCATGTCCTGAAGATATTTCTTCGAGATGATCCGTTTTCCTTCGTATTCTCCGTCGTTGGCCACAAGCTGACCGATCCGTGCCAGGTCTTTTGCCGAGGCGCAGAGGCCCCAGCCGGCAGTCACCGCGCCCGTCGGGTCAGAGTACCATTCATACTTTCTCGGATTCTTATTCATGAAAAAGTCGAACTGGTCTTCTTTTGAAGAATCGCCGTGTGCGATGCGCGCGGGAAGACCGAGGGGAAGAAAGAGGTTTGCATTTGCAAAGTCGATGCATTTTTCGCCTGTGGCATTTTCGATGATCCCTCCAAGGATCTGGATGCCCAGCGTAGCGTACTTAAACTCACCTGTGATGCCTTTCCTCCCTCCGAGAAAATCCAGTACGGTCAGCGTCCAGTCTTCGGACGTGCAGACTTTCTTCCAGGGCTCCGACTGGTACTTATAGGGAGCGGTCATGGTAAGAAGATGGCGGACCGTGACTTCGTAGATCGTCTTCTCTCCGCGCTTGACGGTGTAGCCGGGGAAGAAGTCCAGGACCTTCTGGTCCACGTTCTTTATATATCCCTGGTCGATGGCGATCCCGGCAAGAAGCGCCATGATGCCCTTGGTCACGGAATTGACGTTCATGGCGTCCTCCGTCGTAAAGCCTCGCCAGTTGTCTTCGTAGACGGTCTTCCCGTCCTTTATGGCATAGATCTGGCAGATGTTACTCTCGTTGCCTGTGCTTGTTTCTATGAAGCTGTGAAGCTGTTTCTGGTTCATTCTGATTGCCTCGCTTGTTGTAGGATTTGGACGTCCTGATAAAGAGGCTAATATGATTAAAAATTGTTTTCAAGTACTATTTTCGGAAAACTTCTATGCATTTTCCAGAAAGGATTCAACTGTTGATATAATCACTTCATTTGTGTCACTTTATCTGTGATAGATGCTATATAGAGGTCAGAAAGCAGTCCGAAGCCCTTATCCCGGAGGGTAGACTCGGCCAGCCGGAGGATATCTCCAATGTCGTGATGTTCCTTCTGTCGGAGCTTTCGGACTACATGACCGGCACGAATGTCTATGCGGATGGCGGATACCATATCCAGAAGTGAGTCGATAAGCAGAAAATGACTCTGGAAATAGTGCGGACCCCGAGGGTCATTTCCGAAAAATGACCAGCTGGGCGTACTTATCTTTCCGGGTACCGATGTAGGTGAATCCCTGCTTTTCAAATCTTTCTCGGAATTCCTTATCTGAGAAGAACTCTCCGTTGATGTTCCGGCAGAGAAAATTCACGAGTTTCCTGACCGGATGCGGAAGATTCGGATCGGCAATATAGAGGCGTCCTCCGGGTTTTAAGATCCGGAGGGCTTCTTTTTCGAAAGCCTCTTTATCCGGGAAGTGGTGATAGGCCATGCAGGCTGTGAGGGTGTCGAAATATTCATCCTCATAGGGAGTGCTTTCGCAGGAGCATTCGAGGATATCCATGTCGGGGCATTTTCTTCGTGCAACTTCCAGCATATTCGGTTCGACATCGATGCCGTGCCCGTCGATCCTTTGAAAGTCCCGGAAAGTCTTCAGGATCGTTCCGGTACCACAGCCTACATCCAGCACTCTGTCCCCATCGGAAAGACCGGTAAAGCGGTAAAGAAGGGAATAGAATCGCCTCGACAATTTACCCTCGAAGTGGTCGTCGTATTTGTCGGCGCGCTTGTCGAATTTGAAGTCTCTTTTTTCTGTGTTCTTTTTCATGTTTGTTTCCTCTCTTTCTCGGCGGCGAGATAAGCACCTGCCGCCATGATCATGAATGAAATAACAAATAGTACGGAAGGGATCTTCGGGAAGATCGCGATGGATAGAAAGGCACCGATGAAAGGCGCCAGTGCGTAGAAAGCAGATGTCCTGGCCGCACCGATGTAGCGCTGGGCATAGACGTAGGTATAGACGCTCAACCCGTATGCGATGAACCCCAGAAGCAGCGCCAGGGGAATAAAGGGGGACAGCGTGAGATGCTCTCCACAGATCAGGGAAACAATGACTGATCCGGTACCGGATCCGAATCCCTTAATGATGACGATATTCGAAGGCGCACTCTTTGAAAGCATGCGTGTGCAGTTGTTTTCCAGTCCCCAGCAGCAACATGCCAGGATCGCAAGAAGTGAGTATGTGGAGAAGGATAAAGAAGAGATGTCACTGAGCGAAAGAAGTAGACTGGCGACCGTGATCAGAAAGATAGCGAAGCCTAACCTTGGAGAGATTTTCTCCTTAAAGAGAAAAAGAGCGATCAGAGAGGTGGCGACAATCTCGAAGTTGTTGAGAAGTGACACCGATTCTGCCGAAGATCTCGAAATGGCGATCATGAGAAATACAGGGGCGAGGATATCGAGCACGACCATCCCGATGAGGTACGGAAAATCTTTATGAGTAAATGGTTTTCCTTCTTCTTTCTTCCCTCTTGAAAAACACTTGAGAAGGCACATTCCGATCGCGGCTCCGAGGTAGAGAAGCCCCGCCATGAAGACCGGCGGGATCTCCTCTAGAAGCACCTTCGAAAAGGGCGTGCTGATGGCATAAAGAAGTGCAGCATATATGGCATATCGAATGGCTTTTCTATTCGTCATAGGTATCACTTTCTAATCAGAAGTTTCTGAACACTCTGTTCGATAAAATGATATAATCTACGTGAAACCGAAAACAGAATCAGAATCCGCGATATGTCCTTTACTGAACAGAATCGCGAAATTGTACGGGAATGAAATATGGACAGACGACAGATCAAAACCAGGACAGCCATCTACGATGCATTGACGGGACTTCTTCGGAAATACCGTTTCGAAGAGATCACGGTACAGCAGATCATCGATGAAGCGAATATCGGAAGAAGCACTTTTTACTCGCATTTTGAGACGAAGGACCAGCTTCTGGAACAGATG
This sequence comes from Oscillospiraceae bacterium, assembly GCA_902794115.1. Lineage (GTDB taxonomy): Bacteria > Bacillota > Clostridia > Saccharofermentanales > Saccharofermentanaceae > Scatonaster. The sequence continues at coordinate 15,298 of CADBGD010000066.1, forward strand.
TGTAAGGAAATGTTTTCGCATGTTTTCTCCGATACTCTGGCGCCGGAAAAGAGCCACGATTATTCGAAGAATCACGAAGATATGCGGGCACTTCTGGAGCATATCCTGTACCACATTCTGGACCACAAAGAGAATATCCGGTCCATTTTGAACGGTGAGTCGGAGAAGGTATTCACAAGATACTTCACCGAATATCTGGAAAGTGCTTTTGGCGAGGTAATCGTGCATATGGATGTGGATGTACCGGATGCTTTTAAGAAACAATTCGTCATCGGAAGCTTCATCCATACGGTCAAATGGTGGATCGGAAAAGGCCTGAAAGAAAAGCCGGAAAAGATCATCGATTCGTATATGAAGTGTTTGCCTGGGAAGAATGAGTAAAAAGGCACTTTCGATACGGAATGAACAGTTGAGTAAAGAGGTACAGGATATGCCGGAAACATCGGATAGAGAAAAAGAGAATCTCTTGAGAAAAAGAGGCCTTCTTGCGGGCATGCTGGTGATAAAGGACGGGGAACTGGTATTTCATTGATAGCTGTATTTACGCCAAATTTATCGCCAGTTCATATGCTTTTTTCGTAAACTCTTCTATCCTTTTCTCCCTGGTTTCTCCATTGCCGTATCCTCTGGTCATTTCGTCAAAAGCATACATCTCACATGATTTTGCTCTGTTCCTGATTCGATCCCCAATCATAACGGTTTTTATCGCCTCTAACTGAGTCTTGCGAATCTCATCCTTCAATGAACCGCCCATTGTCATCAAGAACAGGGCCTTCTCCAATGGCTTCATTTTCGGCTCATTTCCATATGCATATCCATATGTCCATACTCGCTGGAACCACCCTTCCAGCATAGCAGGAGAGGCTGTCCAGAAGTCCGGATAGATAAATGCAATCATATCAGCACGATCTATCTTCTTCTGCTCTGACAAAATATCTTCAGAAATTGCGGCATCTTCTCTGTAAAAACCTTCTCTTAAATATTCAGCCTCTGACATTACAGGGTTAAATCCCATGTCGTACAAGTCCGAAATCTCATATGTATGTCCTGCGTCCTGAAGGCCTTTTATGAATGATTCTTTAATCTTACAGGTAAAACTGTTTTTGCTTGGATGACAATACACTACAAATACGTTCATACTTTTCTCCCCGAAGTATTCTTTTCAAATTATTTGTCAGGTAAATATATCATAATTTCGACCATTTTACAGCAAATCTTTCACACACTCTTTCACGCCGAAAAACTCTATGATCAGAGCATCCACTTCATGTGCTTTTTCATGATTGATCCCGTGCCCGGCATCTTCCATGAATTCGACACGCAGAGGATATCGCTTCAGTTCTTCTTCCAGCTGTGCGCCGCCGAGCATGATAAACGGATCTTTCTTTCCCACGATACAGAGCAGCCGGTCAGAAAGAGAGAAGATCTCTTCTTCGGTGAACCCAAGCACCTTGTGATTCATCATGGCACTTCTCCGGAACCCGGTCATGAGCTGCTTGAAATGCTGAAACACGACCCTGTTTTCCGTAAAAGCACTGTAATGGCTGCCTGTCATCTTGCGAATCAGTTTCATCACATTTTTGTCATTCGGAAACAACGCTTCCGGAAGGAAGACTTTCATCATCGCCTTCATGGCCGCCTTCTTGCCGCTGCCGGATGTTTTCACGGGAACACCGGCCATGCTGATGCCCTTGATCACGCGCTCGGGATGCTGGATCATATACATCTGTGTCAGATACGCGCCATTGGAGACCCCGGCCATATAGACCTTATCCAGTCCCAGCTTATCCAGGATCTCACTGATCCAGACGGCATCATCAAATGTTTTATCGTACCCTTCTCCGGGCACACTTTTGCCGGGTCCGCCGATCGTATCCACGGCATATATATGGAAGTGCCGTCCCAGCTCCTCTGCATTATAGACCCACATAAGTGCGGCATCATCTCCCACACCGTGAAAAAGCACCAACGGAGGCTTACTTTCATCTCCCGCTTCGATCACATGCGTGACGCCGTAACGCCCGGAAATATCCCGTTCTTCGATATCGGTTCCCCACATCTTGAGAAGCGCATCGTAGCTCTCCCGGATCGCTTTTTCCGCTTTGGCGTTTTTATACACTTTCGTCTGACTCATATTCTGTTTTCCTTTGCCTTATACTCGGATTTCCTTGTAAAAAGCACTGACATTCCGGGCGATTTCCTCGCATCCGGCGAGGATCCCCTGATCCACGTCGGTGCTTCCAAGAATATGTCTGTCAAAGGCCGTCGTAATGATTCCCAGATATTCTTGTGCCAGAAGATCCGCCGGCATATCTTTTATCAGTTTGCGATCTGCCATCTGTCGGAATACCTTATTGCATTGTTCCATGGGCATCTCGTACATGAGCTTCAGGTACTTATCATTGGCGATCGGATCCGACATGCGCTCGATACTTAACATGCAGATCAGTCTGCGGATATTCTTGTCGCAATAATAATGCGCGAAGAATCCCTGTGCTACGCCAGCCATCTCTTTCGTGGAGACTTTCTTGGCTATGGAAAAAGCCGAATCAAAGCGTGCACGCATGCCATCGACCAGCTCATCTACCTGCTGATAGAGATACGTCAGGATCGCTTCCTTGTTCTTGAAATGGTAGTAGAGCGCGCTCTCTTTCAGGTTCAGTGAGCCACAGATGTCTCTTACGGACACAGCCGAGAAGCCGCGCTTCGAGAAGAGATCCAGGGATACATCGATCAGGTTTTCTTTGTTGTTCATGTCCGTTCCATCCAATTACTTAACGATCGTTAAGTAAAGAATAGCACATATACATCAGCGTTGCAATGGTGTGGTTGGCGGAAGAAGATGGAAGCAAAGTGTATCAAGGATCAGAGCCGGTTCAGGCTAACCGTTTCAGATATGCATCGATGGTGTTCCGGATATCTTCCAGCGAGTCTTTCATGCCGCGGTCGACCCATTTGAAGATCACATTCCAGATGGCGCCGATATTAAATGCGATCAGGTAGTCGGAATCTAATCCGGTCATTAGCTTGGCAAAAGGATTCCGGCTCATGTCTGACTTTCTACTGTGTTCAGGAAGGACCTCGTTCAGTTTCAGAAGAAGAAGGTACAGCATATTATTCTTGTGTAGAAGTTTCAGAAGATCCTTATTCTTTTTACAGAAGTTGAAAATGATGGCGATCGGTTCGTCATCGGAAGAAGAAAGGGCCTGCACATAGTCTCCTATGACTTGGTTCATAAGGGCGTCCAGGACGTCATCTTTCGAGCTGTAGTTGAGATAGAATGTTTTCCTCGCAAGATCTGTTTCCAGGACGATCTGCTTGACGGTGATTTCCGGATACGGGTATTTCCGCATCAGTTTTAGTAGTGCATCTGTGATCTCCTGCTTCGACCGGATGGCAGATGGATTAGTGGATTCTTTCATAGTATTCCCCTTCAAAAAGTACACATAATCACGAGATTGTGTATCTTACTGAAAATCTGTTTACGAACTTTCTTTTCCATCGTATCCTCTTTTTCAAAGATACACAAGTGTGTAGTTTGGAGAGAAAAGATGAAAGTACTGATCTTTAACGGAAGTCCCAGAAGTAAAGGGGCCACTTCGACGGTTCTTCACAGGATCGAAACGGAGTTGAAAAAAGGTGATGTGGAAGTGGATTTCTATAACCTCGGAAACATCGATATGTCGCACTGCACCGGCTGCTGTTCCTGCTATCGAACCGGTGCCTGCTGCCTTTCCGATGATGCGGAGATCCTTTCTCAAAAGATAGGTGAAGCGGACGGGATCGTAATGGGTTCACCGACATATGCAAGTAATGTTTCCGGACTCATGAAGGACTTCATCGACCGAGGGCATTTTGTCATCGAACAGCTTCTTACCGGAAAGCCATGTATCACTGTGGTGACCGGAGAAAACTATGGAAACAGATCTGCGCTGAAAGTTCTGAATGATCTGGTCCTGTATTCCGGCGGAAAACTTTGTGACCGCATTTTACTGAAGATCCCGTTTAATGGTATTTCCGGCATGGAAAAAGAAGTGTCGGGAAAAACCCGAAAAGCCTCAGTGAGGATGATTCGGGAGCTCAGGGGAAAGAAGAAGCATCCCGTTCAGTGCATTTTCCATAGCATCATATATCATCTCGGCATCCGTCCTTTTGTGATGAAAAAAGGAGAAGTATATTCGGGTGTGATCCTCAAATGGAAAGAGAGGGGAATCGTATGAGAGAATACTTTTTGCTTCTTCCGATTATGTTCATCGTTCATGATATGGAGGAGATCATCGGCTTTGGACAGTTTTTCCGGAACAATCCGCAGCTTTTCGAAAGGTTCCCCAAGATTACGAAGGCTTATCGGCAGTTCACGACGGAAGGAATGGCTCTCGCCGTATATGAGGAATTTATCCCGTTTTTCGGCATCAGTCTTCTGGTGTATTACTTTCCCGGTTATATACTGGAAACGATTTGGTTCGGGTTATTGATTGCGCTTACTGCGCATTTTGTGATTCACATCGGACAGTGCATTTACATCAGAAAATATATTCCTTCGCTTATCACCAGTGTGATTCTTCTGCCGGGAAGTCTTCTCATCCTCGTCCGAAGTGCAGGGTATATCACATTTGATCTTATGACGGTCATGATCATCATGGGAAGCATCGTGCTGATGATGGCAAACCTCAGATTCGCGCACTATCTCATGCACCGGCACTATGGAAAAAGTGTGGGCAGGGGAGAAAGCGGGGAGGGGCAGAGATGAAATCTTTTGAACCGGTAGTGTAATTTCCTATGTTGAGATGACTCTTTTTTGTATAATCGTAGTGAGAAATGTAAGAATCGGAAACCGCTTTGCGAAAAAGAGGAGTGAGCCATGAAACATATCATTACGGTACAGCATACGCAGTCGGTCCATCATACGAACGGTATGGTCGGTTCCTGGACGGACTGGGATCTGACGGAGCTCGGGCGGCAGCAGGCGGAGAATATCGGAAAGAAGCTGAAGGAAGAACTTCAGGGAAAGAAATTCGTGATGTATTCTTCGGATCTCAAGCGTGCGGCGCAGACGGCGGAAGAGATCTCGAAATCTCTTGGTGTGGAAGCGACCCTTCGAAAAGAACTTCGCGAGAGAAACCTGGGGAAATGCTGCGGGAAATCCGTGCAGTGGCTCCGTGAAAATATCGAGACACCCGAGAACACCGTCGACGACTGTCTGTTCTCTGACGGAGAGAGCCGCAGGGCATGCTGGAACCGCCTTCTTCCTTTCTACGAAGAAGTGATGGCAAGTGAAGAGGAGACGATCATCATCGTTTCCCATGGCGATCTTCTGAGTTTATGGAATCTCATGTATCTGGGCCTTCCTGTGGAAGCCTATTATGACGTCGATATCCACGGGCCGGCCGGAGGCGTATCCCACATGATCGTCGGCGATGACGGGAAGCACCGCGTGCGGCACATTAATGATATGTCTTATATCGCATGAAAGAACTGAAGGATGGCTTTATGAGTAGAGCGGGTATCGAACAATGGAATCAGGCGGCAGGGGCTTTTGCCAAAGAGCAGGAGCAGTCGGCTTTTTCCGATATGAACAAAGCCATCGTGAAGGCAAGATTTCCGAAACTGTCCGGCGAGAGAGTTCTCGATCTCGGATGCGGGTATGGCTATTACTCGGACTATTTCCGGTCGATCGGCGGAGACGTGACCGGCGTGGACGGATCTCCCGCGATGATCGAGCTCGCGAAGGAAAAATACCCGGATAGTGCTTTTGCCGTAGCAGATATAACCGGAAGACTCCCTTTCGAAGATGGGGCATTCGACATCGTGTTCTGCAACCAGGTACTGATGGATATCGATCCGGTGGGGCCTGTTTTTTCTGAGTGCAGGCGCGTGCTGAAACCAGGCGGGATCTTCTATTATTCGATCGTGCACCCGGCTTTCTTTACCGGCGAATGGATGACGGACGAGAAGACCGGACGGGCCGGAAAGATGGTGACATCGTACATTACGCCATCCGTCTGCGAGAACCGGTTCTGGGGAGAAACGAAACACTATCATAGGCCGCTGTCTGATTACCTGAACGGCGCTGCGGAAGCGGGCCTGATGCTAGTTCATGCCGACGAGCCGAAGTCTTACGAAGAGCTGGGGAAGAACGAAGAAATACCGCTGTTCTTCTTCGCGGAATATAGAAAAGTGGGAGAAGTGTTTTAGGGAACTTTTGAGGGTAGAATTACAAGAAAAGTTCCCTAAAACTGTATGATAGGAGCAGGATACGAAACATGGTGAGAATGGTTTTAACAGATCTGGATCATACACTTCTGAGGCAGGATGGGAGTATATCCGAGGCGTCTTTGGATGTGATTGCTGCGTGCAGAAGTAAGGGGATCAAGCTGGCGATTGCGACGGCGAGATACTGGATCGGTGCGGAGCGGTATATCCGTCTTCTGAAACCGGACTATGAGATCACCACGGATGGTACACTGATCCATGCGGAAGATGGGTGTATCTACTCAAAAGCATTCTCGATCGAGGATACGAACCGGATCGTACGAAGTGTGAAGGCACGGATTCCGGATACGGAGATCTCCGTCGCACATGGGAAAACAGTCTTCTGGAACAGTAAGCATATCGCGGAATCGGAAAGACTTCATAAAGCAATTTACAACGATTATTCTCGTGACCTGGAGGTAGGCGCGAATAAGATCGCGGCTGTGCTCCCGGATGAACAGATGGCGAAGGAGATCGCGGACGAAATCGGATGTAAACTACAGTGTTATCGCGGGGAGAATATGTATGCATTTCTTCCGGCGGGTTCGGGGAAGATCCAGGCGATCGAAGCTCTCTCGAAACAGAGCGGGATCGCGATTTCGGATATTGTGGCTTTCGGAGATGATAAGAACGATATCGATATGCTGACGATGTGCGGGAAGGGCGTTGCCGTGAAAAATGCGATCCCGGAAGTTCTGGCCGTCGCGGATGAGCTCACTGCTTCCAATGACGAAGATGGCGTGGCGGAATGGATGAGAAAGAACTGCCTTTCATAGTGTAGAATAGTTGCAGGAAAAAGTGCATTTCGAGGAGAAAAAAGAAGATGAAATTCGATCAGTTCGTAAAAGATATTCAGGACAATAACTGGAATGTATTCGGCGCGGAAGTGTATGAAAACGGCGAGCTGACGCACAGTTTCGGAGACACGTCGGGCCTTCACGAGATCTACTCGGCGACGAAGACGGTGCTGTCGGTTGCGGTCGGGATCCTCTTTGATGAGGGTCGCATCGATCTGGACAACTCGATCCTGGAATATCTTCCCCGCGAAAAGCACTTGTCTCTTTCGGAAAAGCAGAAGGCGCAGTGGGAAAAGATCAGTCTCCGCCGGCTCCTGACCATGTCCGTTTCCGATCTTCCGTTCCGGGCGGAAGGAGAGAACTGGCTGGATTTCTCACTGGCGTGCGAGATAGAAGATCCGGAAAAGAGTACATTTAACTATAGTAATATCTCGGCGTACCTGATCGGTGTGGCGCTGACGGAAGCACTCGGTAGCGACCTGGGTGCATTTATCGAGGAGAGGATCTTTCAGCCCCTGGAGATCACTTCTTTCGAATACGGCAGATCTCCGGAGGGGTATTTCTACGGCGCTTCGATGATGCGCCTTTCCGTTCATGACTTAAGTAAGATCGGGCTGCTCCTTTATAACGGGGGCGTGTATAACGGCGTCCGTATCCTTTCCGAAGAATATGTGGATATGGCCACTTCCGTGCAGCAGATGAATAGAGAAGGCGGGTACGGTTTCTTTATCTGGAAGTATAGAGGCGGCTTCAGCATTAACGGCAAGTGGAAGCAGAAATGCTATGTCCTGCCGAAGAAAGGTGTTATCGTGACCTATCTTTCGCACATCGAAGATGATTCCCACGATCTTCTGGAAAGCATGGAGAAGAATATTCTCGGCATCGGACCTAAGGAGAGAAATGCCTTTCAGCGGATCGCGGAAATGGAAGAGATCTTCGAAAGAGTCACATCCGGGAAGGGATCTTCTGAGGATCTGAAAGTACTGGAAAAATATTACACCAGTGCGGATTGGAAGAAGGACTTTGCCCTTGACGAAGCAGGATTACTTCCTGCAGGTCTGAAACGCGGCGTCCTGTCCGAAGATGGGATCTACAATCTTCTTTCGTAGTGAATAGAATCCTGAAAGAAAAAGGCAAATAGTTTATTTCGTTGGCCTCTTTCTTTTTCGTATTCTTTTCCGCTTCTTAAGTAACTACCTCGCGCATAAGGCGGCATGGTACCTGGTGGGGGATCTGCGCACACGCACATACGACAAACTTGAGCGGATGCATATCGGATATTTTCACGATAAACAGACCGGCGATCTCATGAGCCGAATCGTTAATGACACGAGAGATTTCGAGCTTCTTTATGCGCATATGAACAATCTGTCAGAGGAGTAAAGAGAAAAGATCAAGTGGCGTTTTCCTTTTTCGGGAGTCCTCTTACATGCTGAAAAAAGTGTCGGGGAATTTCTTTCCAAAAGATCAGCAGAGCGCCAAGTCCGGTGAGAAGAAGTGCGAATACGCTTATGATCCGGGGATCCTGATACATGAAGAAAATCTTCGTGAATTTAAAAGCATCTTCTCCTGCATCCATATATCCGTTCATGTATAGCAGCGGGACGACTGCCCAAACGAGAAACGAACAGGTGTTTATAGTACAGAAAAGAAAGCAAAAAGCCCGATAGAAGAAGTTCTGAATTTCTTTTTTGTATGTGATTGCGACGATATACGATACGAAAAGAGGAAGCAAAGAACCATTGGCATGAAGCCATAGAGTACTAAAAAGAGTGTAGTTTCCTCCTTTGTAATTCATATGCGGTCTTGTTGAAAAAAGATCGAATTCAGTGATTTTTGAACCAGAAGCGAGTGCTACGATGGTGTGTCCGGATTCGTGCAGAAATACATAGAAAAACAGCACGAAAATGACGACAGGAACCATACGCAGTCCTGTCTTGATCCTGCGTTCCATATTTACCTCCAAAAGAGTGAATTTGTTAAACCGGTGAAATACGAAATTTTTACTCTGATGCAACCATTTTTACATCGATATTCTGCTCCCAGCTTCCATCTTCACCGGTGAAAACGAAGGGGCTGCCTTCGATCGTAAAGTTAGGATCTAAACTCCGGCAGGCTTCTTCAAATTCTTCTTCTGTGCAGTAGTATTCGCTATAGATCGTATAGGTGCCTGTTTCCGAAAGCTCGAAATTCATTTCGCATTCTCCGTAGTCACCGGAAGTCCATGCTTCTGCTTTTCCGCTGGGGGCGACGATCTTGGTCATGGTAAGGAAACTGTACTTTTCCGAACTGTTTCCCCATTTTATTGTCACATTATAAGATGTGCCTGCCTCGTTATAAAACTCCACACTTGAACGGGTGGAATCAAGTTTCCCTTCTTTCATTTCGATTTTGTCCGTATAGGTCAGCCGGGAACGGTCTTTTACGGTTTTTCCATGTAAGCCTAAATAGCCGGACATTACGGTCAGACCAATGATCAGAACGATACCTCCGCCAAATAATACACTTTTCATAGTCTTATTCATTTTGATCGTTGAAGCGAGAAAATAGACAGCTCCGAAAACGGCAACGATGAATATCAGATTTGTTCTGTATCTGCTCTCAAGACAAACCAGACTCCTGAAACCGATCACGGCAGTTCCTAAATAGAAGGGAAGCGCGATCAGTCTTTTGATCCAGTATGGTATTCTTCCGATCTTCTTTGTTTCTTCCAAAGAAAGATACAGCGTGCGGATGATCGTTATGCACAGAAACATCCACGTCAGGACAAAAATATTTCCGGGAGAGAGAGGTCTATTAGTCCTATGCGAAATAAAGGCCATAATAACGATGCACAATGAGAATGCCAAAACACAGACGGAAAAGGCTTTTCGGAATGAATTTATAATTCTATCCATTATTTGCCCTCCTTCATACCTAAGGCCTTTTTCAGGTTGCTGACGTAGTTTTTCGAAACGATAAGATACTCCTGGTTCTTCATTTCGATCCGTACACGTCGCCCTTCTTCCGGCCGGATGTTCGTGATCATTCTCAGGTTTACGACTACTGACTTAGAGATCCGCACGAAATGATTGCTTTGATAAGTGCTTTCCACTTCATATAGAGTGCTTCTGATCTTAATAAGATCTTTTTCGAGATAGGCAAATACCTTTCCCTCGATCGCCTCAAAATAAAAGATCCTGGCGACAGGTACCTGACAAAGATCGCCATTTTCTTTCTCACCGACGAGGAAGCTTGCTGCATTTTTGATTCCGGCGATCAGAGCGTCGACTTCTCTGTCGCGGGTCCGGCAGCGGATCTCCACTTCGGTTTCTTTTACTTCACACTTTTCTTTCACAAACAGCTTCATGCTTTTTCTCCATCGGGTAGAGACTAACGATTTTTCTGTCCGGGCTCAACAAAAACGGAACAAGACGGACATTTTGGCGGATAAGAGGTACATCTTCCGCCAAATCACCTTCATTATACTATTTTCCTATAACGGTTCTGATAACGAAAAAAGGAGAGAATATTGGCCAGAACAGGGAAGTGAATGGAAGAAAAACCGAATATGAATAAGGAGAATCTGTGAATTTTTATCGAAATAAAGTAAACAAATGGTGAACCCTCTTGACAAACGTGTTATACTGTGAATGTAGGCGCAGTCATACATTCTGGCAAGAGAACTAGTGACATCAATCTACATACCGAACCCAAATTCGAGCGAAGTATGTGCGTAATGTGGACGAGAAGTACAAAGCATCAAAGAGACAGACATTTAAGTAGTAGGAAAGGGTAAGAATGTATGAGAAAACTGAATAAGCTGCTTGCTGCCACTGTCACTGCGGCAAGTATTTTCCAGTGCGTGGGTAGTGTTCCCGTAGTGCTGGCGGCCGATGGCGTACCGATCGACAAATCACATTTTCCGGACGATAATTTCAGAGCAGTCATTTCCAGCACATACGATCTGGATGGAAATGGCTTTATCAGTGATTACGAGGTATCTCGTATCTATAACATCGTCGCGGAAAATAAAGGCATCAGCAGTATCCAAGGTATTGAGTACTTTACAGAGATTCGGGGACTCTGGATCAGACAAAACAATATCGCTACTATGGATATCAGCAAGAATAAGAAACTGACCGGTGTCTGGTGTTCTGAAAACAAATTCACTTCTTTGGATTTCACACCGAACCCGGATATGGTCTGGGTGTATTGCTTTGATTGCCAGCTGACCAGTCTGAATGTCCGCAATAACGAACACATGGCGTATATTGAGGCCAGCACCAATGAGAACCTGGGCTCGATCGATGTCTCCCAAAATCCTGAACTGGAACACCTTCTGGTATCTTCCTGCGGTCTGTCCGAACTGGATGTCACGCACAACCCGGAACTGGCGCAGCTGGACTGTCAGAAAAACCATCTGAATTCATTGGATCTTTCGAAAAACTATAAGATGAAGCGCCTGGATGTCTGGGATAATCCGAAGCTTGGAAATACCGTAAAGATCAGCCACATGAAAGATCTGGAATATTATTGCTGCATGAATAATAATGTGACTCAACTGGATGTTAGCAATAATACTCACCTGATGAAGCTGAACTGCGGACATAACAAGCTCAAGTCTCTGGATCTTTCTCACAATCCGGATCTGGCCTGGCTGCAGTGTGGTGTAAATGAGATCTCTTCTCTGGACCTTTCGAATAACCCGAAGCTCTATTATTGTCTTTGCTATACAAACCCCTTCACGACCTTGAATATCGGTAATAACAGCCGCCTTCAGAAGGTATATAAGGATGGTGTCTATGCAGATGAGCCGACAGTATGTCAGGGTTATTCCATGACACTGGATTACGGCGGAAGCCATGAGTATTTCGATGAGCTCGAGTACTGCCTCTGCGTTGACTATAAGTGCAAAGTCGATACCACTCACGTAAAGGGAAGTGAGTCCTACGACAGCTATCTCGATACCAATGACGGTCTTTCCGATTCCGCGGATATGGTGACCAGAAAAGTGGCCATCGCCACATTGTATGAAATGGCCGGAAAGCCGGGTGTCGGCGGATTGAAGACACGTTTTACCGATGTCGGCAGCAGCGAGTGGTATGCCGATGCGGTCAAGTGGGGCGAAGCGAACGATATCTGCTTTGGTTACCCGAACATCTGCTCCGATACATTTAAACCCGACGAGTATATCACTCGTGAGGATCTTGCCCTCATGATCCACAGATTCGCCGAGTATAAGGGCTACTCCAGTGCTTATGACTACGGAAGAACGGATAATTTTGCAGACTTTACAAAGATCGACTACTACGCGTGGGGTGCCTTTACCTTTGCGATCCAGTGGGAGATATTGAGATCAAATGGTGACTATACTTTCCCGCACGGACGAGTGGAATGTGAAGAATTTGAAATGGGTCTGGATACCCTGTTTGAACTCAATGGTGCCCCCAAGACTGCCTATGTAGTTAAGGGCCCGGGATCCTCTTCCGGTTCCGGCTCGACCACGCCATCTGTGCCGCGTGTTTCCACTGACTATTGTGCTCATGTTCAGAACATTGGCTGGCAGGGCTATGTGTACGATGGTGTCACAGCCGGAACAGTCGGTCTGGGACTTCGGGTCGAGGCCTTTACACTCTATCTGGAGACCAGCGGCCAGAACCTTGGTGTCCGCTATCGTTCCCATGTTCAGGGTATCGGCTGGCAGAGCTGGGTATCGGACAAGCAGGTTTCCGGTACGACCGGTCAGGGACGCCGTATTGAAGCGGTCCAGATCGAACTTACAGGCTCGGCTGCTTCCAACTACGATATCTATTACCGTGTACAGGTGCAGAACAAAGGCTGGATGGGCTGGGTCAAAAACGGTGCCACAGCCGGTACAACAGGTCAGAGTCTTCGAATGGAAGCCATGCAGATCAAGGTGGTGCCGAAGGGAAGTAAACCGAACTATGTCACCTATAATGCACATGTTCAGAAAATCGGCTGGCAGTCTAATGTAGCCGATGGTCTCCCGGCAGGTTCGACCGGTCTGGGACTGCGTCTGGAAGCCGTGCATATCAACATCGAAGGACTGGAGAATGTAAATGTCGAGTACAGGACTCACATCCAGAACTACGGATGGGAGAAGACATGGGTGAAAAACGGCGCCATGTCGGGTACTACAGGAAAGGGATTGCGGCTTGAGGCCATCGAGATCCGTCTCAGTGGTAAGAATGCGGATAAATACGATATCTACTATCGCACGCACATCCAGAATATCGGATGGACAGACTGGGCGAAAAATGGTGAATCCTGCGGAAGCGCGGGCTATGGTTACAGAATGGAAGCCATGGAGATCATCATCCTCCCGAAGGCCAACCCGGCTCCGGGAAAAACGGCGAAGCCGTTCTATCAAAGGTAAAGGGTATTGTAACCTGATATAACGTAGAAAGAAGGGCCTTGAAAGCGAGGGAGAGCGTTTTCAGGGCTTTTTCTTATGTTATGATAGATATGTATTTTTACATGATTGAGGAGAATCGATGCAAATGAAAAAAGGCATTATTTTTGATATGGACGGTACGGTCTGGGATTCGTCTGAAAACGTGGCGGCTGCCTGGACGACCCGGGAAGATATCCAGAGTGTCATGGGAAAACCTATGGATGTGATCGCCGATACCCTTTTTACCTATACGGAAAAAGGTCCGGAGCGGGATGCACTCCGTTATTCCTGCGAGAACTATGAGAATGAGTATTTAAGTGAACACGGCGGCATTCTTTACGAGGGCGTGATCGAGACCTGGAAGAAACTTAAGAAAGCAGGATATCACATCTATATCGTCAGTAACTGTCAGGCAGGCTATATCGAGGCCTTCTTAGGTTACTACGGCATTTCCTACGGTACGGAAAAGGATCTGGTAGAAGATATCGAGTGCTACGGAAACAACTTCCTGCAGAAGGATGAGAATATTAAGCTTATGGCGGAGCGAAATGCACTGTCCGAGGCCTGTTACGTGGGAGATATCCAGAGTGATTACGATGCCACCATGAAGGCGGGACTTCCGTTTATCCATGCAAAATACGGATTTGGCACCATCGATGCCGAGGTACCGGTGATCGACAAGTTTTCCGATCTTGTGAAGGTGGTTCCGGAAGTCATCGGAAAAGGAAGAAAGTGAGGAAGTGACTTATGTCGAAAGAAGAGATTGCGATCCCCGTTATTTTGAAGATCGAACGCGGCGTCACAGCGCACATCGGAGACTATCTGAAAGACGAAGACCTTACCCAGGTCACGATCCTTTTCGGAAACGGGCTGACGGACATGTTCGGTGAAACGGTCCTTTCCTCCTGCAAAAAAGCCGGAGTGGAAGTACTGCATCACCAGGAAATGGACACGGTGGATTTTAAAGATATTACGGATCTGGCTTTTCAGATCCCCAATAAGACCCGGGCGATCATCGGCATGGGCGGAGGAAAAGTCATCGATGCGGCCAAGTATATCGGCTATATTCTCCGGATCCCGTTTATCAGTGTACCGACAAGCTCTTCTTCTGACGGGTTTTCCAGTTCGTCGGCCTCACTGATCGTCAACGGACACAGAAAATCCCTTCCGGCCAAGATGGCTTACGGCATCCTGGTGGATACCGATGTCATTAAAAGCGCACCGGTGCGTTTCCTGTATTCCGGCGTCGGCGACATGGTCGCAAAGATCTCATCGACGTATGACTGGCAGCATGAAGAAGATAAGGGCTATGATGAGGTCAATGACTTTGCTTTCATGATCGCGAAAAAAGCCGTCAATTCCTTCGTGCGCACTCCCTTTGAATCCATGAACGAAGATCTTTTCCTGAAAGAGCTTCTGGACTCTCTGGCCATGAGCGGTGTGGCCAATGAGATCGCCGGTTCCAGTGCGCCCACAAGCGGCAGCGAGCATCTGATCTCCCATGCGCTGGACCAGCTTCTGGAGCATCCGCAGCTGCATGGTATCCAGGTCGGCATTGCCACCTACATCATGTGCAAGATCTGCGACCACCGCTGGAAGAGGATCGATACCGTCTTTACGAAAACAGGCTTCTGGGAATACTGCGAGACGCTGGATCTGAAGGTGGAAGACTTTAAAAACGCCATCGATATGGCGCCGCAGATCAAGCCTTTCCGCCATACCTATCTTCACGAGGAAGAATACCGGGAGAAGGCCAAAGCCCTCCTGACCACAGACGAGCACCTGATCAAAATCCTGAAATAAGCGTGATTTCCGTATCCCTCCCGCAAGGGCGCAGAGAGGCGATACGAAAGTGGTATATTTCGGCAGATACCTGAAAGTATAGAGAAAACCTGCGTGGTAAAATGAGAATAAACGATCAGAAAGTGGCTTTTTGGGGCCCGTAGAAAGGAATCAACGACATATATGGAGATCATCAAAAGAGGCTTTTTAGAAGGGGAACGCGCGCTGTTTCAGGGAAAGGATCTGCGGATCGAAGAGACGGTCTTCGATAACGGAGAGTCGCCGCTGAAGCATAGCAGCAATATAGAGCTGTATCACTCCTCCTTCCGCTGGAAATATCCGCTTTGGTATTCCAGCCACATCCGCCTTACGGACTGCGTGCTTACTGATACGGCCCGGGCCGGCATCTGGTACACTTCGGATCTTTCGATGGAAAATGTCATGATCGAAGCGCCGAAGACATTTCGAAGAAGCAGCAATATTACGCTGAAGAATGTGAATTTCTACCACGCCCAGGAGACGATGTGGTCCTGTAGCGACATCCGGATGAAGAAGGTGATCGTCTGCGGCGATTACTTTGCCATGAATTCCCGGAACATGAAGATCCAGGATCTGGAGCTTTCCGGCAACTACGGATTCGACGGATGCGAAAATATCGAGATTTTGAACTCGAGACTACTTACCAAAGACGCCTTCTGGAACTGTAACAATGTTACTGTGCGCGATTCTTATATCTGCGGCGAGTATATCGGATGGAATTCGGAAAATATCACTTTTGAGAACTGTACCATCGAGAGTCTGCAGGGATTATGCTATATTTCCGGGCTGAAAATGATCAACTGCAAGCTTCTGAATACCACGCTGTCCTTCGAGTATTCGGAGGTCGATGCCGAGATCGAAGGGCATATCGACAGCGTCAAGAACCCTTCTTCGGGAAGGATCCATGCCGGCAGTATCGGTGAACTGATCATGGAAGAAGACAGGGTGGATATCACGGCAACAAAGATAGAAACGGAAGAATAATATGCAGTACGATTTCGATAGAATCATCGACCGGAAAGGCACCGGAAGTTTTAAGTGGAAGAACGGAGATGCCATGCTCCCTATGTGGGTGGCGGACATGGAATTCGAGACGTGCCCTTCTGTGAAGGCCGCTATCGAAAAGCGCGCGGCTCACGGCATTTTCGGCTACACCATTTTAAGTGACGGATGGTATCAGGCATATATGTCCTGGTGGAAAAACCGTCATCACTTTGAGATCGAAAAGGACTGGCTGGTCTTCGTAACCGGCGTGATCCCGGCGATCTCTTCGGCGGTGAGAAAGCTGACTACCCCGGGCGAGAACGTGGTCCTTCAGACACCGGTCTATCCTATCTTTTTCAACAGTATTTTGAATAATGGCCGAAATGCACTGGAAAACAGACTTTCCTACGATCCGGCGACTACCTCGTATCAGATCGACTGGGAAGATCTGGAGGCAAAACTTCGGGATCCGCAGACGTCTCTCATGATCCTTTGTAACCCCCAGAATCC
>CADBGD010000067.1 GCA_902794115.1 Oscillospiraceae bacterium
GCCAACGACGCGGCGGTCATTGACCTCAATGCCGGACTTATTCATGAGAAGCTCGATCTTATTGACATCGGCGCCCTCGGAAAGACCCTGGCGCACCAGGCATTTAGCCTGATAGTAACGGCGGATGATCTCCTGCTTGCTGGCTTCGCGGCAGGCCTCATCGTCCTCGATGGCAAAGCCGGCCATGTTAACGCCCATGTCCGTCGGGCTCTTATACGGGGACTCGCCATAGATCTTTTCGAAAATGGCATTGACTACCGGGAAGATCTCCACGTCACGGTTATAGTTAACGGTGGTCTCACCGTAAGCTTCCAGATGGAACGGGTCGATCATATTCACATCGGCCAGGTCAGCGGTGGCCGCCTCATAAGCGATATTTACCGGGTGATTCAGCGGAATGCTCCAGATCGGGAATGTCTCAAACTTCGCATATCCGGCCTTGATGCCTCTTCTGTTCTCGTGATACAGCTGGGAAAGACAGGTGGCCATCTTTCCGGAACCCGGGCCCGGCGCAGTGACCACGACCAGGGAGCGGGTGGTCTCGATATATTCATTCTTTCCGTATCCTTCGTCACTAACGATCAGCGGAACATTCATCGGATAGCCGGCGATGGGATAGTGCTTATAGACTTTTACGCCCAGCTGTCTCAGTCTCTTTCCGAAATGCTCTGCCAGGGGCTGGTTGGTGTACTGGGTGATGCATACGCTTCCGACATAAAGGCCGATCTCGGTAAACGCATCGATGAGACGCAGGACTTCCTGATCGTAGGTGATGCCCAGGTCGCCTCTTCTCTTATTCTTTTCAATCGCATCGGCGTTGATCGCGATCACGATCTCCACTTCATCTTTTAATTCCAGAAGCATCTTGACTTTACTGTCCGGCTCAAAGCCCGGAAGTACGCGGGACGCATGGAAATCGTCGAAAAGCTTACCGCCGAATTCCAGATAGAGCTTACCTCCAAACTGGCCGATTCTGTCACGGATCTTCTGCGACTGCATCTGCACGTATTTTTCATTGCTAAAACCTACTTTAAACATGTTTCCTCACGCCCCTTTGCGAAGTTTCTGTCACCACATTTAGCAGGCTGCGGCCGGCAGTATCTTCTCTTATTCCATAAAAAAAGAGCTTCTCGCATCGAAAATTGAGAAGCTCGTCAGCCTTCCTTAACGGCTCTTTGCAATTATAACACATTTTGATATGCTGTCTACACAGAGCCATGTCAAAAAGGAGTACTTTTTTATGCGTTTTTTGATCCAAAGAGTCACCTCTGCCCATGTGGATGTGGAGGGTAAAACCGTCGGCGCCATTGATCAGGGTTTTCTGGTCTTCATCGGAATCTGCCAGACCGATACCAAAGAGATCGCAGACGCCATGGTCAAGAAACTTCTGGGACTTCGGATCTTCCGGGATGAGAGCGGAAAGACCAATAAGAGCCTTGCTGACGTGGACGGGCAGCTTCTCCTGATCTCCCAGTTCACGCTTTATGCCGACTGCCATCACGGCAACCGTCCGTCCTTCATTAATGCCGGCTCTCCGGATCTGGCAAATGAACTTTATGAGTACATTATTGCGTCCTGTCAGGGACAGGTGTCACGTGTACAAACCGGTATCTTTGGTGCCGACATGGCGGTCTCCATCGAAAACCAGGGACCCTTCACCATTATCTTAGACAGTAACGAGATCGTGAAAAAATAATCGAATTTCCCAAGTGGCATTTCATTGCAAAACCAGATCGAGACGCTTTCCGCACAAGCGCAGCGCGGAGGACTTGCGTCGAGACTGGATTTCGCAAGAAAGAGCCTTTCGGCATGCCGATTATTTTTTCACGATCGGTAACACGATGTAAGAGAGGAGAATGTCGCTGAAGAAAAGGAGCGCGATAGGGATCGTGATCCAAAGAAGCGTTTTCTTCTTCAGTTTCTCTGTCCAGGCAAATGCCGCCGGAACGATCCATTTCACGTAGGCCACGCCGAGGATACCGAAGACCAGTACCGAACGAAGACATACATATCCTCCGATATTTCCCCAGTTCCAGATCTCCACGTTATAGTCCCACAGGCGTTTTCCGTCAAAGCAGTGATATAAGACCCATCCGGTCGAAAATTCGATGACAAATGAACCTGCCACGGTGATAATAAAAACCAGCCAGGGATTCAGTTTTTTTCTATAGGAAACCAGCGTCAGGCCCAAAGCGCCAAAGCCGTAGATCGGAAGCCATGGTCCACCTTGCCCTCTTCGGATAAAGTGCCCCTGGTCGATCCGGTAAAACAGCATCTCATAGACCCAACCGATCATGGCGCCTAAGACGACCAGAAGAAAGATCGTCATGGCATTACGCCATTTCGGGTTTAATTCTTCGTTCATTTCTTTTCCCCCATACCCCGTAAAAGAAACCGAAACCTACTAACTTCATCCTACCACAAACAGAAGCTTTTTCCATTCCCGCACCTATTTCAGGTTGAAAAGGCATCGTCAAACGGCTATAATGTTCCTTGTTCTCATGAACCGATGCTTCGATCGTTCAACGGATAGGACTGCAGTTTCCGGTACTGCCAATGCGGGTTCGATTCCTGCTCGGAGCGCCACAAAAAAACTCCGCGACATGTTCTCGCGGAGTTTTTTCTTTTCCGTTTTTTCCATCCGGACCGGTTATCCGATTTCTTCGGTCTTATAAATGAACTTCACCTGACCGTCCATACCGTCAGCGATACCTGCGTAGTTGATGTAGCTCTTCGACACTTCCATCGTGGCACGAAGTCTTTCCACCAGACCTTCCAGATCGCCATCGACCAGCTCCACCAGTTTCTGGATGCCCTTCTCGTTAAATTCCTTCAGGCCGTCCGAGAGCTGCAAAGATCCGTCACGGAGCTTGGTTACACCGTCGATCAGGGACGGCGCCCCATTCTTCATTTGCAGGATACCGTCATACAAGGTGCCGGTTCCGTCCGAAAGCTGCTTGGTGCCTTTCTTCAGTTCCGACGCACCGTCACGGAGTGTTTTGGCGCCGCTTACCACCTGGCCCACTGCCGAGGTATAATCCAGAAGTCCCAGGTAGAAGGCGTTATATCCGTCAAGACTTGCTTTCAGATCGATCACCTTATGTGCACCGGCTGAAGCCGCTTCCAGTTTTCCCTGCACTTCCTCTCCGGCCATGGTCTCGGAGATGGCTTTTTCCACCTGTGCATCCGTATTTTTGTCGATCAGATCACGGATATCTTCACCATTCATGGTCTCATCGACCTTCGACGAAATAATCGTCTGTACATCGGATGTCTGCATCTGCTGATCCACCGCCGAACTGATCTTGCCCTGGACTTCTGCACTTTCCATCTGGGCATCGGTATTCTGGGAAATCAGTGCTTTTATATCCGAAGAGTTCATCTGCTGCTCGATGGCGCCGCTGATCGCCTGCTGGGTCGAAGAATCCACCATACCGGCTTTTACAGCCTGATCGTAGGTCGCCTTATCCATTCCGGCCGCCTTTTGGATGACCTGTTCGGAGACCTGCTCCCGTACCTTCTCTTCCACGGCCGCCTGGACCTGCTCACGAACTGCCGCAGTGACCTTTTCCGTCACATTCTCTTTTACAGCGGCCTGTACCTGCTTTTCGACTTCCGCTTTCACACCGGCTTCCACCTGTCCGCGGATGTAATCACGTTTGCCTTCCACCGCCGATGTCACAGTCTCCAATGCCTGGGCATATACCGAAGTCTCATCCAGAGAGTCGATCACACCGTTGAGGACCTCCGCATAGTTACTGATCGTCAATTCCGGAATCGAAAGGCCGGCTGCCTCCAGTTGCTCCTGGGCTGTCGAAAGAAGGCCTTCAAATACCTTCTGTGCTCCCGATGTCAGTTCCGATGAATGGGAATCAAGTGTGGAAAGGCCATCGTAGAGTGTCTGTGTCCCGTCAGACAGTTTGCCGGCGCCCTCGTCCACCGCTTCTGCACCATCTTTCAGTTTCTTTGCACCTTCTGCCAGCTGGTCGATCCCGGCCACCAGTTCCTTGGACTTATCCAGCAGCGTGCAAAGTCCATCGTACAGTTTTGACGAACCGTCCATCAGCTGTGTCATGGCATCCGTCAGTTCCTTCATGGAACCGTTCAGATCCATCTCTTCCCCGTTCTTCAGTTTCTCGGGATCGATCTGATTGATCAGGGAATTCGACGCCAGTGTCACGGTCATTCCCAGTGAGAAATTCTGACAGTCAGCCGAGATCTCCACATAGTCCGGAATCGCAAACTTTTCTTTTTCGATACCCAGGTCTTCCTGAAGGCCCGGGAAAGCAAATCCCACTACTGCTGTACGGGTACCGTCGTTAATGAGTTTGCCGTTGGAAACTTCGATGTTGGTAAAAATGCTGTTATCCAGAAGGACACCGGTGAGCATGGTGAACGGCACAAAGATCTTCTCCTGTTTTCCGCCAACCTCTTTCATCTCAAAAGCATGGTTCGTATAGTCGAAGCGGATGGTGACCCTTCCGCTCTTTCCTGAAAGTTCCTCCGGAGCGATCGGTGATCCATCAAGGAAATAGGACACTTTCACATCTACCGGCAGGTCTTTTGAGATCTCGCCCTGATAGTAGATATCGTCAGAAGAGGCATTCCAGACACGGGTGTTTTCCCCGCCCATGGTAAAGGTCTCCCCTTCTTTCAGCGCCGTCACATCAGAAAGCTCCGATACATCCGTCACGTCTGTTTTTCCGGCCGTATTCCGGATCCAGTCGCTGACGATGATCTTCTGCACCGCTCCCTCCGGTCCGGAAATAACGTAGACCGTTTCTTCTTTAAATGCACTGTCGGTCAGAGGGGCGCTATTCGTATTCATGTACGGAAGAAGCACACCTGCGGCATCTTCCGGCAGAGCACTTCCGGCATTTCCCCCTTCAGGGGTTCCCACTGTAACTACTGCCGGTTCCATCTTTTCATTCTTTTCCCGGGAAGAATAGAATGCCGCTACCGCCGTTCCGCCGATCCCCATCGACAGGATACTTGCGCCGATCACCAGCGCCAGAGATTTATTGACCATCGTATTCATTGTATTCATGCATACTGCTCCTTTCTCGAATCAGAAGAGGTATATTTTTTCCCGCCGCAGTGTCTCATGCCGGCTGTCGTGTGGCGGATCAGGCCATCAAATGCCATCAGCATGGCCGGCAGGATCAGGATGACCATCAGCATACTGACCAGCGCTCCCCGTGCCAGCAGGAAACACATGGAACTGATCATGTCGACATCCGAGTAAATGGCCACACCGACAGTTGCGGCAAAAAGGCCGGTACCGGATACGAGCACGGAAGGGATCGAGGTCCGAAGGGCCGTCCATACCGCATCGTGGCGTTCAAGTCCCCGGATCCGCTCTTCTTTGTATCGGCTCGTCATGAGGATCGCATAGTCCACCGTGGCGCCCAGCTGGATCGTACTTATGCAGATCGGTGCAATAAACGGCATGCTGGTACCGGTAAAGTGCGGAAGTCCCAGGTTAATAAAGATCGCAAGTTCAATGACCGAGATCAGAATGAACGGCAAAGACACGCTCTTGGTAACCAGTGCAATAATCAGGAACACCAGGAGGACCGACACCAGGTTGACCACCCGGAAATCGTGATCGGTAGTTTCGATCAGGTCCTTCGTGCAGGGACCCTCACCGATCAGAAGTCCATGGGGATCATACTTTTTCAGGATCGCATTCAGCTGATCGATCTGGGAATTGACCTCATCGGTCGCAATTCCGTACCGGGAATTCACGAGCATCAGTTCCCACTTGTCCCCTTTCAGCACTCCTTTAAGAGATTCCGGCAGAATCTCCTGCGGAACTCCGGATCCCACAAGCGACTCCATGGACAGCACATAATTCACGCCATCCACCTTTTCCATCTCATGGATCATGTTCCGGGTCACTTCCGGATCCAGTGATGCATCCGCCAGGATCATGTGCTGGGTGGCAATGCCGAAATCGTCTTTCAGTTTCTTGTTCGCCACGACATTCGGCATATCCTGCGGGATCGATTCGGAAATATCATAATAGACTTCATTGCTGGCTTTCTTATAGCCGTAAAATGACGGGATCAGAAGAACCGCAAACAGTACCAGGAAGACCGGGAAGATCTTGATGAGTCCTTTGGAAAAAGCACCTCCGCCGGGGATGAGGGATCTGTGCCGGCTCTTTTGGAGAGGCTTATCCAGAACCAGGATCAGGGACGGAAGAACGGTCACGCAGCCAATGACACCGAGGATAACACCTTTTGCCATAACAAGGCCCAGATCTTTTCCCATAGTAAAGGACATAAAGCACAGCGCCACAAATCCGGCTACGGTCGTAATGGAACTTCCGATGACGCTTCCCAGTGTCTCCCGGATCGCCACCGTCATGGCCTCCTTGTTGTCGGAAAAGCGCCCCCGCTGTTCGTTGTAGCTGTGCCACAGGAAAATAGAATAGTCCATGGTGACCGCCAGCTGAAGTACCGCCGACAGTGCCTTTGTAATATAAGAAATCTCTCCGAAAATGATATTCGATCCGAGATTGAGAAGGATCATCATACCAATGGACGCCAGGAATACCAGCGGCGCCAGAAAACTGTCCAGAAGGAGCATCATGGCTGCCAGCGCCAGAACGACGGCGATGGCCACATAGATCGGCTCTTCTCTTTCGCACAGGCCTTTCAGATCCGTTACCAGCGCAGACATGCCGGACACGAAGCATTGCTTATCCGTGATTTTCCGGATCTCGGAGATGGCTTTCATGGTCTCATCGGCCGATGTCGACGTGTTGAAAAACACTGCCATGATGGTGGAGTGATCGGTATTGAACGCTTCATACACGTCCTTCGGAAGCATCTCCATCGGGATCGACAGATCTGCCAGGGAATCATACCAGATGACGGATTCGACGTGCTCCACGCCTTCGATCTTTTTCTTGAGTCCGGACACCTCCACAGGAGTCATATTCTCTACGATGACGAAGGAAAATGCACCTTTACCGAATTCCGAAAGGAGCTCATTTTGTCCCACCACCGTTTCCATATCCTGCGGCAGGTAGTTGAGCATATCATAATTGACACGGGTATTGGCATACCCGAACACTGCCGGAATCAGAAGAAGGAATGTGACGACCAGGATCAGCACCCGATATTTCACCACTGCTTTTGAAAAACTCATTATCTTTCTCCCTTTCTATACATCACCTCGTACTCCGGATCGACACGATCGGGGTACTGGTTTTTTACGATTTTTACCGTGCATACCGCCACAGCAAGGTTCAGGACGCCTTCTGCGATCAGAGCCATGCCGAGAAGGATCACCATCAGCTGCGCGGAAGATCCCGGACGGAAGATCAGAAGAAGGCCCATCACGCCGGTCACCACCGACGCAGCCAGAATGAACCACCAGTCCGATATTCCGAACTCTTTTGAATCCCGGGCGATCCGGGCTTTGAATAAGGCATCCGCTATAATGAGAAGTCCCATGGCGATCACGATCAGATTCACCGCAGCAAGAGGATGAACCAGTACCGCGATCCCCAGTAACGTTAAAATGCAGCCGAATTCCAGATCATACTGAAAAGCCAGACGGAACAGGTCTTTGGAAAAATACCCGATAACTTTGACGATACCGAAGACGATCAGGGCAATGCCGAGGATCGTGCCCAGCATCCGGGTTCCGATATCCGCATGAAGAATAAATCCCATGCCCAAAAGACAGAAAAACAGGGACATGATCACATATCCGGTTTTCGCGATCCGCATCGGTGCGATTGAACGCATTTTCATTTTCTGTCACCTCCTAATCTGGTAACAGCATACGACCTTCTTTCTTGGATCAAAACGGACAAGAAAAAACCCCGTGTCTGAAATTCAGACACGGGGCAGGATTTGTCTAATAAACCGGCTCGGGTTTACGATTCTTGCGCCGCCCGCCGGATCATCTCCTCTGCCATGCCTTTATACAGCTGGCAGAATCGGCTGATGTGTTCTTCCACGTTGGTCTCCATTTTCTGGTTCAGCCACTCAATGGTCAGACCGAAGCATTCGCAGCGGTAAAAACGGAGGATGATCTCCTCGTCAGAAGGCGCGAGCTTCACGTCCCGGAACAGTGTTTTGGCATAGGTCGTCACCACATAGTCACAGACTTTCCACAAGTACATTTCAAAAACATCGCGGCTGACGGAGTTATATATATGCAGGATCGCCCTGCGCTTCTGCTCGCAGAATGAGGTCGCCGCCCGAAGTGCCATTTCAATAGAATCGATCGTATCGTACCGGCCAATGATCACATCCGCGTCATCCTTGATGATTTCTTCCACCAGAGATGGCAGATCCTGATAGTAGTAATAGAAAGAATTCCGGTTGATCCCGCATTTTTCCACGATCATCTTCACCGTAATCGCGGACATCGGCATCTCTTCGAGAAGTTCCACAAAAGTCTTCTTGATGGCATCTTTCATAAAGCTCGGCATAACAGGCTCACTCCTTTTCCTTTCCCATTATACTCCTTGAGAAAAATCCATCTGTTCTTTTTCAGCCAATGTGGATCCGGAACACCAGATCCTCCAGTACACCTCCGTTATCGTAGGCAAAGATCAGGAGGAAGTCGCCGTTATCGTTGATTTTCAGGAAGGAGTAATGCGGGAACTCCACTTCGCCTTCAGAAAAACCAAGAAGATCGTTAAGCGCCACCTTCGCCCGGCTCTTTCCTTCCTTATCCCAGATCTCCAGAGTGTCTCCACCCTGATCGATCACCAGAAGCTCCTCGCCCAGTTCATAAAGACTATAAAGACACAGATTCTCTTTTGCATCATCCTGAATCTCCCGGACGAATTTTCCGTTCAGATCATACTCCAGCACATGCAAGAAAGTGGTCCCGTCTTCATAGGTGTCGAAACGGATATACATAGAGGTATTGGTCAGGAAAATGTACTGGATGTTCCATCCTTCCAGCGGAACGTCCAGCTGGAAAGGCACATTGGTGATTTCTTTCGTCGTCGGGTCCTGTTTCAGAAAATGCAGCTGATCGCCGATTGGGTTGTGGTACAGGATGGTCTGCCCGTCCGGAGATACGGCCACATCGTTTAAGCAGGACATCACGGTCTCTTTTCCGCCTGCATTTTCCACGAAGAAGAAGTGGTCCGGGAAATCCGGGTCCGGATAGAAGGTAACGGAGTCGCCGTCCGGAAGGTGTTCCGTAATGACATCCAGATTCTGCTGCACGCTGGTCACCAGCTGCATCTCGTCATCCGTGATCTTATAGATATACACGATCATAGTGCGGATATCGCAGGTATAGAGGTACTTTTCCGAGGCCGCCGCATGGGTCGCGGTGGAAGAGAAACGGACGATGCCGCCGGAAGAAGTCACAAATACGTGCTCGCTGAAGTGCGCCTGAGACGGAGTCACCGTATATTCGCCCAAGGGCATTTCCTGTACGGTAGTCTGATGCTCACCTTCTTCAAAAGAGTATGGCGGATCAGAAAGTCCCAGATCCGGAAGATTCAGATGCATGGAAAGAAGTATCTCTTCTCCCTGGAAACTTCCACGCGGCACCCAGTCACCCACTGTGATCTGGACGGTCATACCGGATTTTTCATCACGGTAGACATAGTTCGTCTCCGTGATATCGATCTCCGTACCAAAGTGAGATCTGGTGTATTCAGCAAAATCATAATCATCGATATTTCTGGTCGGAAGCTTTCCTTCTAAGTAGTCCGGGATCGAAATATAGTACTGGAACCGCTCTGCAAATTCAGTTGAAGTCTCGCTCTTGATCGATATGATCACATAGTCATAATCCGGATGATTCAGATCGCCATAGAAAGCAAAGTAGCTTTCTGTATCTGTATCGATACAGTCGTCCTTGATGCACTCAAAACAGTCCGGGATCGATGCGTCCCAGAGGGCCGCCGTAACTTGGTAAGTGGTCTGGCTGCCCTGGGCAGAACCGGTCGAACCACTTGAACCGCTTGATCCGGACGACGGTGCATTTCCCGAAGAAGGATCAGTTGTCTCTTCTCCGCTCGGTTCCGGATCGGCACTCGGGTCCACCGTTGTGGAAGTGGTTTGTTTCGTCGCCTTCTTTTTCTTTCTCGTCGGATCAGTGGTCTTGGAGCAGGCGCTCAATAATATCGAAGTAGAAAGAGTCAGCGCCATGAGTCCTGCGGCCAGCCCTTTCTTTTTGATCGGATGATGTTGAAAAGTATGCATTATTCTTCTCCCGTTCTTTTTCTTTTTCGTACGCATTTCGTATCTTGAGCTCTGCAGTATAGACGAAGCCGTTTTCGGATTCGTTGCAAAGAAAGCGTGGTATAATGTTACTGTTCTAAGATAAAGAATCTGGGAGGATGCGACCATGGACCCGAACAATACCGCTACATTTGAAGTTGTTTTTTCTGAAACCGTACCGTTTTTCGATCCGGAATTCGGAAGCGTGGAGATAAAGTTTGAAGGAAAAGCCATGGCTGTCCCGCAGGATCCGTCTTCTTTCCCGTTTACCAGCGAGCAGGCTGCCAGCATGGCGAAAATGAATGTCACTTTTGTTCTTCAGCAGGCTGTGATCGGAGTCCATAACGAAAACTACAAGGTCTTCGCATCCCGCCCCGGCATGATCGTCCAGGCCATCGACGCGAAGCTTAAGGAGTCCTCTATGACACTGGGCGCCATTTCCTTTGATTCCATTGCGCCCACCGAGGCCAGCCAGAAGCATATCGATTCCATGGAGAAAGCGAAAACTCTGGCAAGCGACCCCAGTGCGATGAATGCCGCACTGCAGGAAGCAACTGCGAAAGCGCAGGCTACGGCTGCTGAGGCGCCGGCTGCTGCTTCTGCGCAGGCTACGGCTGCTGCTTCTGCCCCGGCTCCGTCTGCTCCAACTGCTCCGGCCGCCGCTGCTGCTCCGCTCCTCTTCAAATTCTGCCCGGCCTGCGGTCATCCGGCATCCGGCTCTAAATTCTGCACCAACTGCGGCAATTCTTTGGTCCGCGGCTGATACTTTCACCAAGTTACAATCGTGCTCTGCGTTTCGCTCTACATTGGATATCATTTGTAGAGCGCTTGGTAGAGCACACCCCTTTGCTCTGCGTTCCGCTCTACAATTCACCCCTTCTGCAGAGCGCTTGGTAGAGCATACCCCTCTGCTCTGCAACCTGCTCTACAATCACCACCTTGCGCAGAGCACCTGGCAGAGCACTTGTCACAGCCTCATCCTCACACCTTCCCATCCACATACTCCACCAGCATCTCCGGGATATACTGATAGTGGTGGCTCTTATAGAGCTTGGCCGTCGCCATCGGCGAGGAAGGATCACACTTCCCGTTGATCCGCTCCGCCAGATGCGCCACACTCTCCGTGGTGGAATCGCCGTCCTCGAAGTACTCCTGATAATCCTCATCCTCGTCGGACCCTGCCGTGATCAAAACACGTTTCTTCATCGTCTGGTTTCTCTCGAAATATCCATAGTCTTTTGCCTGTTCGGCATAGTCGCTCATCTCACGGGAATACGGCGACCAGAAGGCCGGACTTCCGATGATGTAACATCCGAATGGCTGGTTCTCATAACGGTCGGAATGAAAGAGCGCATAGTGGGCAAACACACCGCCGAGAGAATGTCCGAACAAAGTCGAGTTTACGAAGTCGATAGCATAGTTCTCGCCCAGATACGGCATGAGATTATCGGTGATGAAATCGAGGAACTTATCCTTCCCCTCGCAGAATACCGCCGCACGCTCGACATTATCCGCATTGCAGATCGAATAGTCCTGGCCGATCGAGATCACGATCTGCGGTTCCGCGCGTCCCGCCGACATCTCTTCCAAAAGTTTCGCCGTGTCGTTGAAGCGCCATACCGCATCCGTCAGTACCATTGCCGGATATGTCTTTTCCGGATCATATCCTTTCGGAAGCGCCACATGCACTACAAAGTTCCGGTCGAGTTCTTCGTCATAGAACGTGTACTCGACGATCTGATCTTTGATGGCTTCGATTTTTTCTTTGTCGAGTTCCCAGGACATATCTTCCTGCTGATTTCTAAGGTTCTGAAAGTATTCGTCAACAATCGAATCCGTGGTTCCGAAAGGCAGGATCTTATATGATTTATTCTGCTTTGCTTCGAAGATGCGGATGATATCCTCTTCCCACTTCTCTTCATCGATATCCGTGCCGAAGTAGCAATACTTATAATCATCCTTCTTGTATTCTTCAAGAAGTTTCGGCAAGGCTTCTTTCAGTTCCTCCATATCCTTGAATTCTTTGGGCGTCAGTGTCTCACCCTCTAAAACGTAGTACCATCCATACACTTCGCCATCTTCCAGGGGTAACGCGATCATCGTTCCGTAATGGCGCCCGTCGACAACAAAACCGGAGATATAGGGAACGAAATTCGTTTTGTAGTCTTCGATTTCTTCATCCGTCCATCCCGCATAGGCTTCCGGATGCTCTTCCATATTCCGGAGCATGTCTTCTTTTTCACAGATCTCGAAATAGACGCCGTCCTGGTATTCTGCCAGTCTCTCTTCTTTTTTCGTGGCGGTATTCCATGGTTCATCCAGCACCGTCAGCGGACCGCTTTTCACCTTCGTCAGTTCCTTTTCCGTCATGTGAT
Organism: Oscillospiraceae bacterium; assembly: GCA_902794115.1. GTDB lineage: Bacteria > Bacillota > Clostridia > Saccharofermentanales > Saccharofermentanaceae > Scatonaster. Next base: position 12,590 of record CADBGD010000067.1, read on the forward strand.
TGACCAGTGCATGTGCATTTTCCGCTTTTGTATCCAGGCTCACCCCGGCGACCTGCCCTGCTTCAGAAGTCGC
>CADBGD010000068.1:0-329 GCA_902794115.1 Oscillospiraceae bacterium
ATGAGCATGCAAAGAAATGCGGCGATGCTGCTGAAAAGATACAGCGTAAAATCCATTCGGCCCATCTCATGGGATAAGGGGGACTGGTATTTGATTTCGAATAAGGTAAATGCACCGTGAACGTCATTTCGGATCTGTTCTTCGACTTTCCGGACGGCGGAAGTGCTTTTGGCGTCGATATAGTAGACACCAAATTGCTGGCTGACGGTCTGATCCAGATAAGTCAGATTCAGATACACGGCCCGGTCCAGAGGGTCATTTCTTTCTTTGAATACACCGATCACTTCGTACTCGGTATTGTTATAGAGGTAGTATTTTTTGCCGTCATG
>CADBGD010000068.1:355-14733 GCA_902794115.1 Oscillospiraceae bacterium
TCCTCATAGTCTTTTCGGGTGAAAAAGCGCCCTTCGGAAATCGAGCTTCCGAAATCAAACACATCGTCTGTTCCATAGATCCCGCGGACGATCTCGGATTGCCCGTAGGACAGGTACCGGTAGAGCATGAAGTCCGTGTCATCCACCTGAGGGATCGAAAAATGCACTTCTTCGGAGAGTTCTCCGCTGGACATCTGTAGTCCCCGGACATGGGAACTGAACATTTCATTTTCGAAAAAGTCTTTCTTTTGCGAGGTCATCTTATAACCCAGAAGTACCAGCGCAAAAAGCCCGATGAAAAATAACTGAAAAAGATAGAGGAGATAGATCTTTCGGATCCGCATGATTCCCGCTCCTTTCGTCTGGATGCGGTTATCGTAACGTTCCAATGTGGAGTTTATGTGAGGAAATGCATGCGGGAGGTGACGTTTTCGTCACGGCGTGGAAAGCAGAAAAACGTCAGGTCTTTTCTTTGTTTCCGCGGCGCATTTTCCGCCAGATCACGAGATACATGGTCGTAAAGCAGATGCTGCCGCCGATCATCTGGCTGAAAAATTCTGCCCAGAATACACCGTCTACGCCAAGTCCCAGGTTCGGAAGAAGGAGCGTCAGCGGAGTAACGAGGATGAGCTTTCTGAGCATGGAGAAGAACAGGGCATGCTTCGGATAGTTTAAGGCAACGAAAGTGGTCTGTCCGCTCATCTGAAGGGCCATGAAAGGGAAGGCGCCGAAGTAGATCCGTGCGCAGTGTACGGTCAGGTCGATGAGTTCGGCGTCGTTTGTGAAGATCCCCAGGATCGGACGCGGGAACAGGAGCATCAGGATCCAAAGGAGCGTGTTGACCAGAAGACCGGAAAAGAAGATGAACCGGATGCATTCCGCAACCCTGCGGTTCTTCTTCGCACCGTAGTTGTAGCTCATGACATTCTGTCCGGCTGCTGTTACGCCGCCGATAGGAAGACTCATGACTTCGCGGATGGAGTTATTCAGCGTCATGGCGCCGACGTAAAGGGTGCTGAGAGGACCTGCCCAGGCTTTCAGCATGATGTTGACGATGGCCTGGGTAAAGCTGGTGGTGACCCGGAAGGTAAAGCCGGTGGCGCCGAGCTTCAGAAGACCGCCCAGCTGTGCGCGGTCGATGAGAAGACGCCGAAGCCTAAGCGGCGGACGCTTACCCGTCAGGAAAAGCACTACCCACAGGGCACTGGCACTCTGGGAAAGAACAGTGGCCAGTGCGGCGCCGCGGATACCCATGTCGAAGGTAAAGATGAAAAGAGGATCGAGTGCGATGTTCAGTACGGCGCCGAGGATCACGGTGCCCATGCCGATCTTCGGGAAACCCTGTGCATTGATGAAAGCATTCATGCCCAGGCTGATGAGTACCGGAATGGTGCCGATCACATAGATGCGGAAGTAGCCGATGGCATAGGGAAGAGAGAGTTCATCGCCACCGAGAAGTTCCAAAAGCCAGGGAGCAAGGGCGAAGAGGGTAATGGTGAGAAATGTGCCGATGATGAGAAGCAGCGTGAAGGAAGTGCTCAGCATCCGCTCGGCTTTTTTATCATCTTTCTCGCCGCGGGCAATCGTGGCCAGGGTGGTTCCGCCTGTGCTCAGGAGATTGGCAAATGCACTGATGAAGGTGATCAGGGGAAAGCATACGCCAAGTCCGGTGATGGCCATGGTGCTGCTGTCGCCCATGTGGCCGATGTAGGCGCGGTCCACGATGTTATAGAGGACGACCACCATCTCGGCCAGCATGATGGGAAGGCCGAGTTTCAATATCAGATGCGGAATGCTTCCTTTGGAAAAGTCACCTTTGGAAGAGGAGACGGCCGGGCTTCCGGAGGCCGTGTTTGGGAATTCGCTTTTGTTCTCGCTCATCTACACTTCCTTATTCACACATAGGACCGGTCGATCTTAATGACGCAGAAATGATGGGGATGCATCTTCTGCATCCGGACCGAAACCGCGTGGATCAGTTCTTTTTCCGACATTTTCACATCGTGGGGGACCACCATGTCGAAGATCAGGTTCGTATGGCTTTCGCCCGGTACCATGCGGAAGTCGTGGATCGTGATCCGGGGATCCAGTTCCCGGGCGATCTCCTTTGCCTCCTCGGAAAGACGCATGAGATCTTTATTCTTGGTATCGATCGGGTCCATGTGGATCACGGCTTCACAGTCCAGTTCTCTGGCCAGATCCATCTCGATATTATCGATGACATCGTGGATATAGAACATGTCCTGGAAGGCGGAAACTTCCGCGTGAAGCGAGATCATTTTCCGGCCCGGGCCGTAGTCGTGGACCACTACATCATGGATGCCGCTGATGGGCTCGTGAGACATCACGATCTCTTCGATCTGTTTCAGGAATTCCTTGGAAGGCGGATTTCCCAGAAGAGGCTCGATGGTGTCTCTTGCGGCATTGATGCCGGAGTATAAGATAAAGATAGAAAGCGCCACACCGATATAGGCGTCTACCGGAAGATCGGTAAACCTTGTGGAGATCACGGCCAGAAGAACGACGGTCGTGGAGATCATGTCATTTCTGCTGTCTACGGCGGTGGCCCGCATGGCAGCCGAATCAATGATCTTCGCCCATTTGAAGTTGTAGAACATCATATAGGATTTCACAAGAAGCGAAGCAAGAAGCATGGCCACCGCAAGTACGGTACAGTCCACTTTTGTCGGGTGAATGATCCCTTCGATAGAGGATTTTCCCAGTTCGAAACCCATGATGCAGATCAGAAGGGAAACGAGAAGTCCGGAGATATATTCGATCCGGCCATGGCCGAAAGGATGGTCGGCATCCGGTGCTTTTCCGGCCAGACGGAAACCGATCATGGTGATGATGGAAGATCCGGCATCGGACAGGTTATTCAGCGCATCACCGATGATGGCGATGGAGTGGGTGAGAATACCCATAATGAGCTTTCCGATGAAAAGGAGAAGGTTGAAAAAGATACCGCAGGCTCCGCATATACTGCCCACAGAACGACGTGCCTCAGGGGGGATCATCGTGGATGATTCCGGAGGTTTGCGCATCGCCGGCACTTTTTTCCGAATGAGCCAGGAAACCATGAACTCTCCTTTCAATTCGCATCAAATTCGATAGGGATATTCTACCACAGAAACGAAAGGACATATCTGATCTTATACTTATAAGACAGCGGTCATTCGAATCCAACCACATTTCTTGCTGTTTTTCTTTGTTTTATTGTGACATATGACTAATTGTTCATATGTTGACCCGTTCACATGTGAGAAGTATACTACATATGAACACATACTCATATGTTCACCACATTAATTACTCAACCACTTATGAGGTACAAGACAATGGGAGAAAATACATTTTTAACAGTTAAAGACATTTACAAATCCTTCGGAGAAGGCGACAGCAGGCAGGAAGTACTTCGCGGCATGGATTTCACTGTATCCAAAGGCGAGTTCTGTGTCCTTTTAGGGCCTTCCGGCTCCGGCAAATCCACTCTTCTGAATATTATCGGCGGCATTGATCAGGCCGATGACGGATACATTGCCATTGCCGGCGATAAGCTTCGTGACATGGACGAAAAGGCACTTACCCGCTATAGAAGAAAACACCTGGGCTATGTTTTCCAGCTTTATAATCTGATCCCGAACCTGAATGTAAAGGAAAACATCGAGGTCGGGGCCTACCTTTCCGACAAGCCGCTGGATATCGATGATCTTCTTAACACATTGGGTCTTTGGGAACACCGCTATAAGCTTCCGAACCAGCTCAGCGGCGGCCAGCAGCAGAGAACTTCCATCGGCCGCGCCATCGTCAAGAACCCGGATATCCTCCTTTGCGATGAACCCACCGGCGCGCTGGACTATAACACCAGTAAGGAGATCTTAAAGCTCATCGAAGACGTAAACCAGAAGTACGGAAACACCGTTATCATGGTTACCCACAATAATGCCATCTCCGACATGGCGGACCACACCATCAAGCTCCGTGACGGAAAGGTGAGAAAGAACATCATTAACGAAAACAAGATCTCCGCAGTGGATCTCGACTGGTAAGCGGAGGAGATAATCATGGCTGTAAATACGAATTCTTCTGCGGGAAAAGCACTTGCCCAGGCTTCTTTGTCCCGCAAAAAAGTCGGAAATCCGATGCGCAAGCGTCTGTTCCGCGAGCTGAAAAAAGACTGGAAAAAGTACATCGTGCTTTTTCTTCTGATGACATTTATGATCGGACTTGCATCCGGTATCGATGTAGCCAACGACAGTATGATGGCCGCGATCGATGAGTCCTTCGAAAAGTACTCGATCGAGAACGGACACTTCGAGCTCCGCGATAAGGCATCCGATGAGCTGCTTTCGAAGTTTGAGGGCGCAGGCATCGCTGTGTATGAACAGTTCTATAAAGATCTGACAGAGAGCAAGAAGGCGCCAAATGAAACTGCGTCCGATGATAAAGAAGTTACCGTCCGTATTTTTAAAATCAGAAATGAAGTCAACCGGGCCTGCCTCATGAAGGGCGAGATGCCGGCGAAGGCAGATGAGATCGCCATTGACAACAACCATGCGTATGTCAACGATATCAAGGTCGGCGACACACTCTATATCGGGGAAAGTGCTTTTACCGTATCGGGACTGATTTCTTCTTCCGATTACACCACACTTTTTAAGAATAACTCCGATTTCATGTTCAATGCAGTCGACTTTGATATCGCGGTCATGACGGAAGAGGGCTGGGAAAGTCTGCCGTCATCGGTCTTCTACCAGTACGCGTTTAAGTATAACGAGAAGCCGGCTACCACTTCGGAACAGAAGAAAAAAGCGGATGAACTCATGGAAAAGCTTGCCGTTCTTTCGGCAACAGGTGGCCTTACTGATGACAAAGAAGCCGCCGAGGAAATGTCCGTGAAGGTCCAGAACGAAGATCCGGAGACGTTGAAACTTCTTTCTGAGCACGAGAATGATGTGAATGAACTTAAGGATTTCGTGCCGGAATATGCCAACCAGGCGATTCATTTTGCCCCGGATGACATGGGATCGGACAAAGCGTTGATCGCTGTTCTGGTATATGTCTTTATTGGTGTTTTGGCATTTATCTTTGCCATCACCACCAGCAACACGATCACGAATGAATCTGCCGTTATCGGTACACTCCGTGCCACCGGCTATACGAGAGGCGAGATATTGCGCCACTATATGCTGATGCCGGTCATCGTGACACTGCTTGCAGCGGCAGCCGGAAACATCCTGGGATACACGTTTTTCAAGGATGTGGCTGTTTCCCTGTACTACAATTCCTACAGCCTCGTAAAATACGAGACACTCTGGAATATGAAAGCCTTCATTATCACGACGATCCTGCCTCTTATTCTGATGATGATCATCAACTTTATCGTCATCTACAGAAAACTGCGCCTGTCGCCGCTTAGATTCTTGAGAAAGGACCTGCGTACATCGAAGAGAAAAAAGGCGATGCGGCTTCCGTCGTGGAGTTTCCTCAAGCGCTTCCGTCTCCGCATCCTTTTCGATAACATGGGCGGTTACATCGTGCTTTTTGTCGGTATCGCGTTTGTCATGCTGATGCTGGCATTCTCGATCGGACTTCCGCAGACGCTCGACCACTATAAGTCGAACCTGGATGAGAACCTGCTGTCGAACTACCAGTACATCCTGAAGGGCTATAAAGACGAGGCGGGAAATGTTATCTCCACCTCGGAAGAGTCGGCGGAAAAATATTCGATCACCTCTCTTGAGACGATCGACGGTGCGCACGTTGGTGAGGAGATCTCGGTGTACGGTTACGAGGAAGGAAGCCGGTATATCAAGGTCGATGAACCCCTGAACGGAAACGAGATCTGGGTATCCTCGCCGTATCAGAAGAAGTTCCGCCTGAAGAAAGGCGACACGATCACGCTGAAAGAAAAGTACGAGGACAAGTCCTATGACTTTGTGGTCAAGGGCGTGTATGACTACGACGGCGGTCTGTGCATTTTCCTGCCGCAAAAGAACTTCAACAGCATCTTCGGTCAGGATGCGGATGCGTTTACCGGATTCCTGGCACAGAACACGATCTCGGACATCGATTACGAACAGATCTACTCCGTAGTCACGATCGAAGAGATCATGAGCATCGCGACACAGCTGGATCACAGTATGGGCGGCACGATGGACATGGTGTCCTGGGTCTGCCTGATCATGGCGGTCCTGATGATGTACCTCCTGACGAAGATCATCATCGAGAAAAATGCCACTTCCATCTCCATGGTCAAAGTGCTTGGTTACGAAAACCGCGAGATCAACAGTCTCTACATCCTTCTGACTTCCATCGTGGTGGTCGTCAGTGCGCTCCTGACCTGCTTTTTGGCAATACTCGGATTGTCCCTCGTCTTCCGCCTCTATATGCGTTCGCTGAACGGCTGGTTTGACGTATATATCAGCCCGATGGGAATTATCAAAATGATTCTCATACTGGTTGTTTCCTATGCAATTGTCGCGTGCTTCGACATGATCCGGATCAAAAAGATCCCTCTGGCCGATGCACTGAAAAATGTGGAGTGAAAAAACTGCCCTCCTAAAACCCTACCCCCTCCACATGTTCCATGACCCTCCCGAAGTAACTTCAGGGAGGGTTTTTTCTTTCCGGTTTTGTTGAAAGTGAAAATCATTTACAGAATGTTCTCAATTATCTTTGTGCAAAATGATGAAATCTGATTTTTACGGATGTATAATGTCATTGTGGGGTTTTTCCTGCCACAGGTCTGGTGTGCAGGGAGAAGGAGGAAGGATGTTTACTTGGAATTTTCAATATATCTCCAAGTCCAGACTGTCAGAGACGCTGAATCAGTTGAATCTGAACACGTACAGCGGGGATATCTTTATACGTATCCATACTGCGCTTCATCTTCCGGAAGAGGCTGTGGATCTGGCGCAGTTCATTAAGCGGATCGTTCCCAAGGCCCAGATCGTGGGCACGAGTTGTTCCGCGGTCATTTTAGGCGGTCATTATGCCCAGAATCAGTGCATGATCTCGGTGTCCACCCTGGATACCGGAAAGGCGCATGTCAAGATGCTTCCTATCACAGATGAATCGCAGGGTACACCGCTTCCGGTGGATATGCTTTGCGGACAGATCAAGAAGGAGCTGATCAAAGAGAATACGAAACTTCTCCTTTGCTTTTCCTCCGGTGAAAACCGGGATATGCATCAGTTTATAGAGCGATGTAATGACCATTTCCCGGGCACGCAGATGATCGGCGGCTCCGCCTGTCTTCCGCAGATCGGGAAAAGAAACGGTATTTTCCGCGGATTTGTGTTTAACGAATCTTCCTGGTCTGACCGGGCCATAATGGTGGCAGCTTTGTCCGGCAAAGATCTGGAAGCCTATACTTCCTATGCGACCGGTGTGCAGCCGGCCGGACAGGAGATTGAAGTGACGGATGCATTTGGCACATGTATGCTTTCAGTCTCAAACCGTAAAGCGACTGACGTTTTCCAGATGGGTTTTTCCGGATATCTCAAGAACAAACCGGAGCTTCTCCATATGTTTCCGCTGACTTATGCGGAAGCGGAGGATGTTCCGATGCTGACCCGGTATGAATATGCGAAAAGCCTGGAAGACCTGTTTCCGAAGAATGATCCGGAAAATGCCCACGAGTATGCGGTCCGCACGGATCTGGATCCTTCGATGAAGGCGGAATGCCTGTGCGCCGATTTCAACATAAAAGCCGGGCAGAAACTCCGTAGAGGATTCATTTATGACGGCAAGATCGTTTCCGATAACCGGGGATTGTTTCAGCGGATCGAGAATTTCGTCAAATGCGAATCGCTGTTTGCCTATACCTGTGCAGACAGAAATGCTGTTTATTCCGACTGCACCCGATGGGAATTATCTGTATATGAAAATTCCAACATCAGCGGCTGCATCCTGGACGGAGAGATCATTCATGTGAACGGACGGAACATCTTCGGTCACTACACCTTTGTGATCTCGGCGGTAGGTGAGAAGCCCGGCTCCCAGGAATATAATCCGTATGCTTTCTCTCATTTTGAAGGTTTGACCCGGGATAATGAGGGCATGATCAATTTCCTGATGGAGATCGAGGGACTGGCAGAAACCTCGGCGCCGTCCGATGATGTGAACAGGCTGAAAGCCTTTATCCATGACTGCGAAAAGAAGATCCTTTTCTCCGAAAGTGATGAGATCCCCAATGAAGCGGCGTTGAACATGGATGTCCGTCTGAAAGAATATGACAGGATCTGCATCATCAACGTATCCGAACAGGCCGAAATGGAAAGTGTTTTTTCCGAGCATATCATCGACCTGACAAGAAAGAATTACATCGGCAAATGTTTAAGCTTTGCCAAGGCCAAGAAATACCATATTTATCTTCTGGATGACTGGCAGATCGCCATCGCGGAATCCTCGTACCGGGTCTCGCTGTCGAAATTTATCGATGATATGAGCAAGCTTCAGCTGGAGCTTTTCGAGTATTCCGAGGACTTCATTGCCATCGTTCCGATCTTCTGTGTGCTGGACGGCTGTACGGCAGATAATCTGAAGTCGGTCTATTATGCGGCCCGTGTGGAGATGATGAATAAGAATATCCAGTTCTATGTCCGGGATGCTTCCGAGGAGGCCGATTTGGATGAGGACAGTATCCGTGAGCGCTATCACATGATCAATGTGATCAACTACGCCATCATGAACGATAAAGTGATCCCGTATTTTCAGGGGATCTACGATAACCGGAAAAACAGGATCAGCCACTACGAGTCGCTGATGCGTCTGGAAGACGAGAACGGCAAGGTCTACTATCCGAACAGTTTTCTGGATATTGCCAGAAATTTCGGTGTTCTTTACGATGCCATGTCGAAGGCCATGATCAAGAAGGTCTTTGAGCGGTTCAAGGGAGAAGATAAGATCAGTGTCAGCATCAATATCGGGATCCGGGACATCAAGAATAAAGAAGTGATGGATCTGATCTTCGATAAACTTTCCCAGGTAAACCATCCGGAAAACTATATCTTCGAGATACTGGAGAATGAGGATATCGAGGATTATAACGAGATGGTGGCTTTTGTTGACCGTATCCACGAACTGGGAGGACGGATCGCTATCGATGATTTCGGAAGCGGTTTTTCCAATCTGCAGCATCTACTGAGTATCCACACGGATTTTCTGAAGATCGACGGGTCGATTATCCGCAACTGCTGTGTGAATGAGGATTCGGCCAGCATCATCGCTTTGATCACCACGTTCAAGAGCCTTGCTTCCCACAATATCGGCATTGTTGCCGAATATGTGGAAAATGAAGCCATCCAGGAAAAACTCCTTACCTACGGAGTGGATTATTCGCAGGGATATCTCTTCTCACGTCCCTCTCCGGATCTGAAACCGGATCAGGAAACGAAGAGTGAGGATTGAGTATGGCATCAGGCAGCAACAAGAAAAAGACGATCGGACTGATCCTGGAAAATGTATTTACGGATTTTGCAGGAGAATTCATCCGGAATGTGTTAAGTGGTATCCAGCAGAGAAAAGATCTCCGTCTGGTGGTCGTGGCCGGCCGCTTTGATGGCGTGAAGGATCAGGATGAGCATTTCCATGCTTTCCATATGATCTATAACTCGGCATATCAGCTGGAACACCGCTGTCATTTTGACGGACTGATCATCTGCCTGGGTTCGATGGCGGATATCAGTCAGGAACAGATCCAGAAGCGTTTTGAAGATAAGCTGAAATATACTCCTTTTGTGTTTGCGGTCACGGAAATGAAAGACTATGTTTCCGTTAACTACGACAATGAGACCGGCATCAAAGAGGCACTGGAGTGCCTGATCAACGTTCATGGGTTTACCCGTTTCGGCATGCTGGGCGGACGGGAAGACAATGTCGACTCAAGATACCGTAAAGAAATCTACAGCCGGATCTTAAAAGAGCACGGGATCGTTTTTAGCGAATCGGATTATGAGGCGACGGATATGTCCGTGAATACGAAAGCCGAAGCGAAGGCGCTGCTTGACCGGAACCCGGATGTGCAGGCGATCTTCTGTGTCAATGACTCTGTGGCCATGGGACTTTATGAGGAGATGGCGGAAAGACGTCTGGTCCCCGGAAAAGATATCATGGTCTTCGGATTTGATAACACGAAGATGTCCGGAAGAACGATCCCGACATTGACATCCATCGGCGCGGATGAGGTGACTTTGGGTAAGAAATCCCTGGAGCTTCTGCTGGCGAAGATGAACGGAGAGGACGTAAAATCGGTCCGGATCCCGACACGTCTTTATGGGCGTGAATCGTTCCCTTATGAGATGTATGAATACAGTCGTCTGGAAATGCAGAACATCGAGCCGGCCTTTATCTACCGTATGTTCGATGACTGTTTCTACCGCTACCGCTACGAACACATCAGCCGGGAATCCGTAAACCTTAGAAGACTTTTTAAAGAATATATCTCGAAGATCCTTCTGGCATTGCGCCAGCGTTATATGAGTGTGGAGGATTTTGAGGAATGCCGGGAAATGATCAGTATTTTCTTTGCTAACGGCGCCCTTCTATATACCGATGCAGACAAGTTTCTAAAGAGCGTCGGAAAGCTTCATGCCAGCGTGAATATTGCCCAGAGAAATAATCCGGGTGGAAGTAACGAATATATCAACCGGTTGTTTACCTACATGCGGGACCAGGCGATCGTGGCCTTATCCGACAATCTGATCCAGGCAAATGAGGAGCAGGTGTATTTGAGACAGTCCTATCAGGAGTTTATGACCCAGATCACGGACTATGTAAAAGAAACCGACGACCCGATGGGAAGGTTTGTCAGCCATTTCGACAAACTGGGACTGAAAAACGCGGCGCTGTATCTTTTTGATGAAGGTGTGGTCTTTGAAAAGGATAACGATGATCTTTTCCCGGAATATATCAACCTGCGCTGTGTCACGAAGTCAGGGGAGTTATATGTTCTTCCGCCGGACCGCCAGAAATGCCTTCTCCGTGAAATGTTCGAGAGAGTTGAGCTTCCGCAGGTCAGCGGATTTGTAACTTTCCCGATCTTTAATAAGTGGAACATTTACGGTTTTCTGGTCTGCGAACTGACGCCGCATATTGCGACGGAAGGAGAATTTCTGGCAGATCAGCTGGGAAGATTGATCTGTACATCCCAGGGCGGCCGCGCAATCTGAAAATAGACCGGAGGACGGTTTTGCCTGAAAATACGCGTTTTGGAACAATGTTATATCAGGTTCGGATAGAACTGAACCTCGATATTTCCCTGTGAATCCGTCGTGAGCGTCATATAGTTGCGGTTTTTCAGGGCGCCGGGATTGAGAAACCGGATCCCGTTCTCGGTCTTATCGACCTGACGGTGGATATGTCCGAAGATGACGATGTCACATTCCTTTTCCATAGCCGCATAGGTCATGAGATCATAACTTGCACGGTAAAGATGCCCGTGGGTCACCAGCGCCCTGTGACGGGCACCGACGGGAAAGGAGATCTGGTCTAAAAGCGTGGAACTGGATGTGAAGTAGGCATCGCAGTTTCCCCGGACCATACGGATATCGATGGAACGGGACATATGTCTTCGGATGATCTCTTCAATATCATAGACCTCGAACTCAAGATCTCCGCAGATCACCACAACATCCGCATCTTTTTGCGCGGTGAGGGCGGCTTCGAGATACAGTTCGCTTCCGTGAATATCTGAAAGGATCAGGTACTTGGTCATGAGATACGGCTCCTTTTAGACAAGAGATTTATACATCAGGATCTCATCGTGGTAGGTGCCGTCATCGAAAAGAAGGGCATTGTGCCGGCGTCCGGACTCGATGAAGCCGCACTTCTTATACAGTGCCTGCGCCTGTTCGTTCTCGGCGACTACTTCCAGATCCACCTGATGCCAGCCGATCTCCTTTGCAAGTTCTGTCATGTAATTGATCATGGCGGTACCGATGCCTAATCCCCAGTATTCCTCATAAAGGGCGATCGCCAGGGAACAGCGGTGGCGGATCTTCCTTTTTTCTCCGATGCCGTTGATGCTTCCGTTTCCGGCGACTTTGCCGTCAACTGTCGCGGCCATCATGATGGCATAGGGATCTTCCTGAAGTCTTCCCAGGATCTCTTTTTCACTTTCCAGTGTGAAGTTCACTTCATCGGGATTTCGAAGAAGAAACGGCGTCTCCGCAGATGTTTTTTCCAGGTAGGTAATCATTTCTTTGGCAAGATCCGGTCCGTTAGGACGTAAAATACAGGTCCGGCCGTCCTTAAGTAAGATCTTTCTTTCCGGGAAATGCATACGAAAACCACCTCGTCTCTCTCTTTTCCTCCATTGTAGCGAGAGGAAAAGGGAGAAACAAGTAGTTTGCTGGTATACTTTTTAAAGCCCGAAATGCATGGTGACACGGAAAAGTGACGGTATGCTTATCTTAATCTTCGGCTCTCTTGCTAGAATAGACGTACGATATCGATTTAAGGAGGTATTGTAATGAAAAAAGTTTGGGCAAGAAGAACGATCGTAGCATGCATGGCTTTGTGCATGCTGTCCGCAGCCGGATGCCGTCCGGATAAGGATTCCAGAGAGGAATCCACCACGAAGGCAAAGACGGAAAGAAGAGCGGATGACGAAGAAGACGACAGAAGCAATAAAGAAAGAGACAGAAGCAGAATCTGAAGCTACGACAGAGGCTTCAAAAAAAGAGACGGATGCGACAAAACCCGATTCAGAACCGCCATCCAAAGGACCGAAAACCGCGTCAGATGAACCGGTGAAGGATCCATCCGGAGATGAGATCTCGGAAGATCAGGTGGCAGAAGGTACGGCCGATGAGGAACCGGCGGGGGAAAGAGAAGTGCAAAGATACATCCGCGCCGCGCTGAATTTCTATAATGAACAGGCCGAGGCGCAACTGAAGCTGGTAGTCTTTGACAGCCAGATCGAAGAAACGGATGAAGGGTACTCTTTCCAGGTCCGTTCCCAGGATGGAAAAGATGCCAATGTGCTGGTGGCGGAAGTCAAGGTCAATACCACTACCGGTGAGATGCGTGATGAATGGGATCATGTCTGGAACGTGGAGGATTACGACTAAGCGGAAAACAGCAGAATCAAGCCTGAAAATAGTATATAATGGCAGGGACAGAATCGGCACCTTCAGGAAAGGCGAGATAGACCATGGCATATATCGAGTTTCAGGACGTAAAAAAGATCTATAAGACCGGCGATGTCGAAGTGCATGCGCTGGACGGTGCAGAGTTCTCCATAGAAAAAGGGGAACTCTGTGTCATTTTGGGCCAGTCCGGCGCCGGAAAAACGACGCTTCTGAATATTATGGGCGGCATGGATACATTGACCAGCGGCACGGTCATCCTGGATGGAAGGAAGATCTCGGATCTCAAGGAAAAAGAACTGGCGGAGTATCGAAGATCCGATGTGGGATTCGTCTTCCAGTTTTATAACCTGATCCCCAATCTGACGGCGATCGAAAATGTGGAAATGGCCTCCCAGCTGGTCTCTGATCCGATGGATCCGGAGACAGTGCTTAAGGATGTGGGTCTTTCTGACCGTAGTAAAAACTTCCCGGCCCAGCTTTCGGGCGGCGAGCAGCAGCGTGTAGCCATTGCCCGGGCTGTGGCGAAGAATCCGAAGCTTCTTTTGTGCGATGAGCCCACCGGCGCCCTGGATTACCAGACCGGTAAATCCATCCTCCGCCTTCTGGCCCAGATGTGTATCGAAAAGCACATGACGGTGGTGATCATTACCCACAATTCCACGCTGGCCGCGATGGCGAACCGGGTGATCCGCATTAAGAACGGCCGGGTCTTAAGCTGTGAAGTGAATCCGGAACCCGTATCCGTGGAAGATATCGAATGGTGATCCGGACATGAAGAGCAGTTACTGGAAGATCGTTTTGCGCACCATCAAGGGAAGTCTGATGCGATATCTGGCGATCCTGGCGATCATTGCTTTGGGCGTTGGTTTCTTTTCCGGCTTAAAAAGCACCAAACCGGCTTTTATGAAGACTGGTACCGACTATATCCGGAACCAGGCCCTCTTTGATTTCCGAATTCTTTCCACCATTGGTTTCGATGAGGAGGATATCGAAAAGATCCGGACTCTTCCGGAGGTGATTTCCTGTGAAGGGGCATTCTTTTCGGACGGCATCGTGACCCGGAAAAAGGGAAAAGAAGGAAAAGAAGATCTGGTTTCCGTCGCGCGTTTTCATACCATGACGGAGGAAGTCAATAAACTGGATCTGATCGAGGGGCGGCTTCCGGAAAAGCCGGATGAAGTGGTGGTCGATGCCTATGCCTGCGCCTCTGATTTTGTGGGAGATACGCTTCTGCTTTCGGAAGGTGACGGTTTTTCTTTCAAAGAATACGAAGTGGTCGGA
>CADBGD010000069.1:0-12490 GCA_902794115.1 Oscillospiraceae bacterium
GGCACCGGCGCCCTCCCGATCCGATTCATGGCAAGACCCGAGATCCACATTTTCAAGTTCCATATCTAAAACAAAACGAAAACCCAGGTTTCATTCCCGGGTTTTCAACAGAGGTATCATGAGGGGTATGGATGAAAGCATGTTGCTTCAACAATTACATACTATCCCCGTAACCTTAAATAAACCTAAAACGCAAAAACAGATTTCTGTACTCGCCGCGCCTCAGTCATCACAACATTGAAAGATCAAGTAAGCAAGCGAAATAAAAAAGGCGGAAATCATTTCGAAGTGCCTCCGCAGGCGCATAGCGCCGAGGACAGCACGAGAAAGATTCCCGCCTTTTGAATTCTATATGGCTGGCTTACTTGATCTTTGCAGGTTTGATCTTCCAGATCCCCTTCGCATACTCTCTGATCGTTCTATCAGAAGAGAACTTACCGGAATTGCAGATGTTGATCCAGCACTTCTTCGCCCAGGCCATACGGTTCGCATAATCCTTATACGCCTGATCTCTGGTCTTTCTGTAATCGTCGAAGTCACCAAGTACATAGTAGGTGTCGCCCGGCTGCCAGTTGCTGCCGTAGATGAGACCATTGAACAGATCCTGGAACATACCGGTTCCTTCATCACTGAATGTACCATCAACGAGACGGTCCAGTACCTTCTTCAGGCCCGGGATATTCTCATACTGCCACTTCGGGTTATAGTATGCACGGGTTGCTTCCATATCCTCGACACGGCAGCCGAAGATGTAGACGTTATCGTCGCCGACAGACTGTGCGATCTCAACGTTTGCACCGTCCCACGTACCAAGGGTAACCGCACCATTCATCATGAACTTCATGTTACCGGTACCGGATGCCTCAAGACCAGCTGTAGAGATCTGCTCGGAGATATCTGCTGCCGGGAAGAGTTTCTCACCGTTACTTACGTTATAGTTCTCGATAAATACAACTTTCAGACGGCCTTCCATATCCGGATCATTGTCGATCATCTTCGCGATCTCGTTAATGAACTTGATGATCGCCTTGGCACGGAAATAGCCAGGAGCAGCCTTAGCACCAAAGAATACGGTTACCGGCGGCATATCCAGCTTCGGATTCTCCTTGATTCTGTCGTAGAGATTGAGAGCGTAGATAGCATTCAGAAGCTGTCTCTTATACTCATGCAGACGCTTGATCTGTACGTCGAAGATAGAATCCGGATTGACCTTGATGCCCTTGGTCTTCGAAAGATGATTTGCCAGAGCAACCTTATTATCACGCTTGATCTTCAGGAAACGCTCCATCACCTTCTTGTCGTTTGCATATTTCTCCAGTTTCTTAAGCTGATCGAGGTCGGTGACCCAATCCTCGCTTCCCAGAAGGTCGGTAAGGAGAGCCGCCAGTTCCTGGTCGCAGACACGGAGCCATCTTCTCGGGGTAACACCGTTGGTCTTGTTACTGAACTTCTCCGGATAGATCTCATACCAATCCTTGAGTGTCTCTTTCTTGAGGATCTCAGTATGCAGGGCGGCAACACCGTTTACAGAGTAAGAACCGTAGATCGCCATCCAGGCCATCTGCACCTTTCCGTCAGAAAGGATCGACAGACGGTCAACCAGTTCGGAATACATGCCCTTTTCGAAGAACTGGGCTCTCTGCTGGTTGTTGATACCTTCCACGATCTCGAAAATACGCGGGAACAGGAAACGGAAAATATTGCAATCCCACTTCTCCAGAGCTTCCGCCATGATGGTGTGGTTGGTGTAAGCAAATGTATGACGAACGATCTCCCAGGCATCTTCCCACTTCACGCCGTTCTCATCAACGAGAATACGCATGAGTTCCGGAATACCAATAACCGGATGGGTGTCGTTGAGCTGGATGCTGTTGAGCTCGGCAAACTTACTAAAGTCATTGCCATGAACCGCCTTGTAGTTTCTTACGATATCCTGCAGGGAGGCAGATACGAAGAAGTACTGCTGACGGACACGCAGAACCTTACCGTCGTAAGAGGTATCGTTCGGATACAGTACACGGTAAATATCGTTGACACGGTTTCTCTCGATCACAGCGTCATCGAAACGCTGGGAGTTAAAGAGATTGAAGTCAAATTCCTGAGCCGGCTCGCACTTCCAGAGGCGCAGACGGTTTACGTTATGGGTATTGTAACCGGTGATCGGCATATCGCAAGGGATCGCCCATACATCGAAATCATTGAAATGCACACGGATCTTATCCTCATATCTCGGGATAACGAACGGATAGCCGTTCTCCATCCAGGAATCCGGATGTTCTTTCTGGAAACCGTTTTCAAAAGTCTGACGGAACAGACCGTAGCGGTAAAGGATACCATAACCGGTAACCGGAAGATCCAGTGTCGCGCAAGAATCCAGGAAGCAGGCCGCCAGACGTCCCAGACCGCCATTACCGAGAGCTGCATCCGTCTCTTCTTCCAGAAGATCTGTCAGGTTGATGCCGAATCCTTTCATAGCTTCCACGGCCTGCTCATAGATACCCAGGTTGACCAGGTTATTGAGCATAGAACGGCCGACCAGGAACTCTGCGGAGAAATAATGGGCCTGACGGACACTGGCATATTTCTCACGGGTCTTCTCCCAATCATCTGCCATGATCTCCACGATCGTACGAGAAAGAGCCAGCCAGTAATCTCTGGCGGTACCCTTGTCCGCGCTCTTACCGGAGCAGGCTTTCACCTGGAAAGCCACCATGTCTTTCAGTTCCTGTGCGGTGATATTGTGAATATTCGTCTTTGGATTCACTTTCAATGCTGTGTTGGCCGGCTTCTTAGAGGCTGCAGTCTTGGTAGAAGCAGTTTTCTTAGAAGCAGAAGGTTTTTTCGCGGCAACTGTCTTTTTTTCTGCTACCGTCTTTTTAGCGGAAGCTTTTGTCGCGGATGCGGTCTTGGCTGCGGTCTTTTTTACGGGCGCTTTCGCCGTTGTGGTCTTCTTAGCCGGAGCCTTGGCCGTAGTGGCCTTCTTAGCAGTGGTAGCCTTACCTACCTTCTTTGTCTCTTTCTTCTGTGCACGTTCACTCATAACGATGCACCTCCTTTTTTCCCCTTCTGGTTTTTACTAAACCACATTTGCTATTGTAGCAGACTTCACAATTTCTGCAAATAAATGTATTCTTATATATAGATTTGCAAAAGGAAGGTTATGACATACATGACGCAAGCCCTGATTTTAGCGCTGATTGCCGCAGTGATGGCGATTCCGGCGTTCTTCATTTTCAATAAAATGCCGGAGGCCTGGCTTCAGGATTACGATTTTGATCCCAAAGCCGAGAACGTCCGTTGGGCCAAGCGTCTAAAGCCCTTCCATATCGGCATTTTCGCCGTGATCTATGCCATCGTGGTATTCTTAAGCGCCTATATCTACCCGGATTTCCTGAACTTCAGCAACTGGGTACGTGTGCTGGCCCTTTTGATCTCCTTTCCGGCCTTTACGATCATCATCATGTCCGATACCCTGAACCGTATCATTCCGGACCACATGATCGTCCTTAACATTGCCTTCTCGATCCTGTACTTCATCTGTGATTTTGCAGTCGGAAACATCTGGATCGATGCCGGAAAACCCTGGTATTACTTCATCTTAAACCGAGTCATTGCCGCTATCGCCGGTTCCGGCCTTTTGCTTCTTGTGGGTCTTATCTCTTCGGCGATCGCCAAGACCGAGGCCATGGGTATGGGTGACGTAAAACTCTTGTTCCTTTGCGGCCTTCTTTCCGGTCTCAAAGGCCTGATCTTTGTGATCTTCATCGCTTTTGTCTCTGCAGCGGTCGTTGCTGTTCCGATGCTGATCAGAAAGCGCCGCCGTATTGCTGCTGAGGAAAAGGCCATCCGGGAAAGCCCCGATCCGGCCAAAGCAAGAAAGATCCTCGCCAAGAAGAAGCGCGAGATGCATTTCGCCGATGATCCGGATTATCTGGCCTTTGGTCCGTTCCTGGTCCTGGGAACCGTGATCTTCCTTCTTTACGAGCCATATTTCCTTGAGATCTTCAACCATTACTTCGGAACCGTGGCGGGGGCACTTTGATGGAAGACCATTCCAACAAGAACGACCCTTTGATCCTTACGATCCTCAAGGATTGGATCCTGCCCTTTTTACTTCCGGCAAAGGTTCCGAATATCGGCATCGTGCTGTTTTCCACTTTCGGCCTGTCCTATCTGGTGCAGCAGGCATGGATCAATTTGCCGCCTGAGAGACTTTTCTACGAGAAGACCTCTCTGATCGGCTATTCCATGATCACGCTGTTCCGGCTTCTGGTCCTGCTTCTGATCTATGTCCTGATCACCGAGCATTATAAGATCAAAGAACACCACACCTGGGGCAGAAATCCCGGGTTAGGCGTCTTCTTTATGAGTTTTCTGGCGGGCGTTCCGGCCATGATGCTGTCCGTTTCCGTCCACAACCTCTTTATCTATCTGGAACTGCGGATGGAAAACCCGATCCCTTCCCAACTGTTCTACTATGTCACCACGGAAGAGTCCACCCTGAGTATTCTTCTCCTTCTGGTAATCGGCCTTCTCCTTCCGGTTCTGATCGAGGAGCTGTTCTTCCGTGGCCTTGTCTACTCGGTACTTCCGGATAAGTGGTGGATCCGCATCCCGCTTCCTGCCCTTATCAGCACCCTTTTTGCCATGAACCGGCTGGAATTCCTTTCGTTCCTGATCATCGCCCTGATCGCCTCTACGGTACGTTATTGCACAGACAGCACGCTTTGTTCCATCCTGACACGGATCAGCCTTTTCTGCATCAACGTTTTCCTTTCCCGTGTCCTTCCGACCCAGGATCCATCCATGGTGCAGAACGCGCTGGACTATAGCCGCACCACGCTTTATGCCTCGATCATCGGCCTTATTCTGGGACTTGTCATGATCATTGTCCTTCTGCGGCAGTTCATTTACGTCCGTTACAGATTGAAGAACGAGGATGCTTCCTGCAATTCCGAAGAAGGAAAGCCGCTTGCGATCCCGCTTCGGGACCAGTTCCACATTGATTTCTTCCTTGGCGTTGCGCTTTTATTCCTTTGCTGGGTCTCGCTCTGAGCCCTTCTTTCCTCGGTCATTCCCCCGGAAATCGTGATATAATGAGAACGTTCCGTTTCATTTTCATCGGGTGAGGAGTCTTTTATGGATAGTAATGAAAGATATTTACGAGATCGTGCCACTGTCATGGCCACAGTGAAATATCTGCTTTTTGCTGCCATTATTGCCGGACTTCTTTTCTTTGCCAGTAAGATCATTATCATCTTTGTGCCGTTTCTGATCGGCTTTGTTCTGGCCAAAGCGTCCCGTATGATCGCCGATGCGATATTAAACATTTCCAGCAGAAGGAAAAGAAAAAAGAACAAGGACCGCGGCTATGTTCCGGCTCCGGCCACCAAAAAGCCGAACGCGCTCATCCGCTTCTTCTTCCCTGCTGTCGGTGAAAAGAAATACTCCCAGAGGACACGCGTGACCCTTCTGGTCTATGTCCTCCTTCTGGTACTGGTTTTTGCCGGCATGATCTGGGCCATCGGCGCGCT
The DNA here is from genome assembly GCA_902794115.1 of Oscillospiraceae bacterium. Classification (GTDB taxonomy): domain Bacteria; phylum Bacillota; class Clostridia; order Saccharofermentanales; family Saccharofermentanaceae; genus Scatonaster. Next base: position 5,535 of record CADBGD010000069.1, read on the forward strand.
GATTATTCAGATCTCCAATGCGCTGGATTACGTCAAGTCCCTCACTGCCTCCATGGCAGAAAATAATACTTCTCTTTCCCAGATGGCTTCGGATGCCGTGGAAAATGCACTGTCGTATCTTTCCCGGTTCTTCGGTGAAAGCACCATCCAGACGATCCGGGAAAATGCCTATTCCTTCGTGGATAATATCGGAACCTATGCTTTCCAGATCTTTGAGCATGTGGCCGGTTCCCTTTTAGATTTTGTAGGAAACCTCCCGATGATCATCTTCTACATCATCGCAGTCATCATGTCCGGCTATTATTTCATCACCGACAGCCGCTCCATGATGCGCTTCTTTGCCAACAACATCAAAAACCAGCGTTTCCGTATGCGTACGTTGCGTCTTCTGGACCGTCTTTCCTACACCTTGTTCCGTGTACTCGGCGGATATATGGTCCTTCTGATCATCACCTTTGTGGAATCCTGGATCGTGTTCAAAATCGCCGACGTCAAGTATGCCGCGATTTTCGCCACTATTACTGCCGTACTGGACTTCATGCCGGTTCTGGGCATATCTGCCACGATGATTCCTATGACGGTCTACGTGGCGATCAACGGTGATATCCGTGCGATGATCATCCTCATTATCGGTATGGCTCTCATGACTGTCATCCGTCAGACCATCGAACCGAGGATCCTCGGAAAGTCACTGAACCTTCATCCGCTGGCCACCATCCTCGGCATGATCATCGGTGTCTATGTCTGGGGTGCGCTGGGATTCCTGCTGGGACCGGTCGTCATGATCATCATCATCCATACCATGAAGGTCTTCTCCTGGGATAAGAAAATGCGCCGCTTTATCGCTCAGATCCTTCACCGTATTTCGGAAAGTGATGACGAGGAAGATAAGAAAAACGTAGGAAAAGAACCGAAAGAACCGGATGAGAAAAACGACGGCGACCGTCCGACACTAAGTGAAGTATTTAAAGAAAGCAAAGCCATGATCAACAGCCGCAGAAGCCGTGCCGGAAAGACGAGGAAAACTGTCAGAAAAGAGGCTTCCGGAGCTGCGGCAGCCGATGTCTCCACGGAAACTGACGCGGAAGCAGAAAAATAAAAAATAAACTGTTTTCTTCACTATCGGAAAACCGTTTTTCTTTTCGGGTCTTTACTCTCTCTCCCCGCTTGTGATCTTCTTTCCGAACGGTGCCAGTGCAAGGTGGGCAAGCTTAAAGTACTGCTTGCCGAACGGAATACCGACGATCGTCAGGCACATCAGAAGTCCGATAAAGAAATGCTCGATCGCAAGTTCGATTCCAGAAAAGAAGAACCAGAATACATTGAGAAGACAGGATACGCCTCCGCCATCATTTTCGATCTTCTTTCCAAAAGGCAGGAACGAGAGTGTCGCGAATTTGAAACACTGAAGTCCCACAGGCGCGCCAACGACCGTGATGCACCACAGGCATCCGGCAATAAGCCAGGTAAGCGCGCAGAGCCATCCGCCAAACAGTATCCATAGTACATTTCCCAAAGTTTTCATAGTTTCATGACCTCGATTGTGCCGGCTTCTCTCCGGAAGCGAAGATGCCCTCATCTTTATCGCCGTCGCGGCTTAAGAAAGAGTATGCCGGAAGTGGTTTTTCGACTTTCAGATAATACGTCATTTCGGCATGAGGTGTAGACTCGATCGGATTTCCGTTCTCATCCCACATCTCCCCTGCAATAATAGGCTCACAGTAGCCGTCAGGCATAAGCACATGAAGGGTATCCCCCTGATACATCTTATTTCTCTGGGACACGATCGCACATCCCCGTTCTTCGTCATAGCCGGTCACCATTCCGACAACAAACGCCGGCCGATGGTATGTCTTATCCGGGAAGATCTGGGCGTTTTCACCGGGCCGGTCATAGTAGAAGCCGGTTGCAAATTCTCTATGCACCGTACGTTCCAGAAGGGCTTTCCATCTTGGGTCTTCCGCATAATGAGCGGGATCCTTCATATACAGATCCACTGCTTCCCTGTATGCTTTTGTGACGGAAGCCGCGTAAAAAGCACCCTTGATCCGCCCTTCGATTTTAAAGCTGGTGATCCCGGAAGAAACCAGTTCCGGAATATGCTCGATCATGCACATATCTTTCGAGTTAAAGATATATGTGCCTCTTTCATCTTCGGAAACCGGAAGCAGCTCGTCCGGGCGCTTCTCTTCTACCACATAGTATCCCCAGCGGCAGGGCTGGGCACAGCTGCCGGAATTGGCCGAACGGCCGGTAAAATAGTTCGAAAGAAGACAGCGGCCGGAATAAGATACGCACATGGCTCCATGTACGAAGCATTCCAGTTCCAGATCCATCGGAAGTTTCGCACGGAGGGATTTGATCTCTTCCAAAGTCAGTTCTCTGGCCAGCACGATCCGCTTGGCACCCATTTCATACCAGAACATGCAGCCTTCGCTGTTCGTCACACTGGCCTGGGTACTGATATGGATCTCCATATCCGGCGTCAGCTTTCTGATTTTACGGAAAATACCGGCATCGGAAACGATCAGCGCATCCATGCCGATCTGCGAAAGGAAAAGAAGTTCTTCATCCAGATGCGAAATATCATCCTCATGCGCCATCACGTTCACGGTGCAGTAGCATTTCACGCCGTGGGAATGGGCATATTCGACGCCTTCCTTCATTTCCTCATGGGTAAAGTTATCACTGAAAGTACGAAGACCGAAGGATTTCCCGGACATGTAGACAGCGTCGGCGCCATAAGCTACCGCCGTCTTCAGTTTCTCAAGATTTCCGGCCGGAGAAAGCACTTCCGGCGCGCGTAATGCACTTGTCATGGGATATTCCTTTCCTTGGACGGGAGGTATCAGCCCTCGTCGCCTGTAGGACCTTCGTCCTCGATCACCGCGTTATTATTCCAGTTCTCTCTATATTTCTCCACGTTGGCATCGTGTTCTTCCTTCGTCACGGCAAAGGCAGTACGGCCGTCTCCCTTGGCGCAGAAATACATATAGCTGCAGTTCGGCTCCGGATACAATGCCGCCTGGATCGCATCCAGACTTGGCATGCAGATCGGTCCCGGCGGAAGTCCTCTGTATTTGTAGGTGTTATACGGGCTGTCGATCTCCAGATCCTGCTCTGATGCCGCCCACACATGGCTCATGCCCGACTTCTCACGAAGGAAGTTGATCGAGGCATCAGAACCCAGGAACTGCATATCCGGATCTTCGGAATTCAAACGGTTATGGAATACGGCGGAAATATAAAGCATATCCGTCTTATTCGAGGTCTCCTTCTGAATCAGGGACGCAAGGGTAATGACTTCATCCATAGACATGCCCAGCTTATTGGCACGCTCGTAGAACTCATCATAGAGCTTATTATTCATATTCCGCAGGAAGGTGGAGAGGATCTCTTCTTCACTGGCGTTCATATCGAAATCATAGGTATCCGGGAAAAGATATCCGGCAAGGATATAATCTCTGTCCTCGCTTGCGGAAATAGCGGATACGAAAGAATAGTTAACGAAAAGGTCCGGGCTGTTCATGCACTCATCCAGGCGCTTCTCGTTGAAAGATAAACCCTTCTCTTTCAACGTGGCCTTCACCTGTTCATAGGTGATGCCTTCCGGGAAGGTAATACGTACCACTTCCGGTTCCTGGCAGAGCATATACATCATCTCGTCATAAGTCAGATCGGGAGTCAGGAAATGGGTACCGGCCAGATAGCCGCCGTCGAATCCGTTGAACTTACTCATGATCGAGAATGTCATGGTGTTCTTGATCAATCCTGCATTCTTCAGATTCTCGGCAATATCTCCGGTGGTGTCACCGGAACGGATCACGATCATCACGGCACCGGGGGTGTCCTGATTGATCACCAGATCTCCGCTGGCAATGGACTTTTCCAGATTCTTAAAACGGGTGTTCTGGGAAATGACATAGTTATACCCCAAAAAGACGCCGATCACGCCGCAAACGATCAGGGCGGTCACGACCACGAGCACACGTAATGCGATCGATACCTTTTTCGAGAACATGACGTCTCTATCTCCTTCCACCTGCACCCGGCCGGGAATAAATCCCGGTCAAGGCGTGGGTTATCAGCTGTTCTTCTTCGCGGCACGGTCCTTCGCACGAAGTTCAGTAGAAAGGATCTTCTTACGAAGACGGATGTTCTTCGGTGTTACTTCACAGAGCTCATCATCACCTACGAACTCGAGGCACTGCTCGAGGCTGTAGTTCAGAGGCGGAGTCAGACGAAGTGCATCGTCTGAACCGGCAGCACGCATATTGGTAACGTGCTTCTTCTTGCAGACATTGACCGTGATATCCTCATTTTTCGGGTTGATACCGACGATCATGCCCTCATAGACCGGAGTTCCGGCGCCGATGAAGAGCTGTCCTCTCTCCTGTGCATTATAAAGACCGTAAGTCATTGCCTCACCGCTCTCGAACGCTACCAGTACACCGTGGGAACGTGTCTCGATATCGCCGGCATATGGCTCAAAGCCACTAATTACGCTGTTCATTATACCATTGCCCTTAGTGTCGGTCAAAAACTCGGTACGGTAGCCGAGGATACCTCTGGACGGTACTTTGAACTCCAGACGTGTATAACCTTTCTCCGGCGGGAACATGTTGACCATCTCGGCTTTTCTGGCACCAAGCTTTTCGATAACGGCGCCCACATAATCTTCCGGAACGTCGATCAGTAGCATTTCAACAGGCTCACAAAGCACGCCATCCACTTCCTTCAGGATAACCTGCGGACGGGATACCTGGAACTCGTAGCCTTCACGGCGCATTGTCTCAATGAGGATGGAAAGGTGGAGCTCACCTCTTCCCTTCACTACGAAGGCTTCAGTGGTATCTGTTTCTTCCAGTCTCATGGAAACGTTGGTCTCCATCTCTTTAAAGAGACGGTCACGGAGGTGTCTGGATGTGACGAACTTACCGTCCTGACCGGCAAACGGGCTGTCGTTTACGGAGAAGGTCATGGCGATAGTCGGCTCATCGATATCGACGAACGGCAGCGGCTCCGGGCAGTCCTGGGCGCAGATGGTATCACCGATGTTGATCTCCGGAATACCGGCAACGCAGACGATCTCACCGACGGAAGCCTCCTGGACTTCCTGACGGCCCAGGCCCTGGAAGCGGAGAAGCTTAACGATACGTGCGTTCTTCGTGGTGTTGTCATCGTATGTGCAGACGACCACCGGCTGGTTCTGCTTGATCGTACCTCTCTCGATACGGCCGATGGCGATACGTCCGATATACGGATCAGAGTCAATGTTACTTACGAGGAGCTGCAGAGGTCCTTCGGTATCTCCTTCCGGACACGGGATATTCTCGATGATCGCATCCAGAAGCGGGCAGAAATCCAGATCTTTTCCGTCGATATATTCCTGAAGATCCGTGGTGGCAAGACCAACCTTACCGGATGTGTAGATGATCGGGAAATCGATCTGCTCATCGTCGGCGCCCAATTCGATAAAGAGCTCGAGGACCATATCTACGACCTCAAGAGCACGCTCATCCGGACGGTCGATCTTATTGATGCAGACGATCGGCTTCAGTCCCATTTCAAGTGCTTTTCTAAGAACGAAACGGGTCTGCGGCATCGGTCCGTCATATGCGTCTACGACCAGAAGTACGCCGTCTACCATTTTCAGTACACGTTCTACCTCACCACCGAAGTCAGCATGGCCGGGGGTGTCTACTACGTTGATTCTGTAGTTCTTATAGGAGATAGCCGTATTCTTAGCCAGGATCGTGATACCACGCTCACGCTCCAGGTCATTACTATCCATGACCTGCTCCACGATCTGCTCATTTTCACGGTAGATACCCGCCTGCTTCAGCATCGAGTCAACGATAGTGGTCTTACCGTGGTCAACGTGCGCGATAATAGCGATGTTTCTCAGGTTCTCAATCTTTGTCATACTTCTTGTCATTCCCTTCTGGTTTTAAGTCCTTCTTCTTATCTTTTTCCCTCATGTATATTCGTATCGGCGTACCGGCGAAATCAAAATTCTTTCGGAGCTGGTTCTCCAGATACCGCTCGTATGAGAAATGCATCAGGTTCTGATCATTGACGAACAGGATGAACTGCGGAGGATAGACCGCCACCTGTGTCCCGTAGTAGATCTTTAAGTGCTTTCCCTTATCCTGCGGTGTCGGCACCATGGCCACACATTCCGTGATGAGGTCATTGAGCATACCGGTCTTTAATCTTCTTCCGGCATTTTCATAGACCCGCTTGATCTGTTCGAAAAGTTTATCCACACGCTGACCGGTCTTGGCAGAAATAAAGACCACCGGCGCATAGCTCATAAAGGCGAATCGATCCTTGAGCTGGCGCTCCATGGCCTCCAGTGTTCCTGTCTCTTTATCGATCAGGTCCCATTTATTTACGGCGAATATACAGGCTTTACCGGCATTATGGGCGTAACCGGCCACCTTCGTATCCTGCTCCGTCACGCCTTCTGTGGCATCGATCAGGATGACGCAGACATTGGCTTTTTCAATTGCGGAAAGGGAGCGGATCATACTGAATTTCTCAACGGCATCCTCGATCCGGCCCTTTTTCCGAAGTCCGGCGGTATCCACGATAGTGAAGGATCCGTGCTTATTCTCGACGAGAGAGTCGATGGCATCTCTCGTGGTACCCGGGATATCCGAAACGATAGAACGCTCGGAACCGGTCATATAATTCGAAAGAGAGGATTTCCCGGCATTCGGCTTACCGATCAGCGCGACACGGATGGTATCATTATTCTCCTCATCCGTCAGTTCCTTCGGGAAATGCTCATAAATGGCATCCAGCATCTCGCCGATGCCCAGGCGGTGGGACGCGGAGATCGGATAGATCTCGCCCAGACCCAGATTATAGAATTCATACAATTCCGCCGGCGGCTCACCAACATGGTCCACTTTATTGACCACCAGCACCACCGGACGGTTAGCTTTACG
>CADBGD010000069.1:12506-20969 GCA_902794115.1 Oscillospiraceae bacterium
GTCAGGCCTGACTGAAGATCACACATGAAAAGGATGACATCCGCAGTCTCGATGGCGATCTCCGCCTGCATACGCATGCCCTTTAAGATCACGTCTTCGGACTTCGGTTCGATACCGCCGGTATCGATCATGATGAACTCGCGCTCCCGCCAGACCGATTCCGCATAGATCCGGTCACGGGTCACACCCGGCTCATCGTGCACGATCGAGATCCGCTCACCATAGAGCGCATTGAACAGCGAGGATTTACCCACATTCGGGCGTCCTACGATAGCCACGACCGGTTTTCCCATCCTTTTTCTCCTTTCGCAAAGTCTTCCTTTATTCCCCTAATATGGCCAACTCCCTGCCATAGGGGCAGATGACAGAAAAAAAGCAGTGATTCAACTTGGTTTAGTAGAAACACTGCCGATTATTCGTAGTAGTACTTCGATTAGCTATTAAGCAATCTCATCAGCTTTATTGATGATCTCCTTGCCATCAAGATAACCGCAGGTCTTGCAAACCTTATGGCGCAACATCTTAGTGTGGCAATTGGGGCACTCTACCAATCCTGGCAACACGAGCTTCCAGGCACTTCTATGACGAGAAGTTCTAGCTTTAGACCATTTACGCTTCGGATGAGCCATCGCATCCACCTCCAATACTTACTTAAAGTCACTCAATTTATAACTTCGCAGCCACACGAAATCTTGAGGCGCGAATGATATTATGCACTAATGGAACTGCTTTGTCAAGCAAGTTTCCTTACGTTACCGAAAGATTTTATACATAATTTTTTCTTTTGGCAAGGGGTTTTCTTATACATTTTGCAAAAACGCATTAAAAATCTTATTCGACCGAGATCCGCACATCGTCGGCCGGCATCGTAAAGGCCCCGCGGAACATGAAATTTCCGCCTTCCACGTTCTCCACCTCGATCTCCACCGGCTGGCGCATACAGGAACAAGTATATACCATTTTCTTAATTATATACGGCTCTTTCATCCAGAGATTATTGATCAGGAACTCCACCTCGTCTCCGACACGCACACCGGAAAGCGATGCGCCCTGCTCCTGAGAGATCTCATTGATCTCAAAGATCATTTTCCCTTTTCCGCCGAAGATCTCCGGAAGGGTGACCTGATACATCTGGCACTGAAAATACCCGTAGATTTCCACTTCTCCCTCCGGCATCTCAAAAAGAAACGTGTTTGCGGAATTGCCCTGGGCATATTCGATATATTCTTTCCGGGTCTTGTTATAGATGAGGATCCCGTCTTCGATCTCCTGCCCGCCTAATTCCCCTTGAAAGGACATCTCGCCGGGATGGCAGAAAACAGTCAGGGCAACAATATTTCCCTCAGTAAATGAAACATGGATCGTAGATAAGGCTTCCCGCCCGTCGTCGGTGCGGATACAAGTTGTTTTCATAAAACTCTCCTTGGCAGATCTTTCTGCACTTTTTCTTTTGCAGTTTCGTTTTCTGTTGGGGGGCTTTGGGGAGTTTTTCCAAAACCAAAAGATAATATCACTCGATGCCGGGTCTGTCTACTCTCTTTTTTCAATTTTTCGGAAAAAAAGGACCCGTGCTGCCACGGGTCCCGGAAATCACTGATTCAGTTATATTTTCACTTACGCAGATGCACTTGAAATGTCATCTCATTTCGCATCGGCTCCTGCTGCGGAAAACAAAGGTCGTAGTGCAGTACCGCTTTTTTCACCAGGTACATTTCCCCATCGATCTCCTTTTCCACATCTTCCTCTTCCGGGAAGAATGAAATCAGGAAAGTCTCCATGGAAAGGTCGAAATCCCCGTGGGCGGTCCGCATGATGCCTTCGGTCTTTTCGCCGGCCTGGAAAACCATCTCCGTTTCCGCCTCGCCCTTTCGGGTCATATTCAGGACCTTCTCCTTCACCCGGTAGGACAAAAGGAAGTGATTGTCTCCCTGTCCCTTTTCTTCTTCCGGCTGGGTCCAGGCTACCCGGATCCTATCCTCCGTCTGTTCGAAGGTGCCCTCATACCGTTTTCCTTCTTCGGCAAATGCACTGTCGATACTGACCAGGCAGGGTGTCTTCTCCATTATCCGCAATTCTCCTTTTCGATGCCTTACTCCGTAATAGAATACCAGAAAAAAGCTGATCCGGATATGCCGGAAAAAGCGCTTTCTACCGCATCAGATAAAGTTGGTCCAGACGTGCTCTTCCTGCTCCGGAAGGGAAAGCTGCTCTTTTCCGAGCGCAATGCTCTTCATGAGGAAGACCATATTTCTGGCCAGCACCCGCATGGTCTGAAGGCCTTCGCCGTCTTCTTTTCCTTCTCCCGGTGCGCCGCCGTGGATATTATTCCAGTACTGGCTTGTGGCCACCGGCATATTGCAGATGGTAAAGAACTTGTTGAGTTCATCGAAAGTGGCGGTACATCCGGCACGGCGGGCACAGACCACACTGGCACCGACTTTCAGGCTCTTATCGAAAGACGAGCTGTAGAAAAGGCGCTGCAGGCAGGACATCAGTGTACCGTTGGCCGAACCGTAGTAGACCGGGGATCCGACTACCAGGCCGTCTGCTTCTTCAAACTTCTTCGCCAGTTCATTGACCACATCGTCGATCACACATTTGCCGAGACGGCCGCAGGATTCACAAGCGAGACATCCACGGATATCCAGTTTTCCCAGCTGGACGGTCTCATATTCCACGCCTTCTTTTTCAAAGACAGTTTCCATTTCATGAAGCGCCGCCGCAATATTACCGTTGGAGCGAGGGCTTCCGTTTAAAAGTAATACTTTCAGTTTTTTCATGTCTGTGTTCTCTCCCCGTCAGGTCTTACATGCTCGCCCGGTAAATGGCCAGCATATCTTCCTCATTTAAGACCTTTGCAGAGCCCTTTTCGCCGCCGACACCGACTGCGCACTTCTTCGCCATCAGCGCCAGTTCTTCTTCGGTCGGATTGACGCCCAGCTCACGGAGATTGGTCGGCATGTTGATGCTTCTGTAGAAGTCTTCCATGGCTTCGATACCGCGAAGCGCGATCTCCTCATCGGTGCCTTCATCGGAAACTTCCATAACATTCAGGGCAAACTTCTTAAAGCGCGGCAGGCAGTTCTCGAAAACGAAACGTGCCCAGGTTCCCCAGATCGCGGCAAGTCCGGCACCGTGTGCCACATCGTAAAGGCCGCCCAGCTCATGCTCCAGCTTATGGGTCATCCAGTCGCCGCCGTCATTGCCGCATCCGGTCAGACCGTTATGCGCCAGGCTTCCTGCCCACATCACTTCCGCACGGGCCTCATAGTTTCTCGGATCGTCACGAAGGATCACGGCATTCTTTTTCACTGTACGCAGAAGTCCTTCTGCCAGAGCATCGGTGATCTCCATATTGCCGCCCTGGGTGAAATATCTCTCCATGGTGTGCATCATGATGTCGGTGCATCCGCAGGCTGTCTGGTAATCCGGCAGTGTCATAGTCAGTTCCGGATTCATGATCGCGAATTTCGGGCGGCCGAAATCACTGCTGTATCCGCGCTTGACCAGTCCTTCCTCCTTCGTGATAACAGAAGAATCACTCATCTCACTTCCGGTGGCCGCGATCGTCAGGATGACGCCCAGCGGCAGGCAGGCATTGACCTTTCTCTTATAGTCGTAGTAATCCCATACATCACCTTCATTGGCCACACCGTAGCCGATGGCTTTTGCCGAGTCGATGGCGCTGCCGCCGCCGACTGCCAGAAGGAAATCCACGCCCTCTTTTTTACAGAGCTCGATACCTTCATATACAAGACCAAGATGCGGGTTCGGTACTGCGCCGCCCAAAGTCACATAGGCGATCCCCGCCTGATCCAGTGTATCTGTCACACGGGAAAGAAGTCCGGAACGGACGACGCTCCCGCCACCATAATGAATCAGGACTTTTTTGCCGCCGAACTCTTTGATCAGGTCTGCCACACGACTCTCTGTATTCTTTCCGAAAACCACTTTTGTGGGAGTATAGTACTGAAAATCAAACATAGATACGCTCCTTTTCCGGGCGCAAAACCCAATGCGCCGCACATAATGAAATCGATTCACACACCGGTCTTCGAAGAGCCGGCCCACCTTCATCGTACCATTTCTTGCGGCGATCTGGAAACAAAAAATATCCATAAATATCGCTATTTTTTCATCTTTTCGATGGTCTCCCGGATTTCTTCCAGATATCCGTTAGGGCCCATGGAGCTTTCCGCCGCATCGATCTTTTCCATCAGAAGATCCGTAATGTCCTTGCTGATCTTCCCCGCGGATGCATTTCCCGTAGAACCGGTATTCTCTTCCTCGGAATCGCTGACCTCTCTGTTTTTCTTTTCCAAAAGAATCGTGCCGGCAAGAAGTATAGTAAAGATCACAAGACCGATCACACCGGCCGTCACCACCTGATTCCTCCAGGAAGAAAATTCCGGTCCCGCATCCTGAAAGATCACTGTGTAGGAATAAATATACAAAAAATCCCCGGAGTTATAACCCAGATCGATCTCCGTATAGCCCGTGCGGTCATCCACATGGAGTGCGTTCAATTCATTATCTTTCAGCTGGGGAATACTGTACCCGGTCAAACTATAAAACACACAATACCGGTAATTCCCCTCAAAGCCGAAACGGACAGGCGGCTCTTTCTGGTTTTCAGTAGTGTCCATCTGTACATAGGAAAAAGCAGCGGCGCGAAGCTCCCGGTTTTCCACACTCTGGGCATTTATTCCTTCCATTCCCATGAGTACTTTATCTCCATCGGAATCATATAGGAATGTTTCCCGGTAGATATATCCCCCGTAGCAGATATACGGGATGTCATCTTTTACAAAGACCGAATCCTCATCCGGATCAACGATCAGTGTGGAATATGGCGCAGACTCATAGTTGTATGAGAAGTCTTTATCAGGGATAGCAAAGGCAGAATAACTGTCCTTTTTATATGTTTCCGTATATTCTTCATCTGTATCCAGATCATCCTGCAAAAAAGGCGCGCTGATGCTTATGGTGTAGGTATCCCTTAGATCCGGAGTGATCAGAACGGTCCGCCCGTCCGCAATCACATATCCATTGTCCATCCGGTTGACCCGCACAAAGGAGGCGACCACACTTTCGCTCTCATCGTCTTGCGCGTTTTTTGATTCATACGCCTTTACCGCATCCATATACCACTGGTCCAAAGAAGTGATCTTATCCTTCCTCTGACCCAGCCTTTTGTCCAGATTGGAAATCATCTTTTTCCTCTGCTCTACGGCATAAAGACAAACCGTGGCGGAAATCAGGATAAACAGAGCGATGCCCACAAATACCGACACCGGAACGGCACGTCTCTTTTTCGTCTTCTCTTTTTCAGGCGCAATCCTTTCTTCACTCATATCCGGACTCCTTTTTATCAGGCTTCCACCCACATAGCCGGGCGGACACCATATCCTTCATAGTACACATTATATCCGGAACTTAAGACATAGCCGAAATCCCGTACGCAGGCCGCCGAATGCGGATCCCGTCCGGGAGAGCGCAGCCACCAGGGCGCGCATCCTTTCGACGATCCCTTAAGTGACGTCATGACCCCATGCTCCACCGCCAGATCTGTCGGAAGACATCTTCTGTCTTTGCTCTTTTGAAAATACTGATTGGCTTCATCAAAACTCAGAAGGAAGATCCGGTCCTCCGTGGCATTTCCGCCGGAAATAGAAAACTCGAGATTATCCGGATTTTCGATCTTCGAAGATAGTATTGCTTTCTTTTCTTCTTTGGTAAATGCACTGTCGAAGAAACTTCCGTTGAGCCATGTACGGAGCGTGCAGTGCTCCCAGTCGGCATTCGTCTTTTCATCGTGATAAGGCTTCATTTCCAGCACATATTTCGTGATCAGAAGCGCATCTCCGTTATCCCGTACATCCAGCACGATCCACTCGATCGAAGAACCTTCATACGAGCCCATCTGCACTTCCTGTCCGACCGTGTAAATGACCTTTTCCTTTTTCTTTGCGCAACCGGAAAGTGCCAGAATCAGCACGCATAGAAAAAGACCATATGCGATCTTTCGGATCCTTTGCATCCACCCTACCTCCGTAAAAGGCATCTTCGGCTCCATCTTTTCCTTCTGGAGCCATTTCCTCATTCCGGAACTATTGTAACATGAATCCGGCCGAACCTGCATATGGCCTTGTTTTTCGTATTTTTCCTTCCGCCCTTTCGGGGGCGCGATCTTTATCCTCAGGCGTTGATCGTCGAGATGCCCGGGATCGTTTCTTCCAGAACATCCAGCACGATCTTTACTGTATCCAGGGATGTAAAGATGGTGACACCATTCTGGATCGCGCAGCGGCGGATCGCCACGCCATCTTCGTAATGCACACCGGAAAGAATAGCACGGGTGTTGATGATATAGCTGACATATCCGGCCCGGATGGAATCCAGGATCTCGGTGCTGCCTTCACTTAATTTTCCGCGGATACGGGTACGGATGCCGTGATTTTTCAGGAAGTTGGCGGTACCGATGGTGGCCTCGATATTAAAGCCCAGTTCGTAGAACCGGCGGATCAGCGGCAGTGCCTCTTCTTTATCCTCATCAGCCAGAGTAACGATAACGGTACCATAATCCTTCATCTTGATGCCCGATGCCTGCAGCGCCTTATAGAACGCACGGTTCAGTCTCGTATCGTAACCGATGGCTTCACCTGTGGACTTCATTTCCGGTGACAGATAAGAATCCATACCATCCAGTTTCTGGAAGGAGAATGCCGGTGCTTTGACGTACCAGCGGGATGTCTTCTTCGGCGGAGTCAGTTCGGTAATGCCCTGTGCCTTTAAGCTTTCGCCCAGCATGACACGGGTGGCGATCGTAACCAGATTCCGGTCCGTGGATTTGGAAAGGAACGGTACCGAACGGGACGCACGGGGGTTGACCTCGATGACATAGACGCTGTCATCCTTATCCACGATGAACTGGATATTGAAAAGACCTACGATACCGATACCCAGACCCAGACGGCGGGTATAATCGCAGATGGTCTCCTTGACCGATTCGGTAATGGAGAACGGCGGATACACACTGGTACTGTCACCCGAATGAACACCGGTTCTTTCAACCAGTTCCATAATACCCGGAATAAAGACCTCTTCTCCGTCGCAGATGGCATCCACTTCGACTTCTTTACCCACAAGGTATTTATCGATGAGGACCGGCTTATCTTCGTCTACTTCAACCGCGTTTTTCAGATACTTCACCAGCATGGTCTCGTTGGCGACGATCTCCATGGCACGGCCGCCAAGCACGAAAGACGGACGGACCAGAACCGGATAGCCGATCTTTTCCGCCACCTGGATACCGGTGGGAATATCGGTCACCGCTTCACCCTTCGGATTCGGGATCGAAAGAGATTTGATCACTGCGTCAAATGCATCACGGTTCTCTGCTTTTTCGATGGCGTCGCAGTCGGTGCCGATGATCTTGACGCCGCGCTTATGGAGCGCATCCGCCAGGTTAACGGCTGTCTGGCCGCCCAGTGTGACGATGACGCCCATGGGGTTTTCCAGATGGATGACATTCATGACATCTTCTGCGGTCAGCGGCTCGAAATAGAGCTTATCCGCTGTGGTATAGTCGGTGCTGACCGTCTCCGGGTTGTTGTTGATAACGATGGCCTCATAGCCCATTTCCTGAATGGTGCGCACCGCATGTACGGTGGAGTAGTCAAACTCGACGCCCTGACCGATACGGATCGGTCCGGAACCCAGTACGATGACCTTCTTCCGGTCAGAAACCACCGATTCATTTTCCGAAGCATAGGTGGAGTAAAAATACGGAATATAGCTGTCAAACTCCGATGCACAGGAGTCGATCATCTTATAGACCGGCGCGATCTTCTTTTCCACACGGAGATTATAGATCTCCTCTTCTGTCTTGCCCCACAGTTCCGCCACGTAAGAATCGGAAAAGCCCATTCTCTTTGCTTCCAGAAGGTGCGGCAGAGAATCCTTATTGGCTTCCATCTCCCGCTCAAAATCAACGATCTTCTTGATCTTATCCAGGAAGAACATATCGATGCCGGTGATATCGCAGATACGGGAGTGATCCACGCCCAGCCACATCAGCTGGGAAATGGCATAGATCCGGTCATCGGTGCCTTCTTTGATGTACTCCAGAAGATCATCCACACTCATATGCTCGGAGTCGAATTTCGTCATATGGATGTGGTTCTTGCTGTCTTCCAGAGAGCGGATGGCTTTCAGAAGGCTCTCTTCAAAAGTGCGTCCCACGCTCATGACCTCACCGGTCGCCTTCATCTGGGTCGACAGTTTATTTAAGGCCGCCGGGAACTTATCGAACGGGAAACGCGGCATCTTGGTGACCACGTAGTCCAGCGCCGGTTCAAAGCAGGCCGGAGTATTGGCCAGCTGGATCTCATCCAGATTCATGCCCACCGCGATCTTGGCAGATACTCTTGCGATCGGGTATCCGCTGGCTTTACTTGCCAG
>CADBGD010000070.1 GCA_902794115.1 Oscillospiraceae bacterium
TGGATCACGGAACAATGGTCCCGCTTTACTTCATCGAACAGGAATATAAGGGCTTTCAGCTTGTACGCATTGGTCTTTCCGGCTTTCCGCTGACAGATCACTATAAGCTGGGTATGATCCTTTCCCGTGCGGTAAATGCACTGGACAGAAAAGTGGTGCTGGTGGCCAGCGGGGACCTTTCCCATAAGCTTCAGGACTACGGTCCGTATGGCTTTTCCAAAGAAGGTCCGGAGTACGACAGCCGCATTATGGACGTGATGGGCCGTGCTTCTTTCGGTGAGTTATTCGATTTCAGCGAAGCCTTCTGCGACAAGGCGGCCGAATGCGGACATCGTTCTTTTGTCATCATGGCCGGCGCCTGGGACGGAAAGAACGTCCGCACAAATGTGTTCAGTCACGAAGATGTGACCGGTGTCGGATATGGCATTATCTCTTTTTATCCGGATGCGTCTTCGGCGGAAAATGCACCGGAACGTCACTTCCTTCAGCTCCATCTGGATTCTATGGAAAAGGCACTGTCGGCGCAGCGGGAAGCTTCCGATATTTACGTCCGCCTGGCAAGGTTTTCTTTGGAAACCTACATCCGGACAGGAAAGAAGATCGATCTTCCAGATGACCTTTCGGGTCTTCTGAAAGACGGGGAGACGGTGCCAGAGGAACTTCTGCATTCCCGGGCCGGTGCTTTTGTTTCGATCCACAAGCAGGGAATGCTCCGTGGTTGTATCGGCACCATCGGACCGACCTGTAAGAACCTGGCGCTGGAGATCGCCACCAATGCCATCAGTGCTTCTACCAGAGATCCCCGCTTTGATCCCATCCGTGAGGAGGAACTTCCTCTTCTGGAGATCAATGTGGATGTGCTGGGAGAAGCGGAAGACATCGACTCGGAAGAAGAGCTGGACGTGAAGCGATATGGTGTTATCGTGTCCACCAGGGACGGTAGGCGTGGCCTTCTGCTTCCGGATCTGGACGGGGTGGATACCGTATCTGAACAGGTCAGGATCGCCATGAGTAAAGGCGGGATCCAGAAACATGAGAAGTATTTCCTCCAGCGTTTCGAAGTGATCCGGCACCGGTAAAAGTTCTGTCTGCATGAAAAGCACCGGATTTCGATAAGCCGGCTGAGATTGAGGAGTAAATGCGATGGCGACTTGCAAAGTGTGTTTCCGGCATTGTGAGATCCCGGAAGGAAAACGTGGCATATGCGGCGCCCGGATCTGCCGGGAAGGACAAGTCGTGCCGGAAAACTACGGGCGAATCACGTCGCTGGCGCTGGATCCCATTGAAAAGAAACCGCTGAACCGCTTCTGTCCCGGAAGTAAGGTCATCTCGGTGGGAAGTTATGGCTGCAATCTTCGCTGTCCGTTCTGCCAGAATCACGAGATCTCCTGGGGAGAAGAAGTCGCACTGTTTCAAAAAGGAGAAGCTATGCGGCAGATGGAACCGGAGGAGCTTCTTTCTGTGGCGCTGGCGTATCGGGACCAGGGGAATATCGGCCTGGCTTTTACCTATAATGAACCACTGGTGGGCTATGAATTCATCCTGGATACTGCAAAACTTATCCATGATGCCGGCATGAAAAATGTGCTGGTCAGTAACGGCACAGCCTCTTTGGAGGTGCTTTTGGAGATCCTTCCTTACATCGATGCCATGAATATCGATCTGAAGTCTTTTTCGGACGAGACGTACCGCAAGGTTCTGGGCGGAGATCTTCCTATGGTAAAAGAGTTCATTTCAGAAGCAGTCAAAACCTGTCACGTGGAGTTGACGACGCTGATCGTTCCGGGTCTGAATGATTCGAAGGAAGAGATGCGGGAGATCGCCTCGTGGATCGCAAGCAGAAAGGATAAAGAGGGGAACACGGTCGGCGGATCCATCCCGCTTCATGTGACCAGATTCTTTCCGAGATTTCACATGCAGGACCGGGAAGCTACGAAGGTGAAGACCGTATACGAACTTGCTGATATCGCCAGAGAGAAACTGCGCTTTGTTTATACAGGAAACTGCTGAAAATACCGTCTTTTTGTCTTATCTGCCTAACGAGGCCTGAAATTATCAAAGATTTTCCGTCAGATATAGAAATGACACCGGGGAAAAGAGGCTATATACTTAAAGGGTAGGCAATTATTGTCACAACTAGGAGGGAGTCTTATGAAAAAAGTATTTGCAAAAATCATTTCTGCCGGCTTGATTCTCACCATGGGTCTGTCTATGGCAAGCTGTGCATCCAAGAAGAGCATGACAGTCAAGAAGGGGAAGCTCGTCATGGCTACCAATGCTTATTTTCCGCCGTATGAGTATTATGACAACTCAACGATCGTAGGTATCGATGCGGAGATCGCTGCAGCTGTTGCAAAGAAGCTGGACCTGGAACTGGAGATCCAGGATGTGGAATTTGATTCCATCATTGCCGGTGTACAGAGCAACAAGTACGATATCGGTATGGCCGGTATGACGGTTACTGAAGAGCGTAAAAAGGCAATCAACTTCACTGATACATATGCAACAGGCGTGCAGGTTGTTATTGTGCCGGAGAATTCCGAGATCACAGACGTAGATACACTTTTGAACGGCGATTATAAAGTTGGTGTCCAGACAGGTACCACCGGTGACATCTACATGAGCGGCGATATCGGCGATGACCGTGTTGTTCGTTTCTCCAAGGGAAATGATGCTGTTCTGGCTCTGAGCACTGGTAAGGTCGATGCTGTGGTTATCGATAATGAGCCGGCAAAGTCTTTCGTTGCTTCAAACGAAGGTCTGAAGATCCTGGATACCGCATACGTGGAAGAGCAGTACGCGATGTGCGTAAATAAGAACAACACCGAGCTTCTGGAAAAGATCAATACTGCTTTGAAGGAACTGACAGAAGACGGCACGATCCCGGCCATCATCGAGAAGTATATTCCGAGTAACGGCTGATCGGTCCAGGGAGGACCGGTTGACGAAAGATCTTAGGAAGATATTTTCCTGAAAATCCGTCAGTTTGAAAAAGAGGATCGAAGGAGCGGTGAAAGAGCCGCTCCTTTTTTATGAAGGGACACGGAAAAAAGTGGAAATCATTGCTTTTCGGCGTGCCCTCGATTACAATAGAATCTCTGGAAATACGACATTTGAAGAGGGGGAATGAGTATGCTGAATCATCTGGCGGCATATCGTACGGCATTATCTGTGTCGAGCTGGTTTTCGGAAATGAAAGACCGGCTGTATACGAATTTTATTGCCGAAGATCGCTATATGTACCTTTTGAAGGGCCTTTTGATGACCCTTCGGATCACAATTCTGGCAGTACTTCTCGGTATTGCCCTGGGCGTGGTGGCTGCCATCGTCAGAAGTACACACGATAAGACCATAGCAGATATGCGTCCGGGTTTCGGAAAGATCCTTTTGAAATTTTTAAATGCACTGGTCAAGCTCTATCTGACGGTGATCCGTGGTACCCCAGTGGTCGTGCAGCTCATGATCACCTACTACATCATTTTTGCCTCTTCGACCAACCAGATGCTGGTGGCCGTCCTGGCCTTTGGTATTAACTCCGGCGCCTATGTGGCGGAGATAATCCGTTCCGGTATCATGAGTATCGATAATGGTCAGTTTGAAGCCGGCCGTTCTTTAGGCTTCAACTATATTCAGACCATGATCTATATCATCATTCCCCAGGCGATCAAGAACGTACTGCCGGCTCTGGCCAATGAATTCATCGTACTGATCAAGGAAACTTCCGTCTCCGGTTACGTCGGTATTCAGGATCTGACCCGTGGCGGCGACGTGATCCGAAGCCGCACATTCGATGCTTTCCCGCCGCTCCTTGCGGTTGCCGGCATCTACCTTATCATCGTTATATTCTTCAGTAAGATGGTATCGATCCTGGAAAGGAGGCTGAGAAACAGTGAGCGCTGATAATTCGAAAAATGAAGTTTTGATCTCGGTCAGAGATCTGGCCAAACACTATAAGGGAGACATCCATGCGTTGGATGGCATCAGTACGGATATCCGTAAAGGAGAAGTTGTGGTGGTCATCGGCCCTTCCGGCTCCGGTAAATCCACTTTTCTCCGGTCTTTGAATCTTCTGGAACATCCGACTTCCGGCACGATCACCTTTGAAGGGATCGACATTACCTCTCCGGATAATGACATCAACAAGTACCGCCAGAAAATGGGAATGGTGTTCCAGCACTTTAATCTGTTTCCCCATCTGACGATCCTGGAAAACATGACCTTAGCTCCGAAAAAACTGTTGAAAATGAGTAAGAGTGATGCAGAGGAAAAAGCACTGGAGCTTCTTAAGAAAGTTGCGCTGGAAGATCGTGCGCAAGCCTATCCGAGTCAGCTTTCCGGCGGCCAGAAACAGCGTATCGCCATCGTTCGCGCGCTTTGCATGTCTCCTGATGTCCTTCTCTTTGACGAACCGACCTCGGCTTTGGATCCGGAAATGGTCGGAGAAGTTCTGGATGTAATGAAGGATCTGGCAAAATCCGGCATGACCATGGTGGTGGTTACCCACGAAATGGGATTTGCCCGTGAAGTGGGTTCCCGGGTGATCTTTATGGATGCAGGTCAAATTATTGAAGAAGGTACTCCGGAAGAGATCTTCGACCACCCGAAGAACGAAAGACTTCAGACCTTCCTGGCAAAAGTCCTGTAAAGCAGAATCAGAATTAAAAAAGGAACATCTATCCTGCTCTCTATGCGGAATATAGAGGGATCTGACGGGATAGGTGTTCTTGTTTTTTCCATTTTCTTCCGATACAATCGTAATATAGGAAAATCTCAAAAAAGCTTAATGCGCGAGAAGGGAGAGAATGAGATTATGAGTAGTAAATTGCTGAAAAAGCTGGCTTCTGCCACACTGATCGGCGGCATCGTGCTCAGTCTGGCCGGCTGTGTCCGTTTTAAAACCACCGCGTCAGTCAAAAAGGACGGAACCTGCGACATTTCTGTTCTTTATGCCACCGTTGACATGTCCGGTTCATTTGAAAGTGATGATCCGAATGTGACCGTGACGACGAATAGTGACAAAGATGAAGATAAGGAAGTCCAGATGAAAAAGTTTAAAGATCTGGGCTGGAACGTGGAAGACTATCTCGACGATAAGAATGAAGATCAGAAGTATGTCGGCTATACACTTACCAAAGAAGGCATTGCGCTGGAAGAACTGGCAGATGAACTTGCTGATCTTCCGGATATGGGATTTGAAAAATTCACTCTGGAAAAAGATGGTGACAACTACATCATCGACTGGGATGTGAGCAGCAGCCAGAAAAAGGCCGAGGGAAATCAGCTGGAGAGCGGCACACTGACGATGTCCGGCGGATATATGAAGTTTGAACTGGAGCTTCCCAATGGCGCAAAAGAGCATAATGCATACAAAGAAGACGAAGGTGTCTACACCTGGAATATTCTCGATATGAAGGAACCGATCCACTGTGAGTTCTCCCTCAAGGGCGGAAATGGTTTCCCGATGTGGCTTATCGGTGTGATCGCCGGTGGTGTAGTCATCATCGCAGGTGTGGTCGTGGCCATTATCATCATGAGCAAGAGAAAGAAGAATGATCCGTCTCCGGCAGCAGCTGCTCCGGCACCGGCGGCGCCCTCTAATAATGCTTTTTCTCCGGCACCTTCAAATCCGGCTTTTGCCCCGGCTCCGAAAGAGGAACCGGCTCCTTTTACTCCGGCCCAGAATACCGGCCTTCCGCAGGTAGGCGTGGTTCCGCCGGCACCGGAGACTCCGGAAAAACCTTCGTTTGCCGGATCTTCTGAACCTGAAATCGCCTCTGCTCCGACGGCAACTGCACCTCTTTGGGCAACTCCGTCCGCCGCTTCTCAGGTAGATTCTCTGGAGGAACTGGAAGCACTGGAAGAAGAGCCGATGAAGCCGATCCTTCCGGATGTGATCCCGACATCGACCGCGCCGACTATGGCTCCCTTCGCTCCGCTTTCCAATGAAAGACCGGGTCTGGCTGACATGCCGGATACACCTCAAGAGGGAAATGAAGGAAATGACGGAAACGATGGTTTCCCTTCCCTGTAAGAGCTGCCGAGTAAGATAAAGAAATGAAAGATCCCTCTTTTTCACCGGTCCCGGTTGAAGAGAGGGATCTCTTTTGTAGCCGGATAGTATACATGTTCTTGCCAAGTGCATTTCGAGGTGATAGTATCAAGGTGTGGCGGGAGCCACGAAATCAAGAAGAAAGAGCGCCGAGAGCGTCGGGTAGACCAATGAGAAAGTGATGATCGTGGAAGGAATACAGCTTAAGTGAAAAGACCTGAAAAAGGGCCTTTCTTGCGTGTCCCGTCAACGGATCATCTTCTTCATGTGGCCGGATCTTCGGAATCGAAGAGCCCCTTTTTCTGCACATGGAATCAATGAGTCTGTTTTTGCGGGATAGCAGGAACAGACTTTTTTCATCAGGCAGAAAAGAGGCAGGATATGGCACAAATCAAAGTAAATGATCTATCTTTTTCATACGAAAACAGCTTCGACCCGATCTTCGAACATGTTTCCTTTACGATCGATACCTCGTGGAAACTGGGCTTTATCGGAAGAAACGGAAAAGGAAAGACCACCTTTCTGAATCTCCTTTTAGGAAAATATGAATACAGTGGAAGCATCAGCCTGGACTGGCCGTGCGATTATTTTCCGTATAAGATCCATCCGGACGATCTTTCTAAAACGGCGGACGAACTGATGGAACAGTGGAAGCCGGGTGTCGAATCCTGGCGCGTGATGTGTGAACTTTCGGAGCTTTGCGTGGATGCGGAACTTCTGTACCGGCCGATCCGGACACTCAGTTTCGGCGAAAGAACGAAGGTCATGCTGGCAGTGCTTTTCGCGGGGGAAAATGACTTCCTTCTGATCGATGAGCCGACGAACCATCTGGATCAGGAAGCGAGGGACATAGTGAAGAAATATCTCGCCGGAAAGAAAGGATTCATTCTGGTGTCGCATGACCGTGACCTTCTGGATGCATGTGTGGATCACGTACTGGTCCTGAACCGTTCGACCATCGAAGTGCAGGCGGGAAACTTCAGCTCCTGGTGGGAAAACAAAGATCGGGCGGATGCTTTTGCCAAGGCCGAAAACGAGAAACATCTAAAAGAGATCGGGCGACTGAAGGCCACCATGCAGCAGAGCCAAAACTGGGCGACCAAAAATGAGAATACGAAGATCGGTTATGACCCGATCAAGGAGCATGACAGAACGAAGAATGCCCGTACGTATATCAGTTCAAAGACGAAGAAAATGGAGTCACGGGTGAAGGTTTTTGAACAGCGCATGGAAAGAAACATCGCGGAGAAAGAAGGCCTCCTTCAGGACATCGAACAGATCCGGGATCTGAAGCTGTCCCCGCTGGAACACTATAAAGACCGTCTTGTGGAAACCAGAGACCTTTCGCTTCGATACCGGGATGCGGATAGTGATGTGTTTTCGGGCCTCACCTTCGAGATCAGAAACGGTGACCGGGTATTTCTTCAGGGAAGAAACGGCTGCGGCAAGACGAGCCTCATCAAGGCGATCCTGGCTTCTTCCGGTATCGGAGATATGGGGAATATCGAACTTTCCGGGATGCTTCAGACGGCCAGCAACCTGAAGATCTCCTATATCAATCAGGATACATCTCATCTTCACGGGGATCTTCGGATGCATGCCTTTGAGAATCAGGTGGACTACAGTTTGTTCCTGTCGGTTCTTCGGCAGCTGGCGCTGGAGCAGGCGCAGTTCGATAAAAAGATCGAAGAGTTCTCTGAAGGACAGAAGAAAAAAGTCCTGATCGCGACGAGCCTTCTGACTCCGGCGCATCTTTATATCTGGGACGAGCCGCTGAACTATGTGGATGTATTCTCCCGCATGCAATTGGAAAAGCTGATCAGCGAATACAGACCCACTATGCTGATCGTGGAACACGATGTGCGTTTCACGGAGAAAATGGCGACAAAAGTGGTAGAAATGCATTGATTTCCGACACTTTTCCCACCGGATGTCCGCAATGTTTCATCGTATGGTATAATGAGCGCGCGTGTATTATGAAATGAAATGGAGTGCATAGGTCCATGAAGATCATTGATATTCTGAATAAGAAGACCATGTCGCTGTCTTTCGAGGTGTTTCCGCCGAAGAAGGAGACTTCCTTTGAAAGCGTAAAAGAAACGACGGAAAAGATCGCGGAGAGTAAACCGGCGTTCATGAGCGTCACCTATGGCGCGGGCGGCGGAACATCCCGTTTTACCCTCGATATCGCCAGGACCATCGAAGAGAAGCACGGCGTGCCGACCATGGCGCACCTGACTTGTGTTTCCAGTTCGAAAGACATGATCCACGATAAGATCGAAGAGATCCACAGCATGGGGATCCAGAATATCATGGCGCTCCGCGGTGATCTGACACCGGAACTGGAGAATACCGACAGAAGCAAGTGGGATTACCGTCATGCGGTGGAACTGATCCGCGAGATCAAAGAGAGCGGCTACGATTTCTGCATCGGCGGCGCATGCTATCCGGAGGTCCATCCTGAAAGTGAGAATCAGAGAGAAGATATTAAGCATCTGAAAGAGAAGGTGGATGCCGGCGCGGATTTCCTCGTCAGCCAGATGGTCTTCGACAATAACCTTTTCTATAACTTCCTCTACAAGATCCGTGAGGCAGGCATTACGGTGCCGGTGATCCCGGGTATTATGCCCATCACCAACGCGATCCAGGTGGAGAAAGCCATCAAGCTCAGCGGCTCTTTCATGCCGCAGCGTTTTAAGGCTATCGTGGATTATTTCGGACAGGATCCGGAATCCATGAAACAGGCCGGGATCGCCTACGCCACAGATCAGATCATTGATCTGTATGCCAACGGCGTCACCAATGTCCACGTCTATTCCATGAATAAACCGGATGTGGCGGAAGCCATTATGCATAACCTCTCCAATATCCTGTGGAAGGATTACGGAGTCAAGTAAGCGGAGAAGGATATGGAGCATGTAGATCGGATCATTGAATCACTTCGGGTACAGACGCGGACGATTCCGCAGTACTTTGAGTACGATGATGCGCCGCTCAACGAAATGGAGTGGCTCCGCTATGCATGCATTCCGATCCGTGACCAGCAGGTCGTAAAAGAGGATGTGAAATTTACCGCATCCATGGCAAAAGCACTTGCCTTTGCCAGAGAAGAGTGTATCTTCCGTCTGGGATTTCTTGTCACGCCGATCTCCTGGGGAGAAGACGGTTTTCCGGTCCTGCCTTTTGCACAGAAATCCGAAAAACTGAGAAATAATCTGGAAGGCTGCAGCGCGGTAGTGCTTTTCGCGGCGACGGTCGGATCCGGTATAGACAGAATGATCCGGAGATTTGAAAAGTCCGACCCGCAGATGGGGCTTCTGCTTCAGGGCCTGGGCGCGGAGCGGGTGGAATCTCTGTGCGATCTTTTTAATGCGGAAGTGGATGCTGCGGCACAGTCCCTCGGACATAGTACCTGCCACCGTTTTTCACCGGGATATGGGGATCTTCCCATCGAGGTGCAGAAGGAGTTTCTGCCGCTTCTGGATGCAGAAAGAAGACTCGGCATTATTCTGTCCGATTCCTATCTGATGACGCCGAGTAAAAGTGTCACGGCCATCATCGGTATCCGATAAAGCACGTCTTTGGAAAATGTGATACAATCCTCGCATAGACTTGTCTTGTGAGGAGATCCGGTATGAATATTCTCGACTACATGAAAGACCATTTTCTGTTTCTCGACGGAGGAATGGGCACACTTCTTCAGGAAGCGGGCCTTCAGCCCGGTGAGCTTCCGGAAAGATGGAATGTTTCCCATCCGGAGGAGATCATCCGGATCCAGAAATCCTATTACGATGCAGGTTCCAATGTAGTCTTGAGTAATACTTTCGGCGCCAACGGACTAAAGTTCGATGATGAAGAACTGGAACAGCTGGTTACGGCGGCAGTGAAAAATGCCCGTGAGGCGGCGGCCCGTTCCACAGGCACGCAGGAAAAATATGTTGCTTTGGATATCGGTCCTTTAGGAAAACTCCTGAAGCCATATGGTGATTATGAATTTGAAGATGCGGTCGCGATGTACAGTAAGACCGTGCGTTATGGTGTGGCGGCAGGCGTGGATCTTGTGTTTATCGAGACCATGAATGACAGTTACGATACGAAAGCCGCTCTCCTTGCCGTAAAAGAAAATACCGATCTTCCGGTATTTGTTTCCAATGCCTACGGTTCTGACGGAAAATTAATGACGGGTGCATCTCCGGCTGCTATGGTCGCCATGCTTGAGGGAATGCATGCGGATGCCATCGGTGCCAACTGCTCCCTGGGCCCGGACCAGCTGGTGGGCGTAGTGGAAGAATATCTCGAATATGCATCTGTACCGGTGCTTTTGAAACCGAATGCCGGTCTTCCGAGAGCAGAAAACGGAAAGACTGTTTATGATGTATTTCCGCCGGAGTTCTCCGAGTCTGTCGGAAAGCTTCTGGAAAAAGGCGTGCGGATCGCGGGTGGATGCTGCGGTACCACACCGGATTATATCCGTGCCGTGGTGGAAAAATCCAAGTCCATTACTCCGGTTCCGGTAACGGAAAAGAACCGTTCCCTTGTATCTTCGTATACTCAGGTGGTGGAATTCGGAAAAAGTCCGATCCTGATCGGGGAGCGCATCAACCCTACAGGAAAGAAGCGTTTCCAGCAGGCGCTCCGTGAAAACGATATCGACTATATCCTCGGCGAAGCCCTGAAGCAGCAGGACGCGGGAGTGCAGCTCCTGGACGTGAACGTCGGTCTTCCCGAGATTGATGAGCCGGCTTTTCTGCTTCGTGCGGTAAAGGAACTTCAGGCAGTCACAGACCTTCCGCTGCAGCTGGATACCACGGATCCGGTGGCCATGGAAGCAGGTCTTCGTGCCTATAACGGAAAGGCCATGGTCAACTCCGTGAACGGAAAAGAAGAAGTCATGAGCATGATCTTCCCGCTGGTAGCGAAATACGGCGGATTTGTCGTCGCCCTCACCATCGATGAGGCCGGTATCCCGGATACGGCAGAAGAGCGTGTGGCGATTGCGGAAAAGATCATCAAGAGAGCGGCGGAGTACGGTATCGAGAAGAAAGACCTGATCTTCGACCCGCTGGCCATGACGATCTCGGCCGATACGACGGCGGCGCTGGCCACCATGCAGGCGGTCCACAGTATCCGCCACGATCTGAAAGTAAATACTTCTCTCGGTATTTCGAACGTCTCTTTCGGACTTCCCAGCAGAAATATCATCACCTCGACGTTCTTCGCGATCTGCCTGCAGGACGGGCTTTCCGCGGCGATCATGAACCCCTATTCCCAGGAGATGATGAACGTATACTATGCATTCCGTGCCCTCCATAATATGGATGAAAACTGCATGGATTACATTACCTATGCCCAGAATCTGCCGGCTCCGACTATGGCTCAGCCTGCGGCAGGCGCAGCTCCGGGTTCTGAAACATCCGCTTCCGAAGGATCCAGCGAGGGCCCGGCCTCGGAACTTCAGAAAGCCATCGTCCGTGGATTGAAAGAAAAAACGGGTACGCTGACAAAGGCAATGCTTGCGGAGAAGAAACCACTGGAGATCATCCAGTCGGAAGTTATTCCGGCTTTGAATATCGTGGGTGCGGATTTCGAGAAGAAGAAAGTCTATCTGCCCCAGCTCCTTATGGCGGCAGAAGCGGCGAAAAGTGCTTTTGAAGAAGTCAAAGTCGCCATGGCGGCAAATGACGATGGAAACGGCGGATCTTCGCGCTGTCCTTTTGTAATTGCAACGGTACATGGAGACATCCATGATATCGGAAAAAATATCGTGAAACTGATCCTGGAAAACTACGGATTTGCCGTCAGCGATCTGGGCAAAGATGTGCCGGAGCAGACGGTCGTGGATGAGGTCATCCGCCTTCACGCTCCGATCGTGGGGCTGTCGGCACTGATGACCACTACCGTTCCTGCGATGGAAGAGACCATCAAGCTCCTCCGTGAGCAGGCACCCTGGGCGAAAGTCTGTGTCGGCGGCGCGGTACTGACCCAGGAATATGCGGATGCCATCGGCGCCGATAAATACTGCC
>CADBGD010000071.1 GCA_902794115.1 Oscillospiraceae bacterium
AAGAGAACCTGCAGCTTCAGGAGTTCTACCTCAATAAGGATCCGCTGAAGCTGATGCCTTTGGACAACAATTTCCATAAGATCATCTACCGCATCTGCAATAAGATGCAGTGCCACTATATGGTCAGCCTTATGAGCATGCATTTCGACCGTGTCCGTAACCTGAGTCTTCACTCCGTTAAGGACCTGAAGATCGTTTCCGATCACCGTGCGATCTTTAATGCCATCAAGGAAAAAGATCCGGTTGCCGCCCGTGCCGCTTTCCAGAAGCACATGGCCCGGTTCGAACTGGATTGGAACATCATCTGCCAGGAGTACAAGCAGTATATTTCCGATGGCAGCAAGTGATTCCTCTGACATTTCTGAATATATGCCGACCCTCACGCCTTCTTTTGAAGGCGTGACGCCTATATGGGAATATTTGCGGAGTGCCGGCCGTCCCATCGTTCTTTACGGAACCGGAAACGGCGCCGATAAGATCCTGGATGTGCTTTCCCGGGAGGGACTTTCCGCCTCCGGGATCTTCGCCAGTGACGGCTTTGTCCGAAACCGTACCTTCCGCGGTATGCCCGTTGAAAGCTACGCCGCGCTGAAAGCGCGTTTTCCGGACATGATCGTGCTTCTAGCCTTTGGCACCGGCCGGAAAGAAGTACTGGACAATATCGACAGGATCGCCGGAGAATGCGAAGTTTTTGCGCCGGATGTACCGGTATACGGTAAAAACCTGTTTGACCGGGATTTCTACCTTTCCCATGAAGCGGAACTTTCCAGAGCCGGCGCCATGCTGGAAGATTCGCTCTCCCGCAATACATTCCGGGCACTTCTAAGTTACAAACTTTCCGGTGATTACCGGCTTTTGCGGCCCGTTGCCCGTCCTTCCGAAGAGATCTTTGAGATCCTCTCCCCCGTAGAAGGCACCTTTGTGGATCTGGGTGCCTATACCGGTGATACAGTGTCTTTCTATACGTCCCTTTTTCCGCAGTTTCATCGGGTCCTGGCCGTGGAGCCGGATCCAAGAAACTTCAGAAAGCTCACTGAAAACACAAAGAATATACCGGATATCCATCTTTTGCAGGCACTGGTCTCGGATCACGATGGCACCGGCATGGTGCCGAAAAACCGGGGCCGGGGCGTGCATGAAATGCGTGCGGAAGAAAACGGCACGGAAATCCCGGCCTGTTCTCTTTCTTCTCTTCTTTCCGGTGAAACTTCTTCTCTGATCAAGTTCGATGTGGAAGGAAATGAGCTTTCAGCCATTTCCGGGGGCGCAGATGTGATTTCCCGGGATAAACCGGACCTGATCGTCTCCTGTTATCACCGAAGTGAAGATCTGTTCACGCTTCCCCTGAAAATACTGGAGATCGTACCGGAATATCACGTTTTCCTCCGTCATCACCCGCATCTTCTATGCTGGGATACGGAATATATTTTCACCTGCAGACCAAAATAAGGGTGTCTTTACTGAAATTCTCAATCTTTCTTTCTATCTTTTTCTGTGTAGAATAGTATATAAGAGAAGTTATGTCCTGTACTACAGGATGTCAGGAAAAAGAACGAAAAAAGAGGAGAATTTATATGGCTAAAAACTGTCCGGGTTGCGGCGCCCCCATGGAATATGATCCCGGCTTTGACTCATTAGTATGTACTTCCTGTGGAAATATCGTCGATCCGAAAGATCTTCCGGATGCCGATGATTTCTACCACGAATCGGAAGCCCCACAGGATATTGCCGATACTCTCTCCGAGATGGAGGAGCTGACCGGTGAAATGTATGACTGCCAGGTATATAAATGCAGTCAGTGCGGAGGCGAGATCATTATCTCCGGAACCGAAATCAGTACAAGGTGCATTTACTGTGGATCGACTGCCGTCGTTTTCTCCCGGATCGATAAAGCGAACCGGCCGGACTGGATCGTTCCTTTTTCCATCGAAAAAGAAACCGCCATTAAGAATCTGTCCGAGAAACTCAACCAGGGACGCTTTATTCCGAAGGCGTTTAAGGATATCTCACCGGAATGCGTCCGTGGAATCTATATCCCGTATTTCACCTATGACGGCACTATCACGGATACCCAGAACCATAAGGTGGGATTCATCGAGAAGACCTATATCTTCGATGGCGAAGCCGAGTTTACGGATCTTTTGGTGGAAAGCTGCCAGGCTATCAACGACCGGTATTCAGCCCTTCTGGAGCCTTACGATATGCGAAAAGCCGTGGATTTTGACACATCCTATCTGATGGGTTTTTATTCCAACATCCAGGATATTCCTCCCAGAAAAGCCGCCGGCACCGCCGAACTGAAAGCACGTATGCTGTTCCACACCCGGATGCGCGAGCTTTCGCCGAATTCACCTTTTAAGGACATCCACTCGATGCCGAAGGTCAAGCTTCAGCGCACCGGATATGTGCTTCTTCCCGCCTGGTTTATCACTTTGAATCCCAACGGGACGCCATACACGTTCCTGGTCAACGGCCAGACAGGAAAAGTCGTCGGTACCGCTCCCTGGAATAAAGTGCTTTTTGCGACTCTTCTGATCGTCAGCTGTCTTTTGACCTGCGGTTTATTCTTCCTTCTTTGGAGTACGCTGGGTCTTCATATCGCCAGACATGCTTCTTTGGAAGAAGCGCTGGTCTTTTCTGACGGCGGGATCATTCAGTATATCACCGCCGCTATTGCCGTAGCCGCGGGCGGCGTATTCGCCTATTCTATCCGTCAGCTGAAAAGGCTCCTGGATAAGCTGAAGCGTTCCGGATCCGTAATCACATTTATCTTCTCGAAAAAGAGACAGGGAGGTGCAAGATGATGACTCTTTCCAATCTGTATTTTTATTCTGTGACACTGGCCAGAGACGCCGTTCTGGAAGAACAGCGGAGCATCATGGCTACGTTCCTGTTTATCTTTTTCGCTATTCTTGCGGTTTTTGCTATGGCCGGCATCATTCTCCTTTTCGTTAAGGTCCTTTCGAAGTCCAACGATTTCGGAGATGAAGATGACCAGCACATGCGTTCCTTCCTCGAATCGGGAAAGCAGATCGGGCATGACTTATCCTCCGACCTTTCCGTCGGCAGTATGGGAAGCATGACCAAATTCCGCTATAACGAAGTATCGAAAAAATGATCCGGAAGGATCTTCCGGATCATCTCATTAAAACGGGCTCGGGTACAAAGTCAGATCCTGAGCCTTTTTTACTGCCTCAGTAAGGGACATGCCGCAGAAATCCTGCGCCGGGAAATATCTTCCGGATACCTGATCGTCTACAAATGCACCGACCACGATGCCGGGGATCGTCGATTCCGGACTGTTCGGAGCAGAAGGTCCGCCCAGATCCGTACGGCACCAGCCCGGATCGGCAAGGCTGATGATCACGTCACTGCCGTTGACCTTGGAGCCCAGGTCCACAGTGACCCGGTTCAAGGCGTATTTACTGGCGGAGTAGCCGGCCTGTTCCGGTTCGTTTGCAATTCCGCTGGAAGTGTTTACGATACGGCCGAAGCCTTTTTCGATCATCTTCGGCAGGAAGTGATAGCAGATCATCATCGGCGCGATCGTATTGATGCGAAGGCTCACTTCATAGTCGGAAACCGGAGTATGAAGATAATCTGTCCGGTACCCCATCTGAAGTCCGGCATTATTCAGAACGATATCCACTGAAACACCTAAGTCATCGATCCGGGAAAGCATTCTCTCCACCTGTTCCGGCTCGGAAAGCTCGGCAAATACAGTATGTACCTGCACCCCCTTCTTCTTCGCCTCATTCGCAGTATGTTCCAGATGCTTGATCGTGCGGCTGTGAAGGATCAGATTGCAGCCCTGCTCCGCCAGAAAGAGTGCGGTCAGTGCGCCGATCCCGCGGGATGCGCCTGTGATCAATGCCCATTTTCCTTTTACGTCAACCATGTCCTTGTCCTCCCCTGTTATGTCTAATTCCTTGTTTCATTATAGCAGACGGATGCCGCCTTCCGGACGGATCCGCAGAAGATGACAGGCGCCTTTTCCGAAGACTCCTTCCAGAGTGCCGATATATTCGTCCACCTTTTCTTTCGGTACGAAAGCCTGGATAGTTCCGGCAAATCCACCTCCGTGAACACGGCAGGCACCTTTTCCGGAAAGGACTTTCCGGCTCAAAAGAAGGCCCAGAGGGATCCCCTGCTCCTCCGGAATATCGCAGCAGAACAGATTCTGCAAAAACACCGCCGAGGAATCACCGGATTCATTTATAAGTTCCAGGAAACGGGAAAAGTCCTTTTTTGATAGCGCCTCCGCCTCTTCTTCTGCCCGCTTGTCATCCGCGAAGAAATGGGCGCTCCGAAGGATCGCCCGGTCTGAAACAGACGGGTCTTCCCGAAGTTTCGGAAGAGCTTTATAGAACACTTCCTCACCGACATCGCGAAGTACGGTGTGTCCCAACGCTTCCGCCACACAGTGCATTTCCAGCGGAATACGCGTATATTCATCAGATAGTTTCGCATGGCTTCCCTTGGTGTCCGTAACGATCAGGCAAAGTCCGCCGTCTTCGAGGTTCACATCGTAGCGGGAAATGGAAGGGTTCTGCGGGTCCAGAAAGTCGATCTTCACGAATCCGCCGACAGAAGAGACCATCTGATCCATCAGGCCGCAGGCTTTATCAAAATACACATTTTCGGCGTACTGGCCGATCCGGGCGATCTCCTCCGGACCGGTTCGGCCGCCGCAAAAGAGCTGGTCAAAGATCGTGCCCATCAGGACCTCAAAGGCCGCAGAAGACGAAAGTCCGCTTCCTCTGGGCACCGACGACACCGAGTAGATATCCAGGCCTGAAATCTTTTCACCCAGTTGCAAAAAGCGTGCCGCCACCCCACGGATCAGGGCGGAGGTTTTCGCCTTTTCCTTCTCCTTTATCTCCAGATCCGAAATATCCACGGAAATCATCGGATAGCCGTCAGATTGCAGGTTCACCATCATGTCATTCCGCTTCCCGACGACAGCCAGGATATCCATATCCACAGCTGCGGCCAGGACCCGTCCATGCTGGTGATCAGTATGGTTTCCACCTACCTCGGTGCGGCCCGGCGCAGAAAATAGAAACACTTCATCTTTATTCGTCGGAAAAAAAGAGGCATATGTCTCTACCGCGTTTCTGCAGCGGATGCGTTGTTTAGAAAGAACGGATCCCTCGTTTCCATAAAGACGGGAAAGGACTTGGTCCAGTTTCCCCGTATCGATCATATTCAGTATCTCTGTCGTGTTCATGGCTGTCCTCCCGTGATCAACGGCTGTATTCGCCCGTCAGGACCTCTTTCATGTAGGATTCCTTCAAAGGAAGATCCGGTGTATTGGCAGCGACATCTGCCTCTGCCTGATTATCGTAAGGCACGCATACCGAAGTCATGTGGATCGGCATCGGTTCCTTTGCATCCTTCTCCCCTTCGATCAGAAGGACAGATGCCCAGGGGCGGCAGATCGCATTTCCGATGCTTCCGGTATTAAGCGCATAGCCGTAATTTAGTGCACGGATAAAGGTGCGGTGGCAATCGGCGCAGATCACGGCATCGTATTTCGTGACTCCGTCACTTCCGATCAGGCCTTTTTCCAGGGTCCCCGTCGGATCACTAGGCTGATACAGTGCATCGATGGTGCGGCCATGGATCAGGCGGAAATGAAGTCCGCTGATCCATATCGAATCTTCCTGAGAAAGAGAGTTCAGCCAGGTGACGCGCTCTCCTCCCAGCTGCTCCCAGTAAAAACGAAGTCCGGGATCAAAGCGGTTTTTCTTCTCGTCCGGCAGATCCCGGTCCCGATAGGCTCTGCAGATCCATTCATCCCAGTTTCCTTTCAGGTGGTGGTCGCAGTGCTCCCGTACCCAATCACAAGTCAGGTCGTTTCGCGGTCCTTTTCCCACCGCATCCCCCAGAAACCAGATCTCATCCGGCTTTATCTTTTCGATCTCTTTTTCCATAGCCTTCGTGGCTGTATAGTTGCCATGAAGATCTGCCAGGAACAGTATTTTCGTCATGAATCCGTATCCTCCGATGTCTTAGAAGACCCTTTTTTCTTTTCCGCTCTTTTGAGCTTATATAATTCTTCCACGGCAAGCCTGGTTTTCGTCACCACATCCTTCTCTTTCGGGAAGCAGTAATAGAGGCAGTCCTTCTTTCCGATACAGATCACATCCCCGATCTCATACCAGAAATAGTCTGCATTCAGACTGTGGCTCTCCGTAGGTTTTTGCGTATAGTGAAGTTTCCCGTCACATCCGTCCAGGACAAATCCGTTTTCGTCATGATGAAGGGTGCCGGATCCGATGCGGTACAGTGCTTTATAGTCTATCAGCACGGCGATATCCACTTCCGTATCCAGGGAATAGGTATGCGCCAGAAGCTCCTCCCTTACCCCTTCTCTTTCCCAGGTATACCAGTCCGGGACATGATCGATATGCTTGCGCGGGAAAGACGGCGGTGCATTTTCCTCCGAAGAAGGCATCTTCTTTTCTTTCAGGACACCATATTCATCCAGCTCCCATACGGCCCCGCAGGCATGACACAGAAGCTCCGTGCCTTTTCCTTCCATATGTCCTTCTTTTCCGCAAAATGCACAGCGGTACGCGATACGGTGAAGTCCGTCTGCCCGGAAAGGCTCCGTGATGGCAATTTTGTTCTCCTGCTGCCAGCGGAAATAGTCGAAAGAGAATGCCTGATCCAGTATCGCATCCATCTCCTCCACGCTCTTTTCCTTCATCTCCTCCGGGGTCAGAAGGCAGGTCATTTCGGCTGTCACATGGAGCTTGCGCTTTTGAAGATTATTGTAAAGAGGATCTCTTGTAAAGGAACCGTAAGTCGTGATCATGACCACAGGAACAGACAGCGCCTTAAGAAGCACACCCATTCTACGCGGCAAAGTCGTCGCGGTGCCATCGAAGGAATACCCCGCTTCCGGATACATCAGCACCGACGTTTTATTCTTCGTGAGAGCATGTTTGATGTCGGAGATCAAAGTCATATCCGAGACGAATTTCTGTGTGGGAATGCAGCCGAGATTTCGCATGAGCCATTCCTTTCCCACCAGTGCATCGGTCGTGCATACGATCTGATATCTCTTCGGGAAAAGCACTTTGGAGGCGATCTCCAGGTCCAGGAAACTGGCGTGATTCATCAGGATGAACCAAGGTCCTTTTCCTGCTTTTTCCATATCTTTTTTCGTATAGGAAAACTTGACGTCACGAAGATCCGGAATCGAAGCGAGCCGCATCACTGCACTCAGGATACGGCTCGGCTTTTTCGGTTTTCTATGTTCGGGACGCGGAAGGGCCAATACCTCTTCCCATGTCTTGTTTTCCACCTTGATCTTCATGGGAAGAAAAAGGCAGGATCACATGGATCCCGGCTTGTACGTCGGTACGATCCCCTGGACGTACTTCTTGATGTTCTCATCATCTTCCTGGCTGTCCTTGTCCAGTTCATCCAGTTTCTTAAGGAACCACTCGTCATCCATCTCGATCGGCTTACCGATGAAGATGAGCTTATTGGCAGTGGTCTGAATTCCTTCTTCATCCATGAGCTTCTCTTCGAAAAGCTTTTCGCCCGGACGAAGACCGGTGTATTCGATCTTGATATCCACATCCGGAGTGTAGCCGGACAGCTTAATGAGGTTTCTGGCCATATCGTCGATCTTGACCGGATCACCCATGTCAAGAACGAAGATCTCGCCGCCTTTGGCGTACTGGGAAGCCTGAAGAACAAGAGATACCGCTTCCGGAATGGTCATGAAGTAGCGGATGATATCTTTGTGGGTAACCGTAACCGGACCACCCTCGGCGATCTGCTGCTGAAACAGCGGTACAACAGAACCATTGGAACCCAGAACGTTACCGAAACGTACAGCCACGAAATTCGTAGTGGATACTTTACGGTTCATCATCTGGATAACCATCTCACAGATACGCTTGGAAGCGCCCATGAGGTTGGTGGGATTTACCGCCTTATCGGTGGAGATGAGAACGAAAGTCTTTACTCCGGCAGCGGCCGCAGCCTGCGCGGTCTTATAGGTACCCATAACGTTATTCTTAATGGCCTCGCACGGGCTGTCTTCCATCAGCGGAACGTGCTTATGGGCGGCCGCGTGGAATACAATGTCCGGCTTATACTTATTCATGACGCTGTTGATACGGTGCGTGTTACGGACCGATCCGATCAGCGTCACCAGATTCAGCTTGCCCTGATACTTACGGATCAGTTCCTGCTGGATCGCATACGCGTTATTCTCATATACGTCGAAGATGATCAGCTGCTTCGGCTGATGGGCTGCGATCTGACGGCACAGCTCGGAACCGATGGATCCGCCGCCGCCGGTGACCAGAATGGTCTTACCCTTCAGCATCTTAAATACTTCGTCGTTATCGATCTCAATCGGATCACGTCCAAGAAGGTCAGTCAGTTCCACATCCTTCAGGCGGCTGATGCTGACATCACCATTGGCCAGCTGATACACACCCGGAAGAGCACGTACTTTGGCGCCGGTCTCTTTACAGATATCCAGGATCTCTTTTCTGTCTTGCGGGGAAGCTGTCGGCATCGCCAGGATAATGGAACCGACATCGTACTCTGCCGCTTTTTCCACGATATCCGCACGGCCGCCGACGATCGGCACACCATAGAGCTCACGGCCGACCTTTCCGGCATTATCGTCGATGATGCAGACCGGTCTCTGGTTTAAGTGCTTATCGCTGTTGAGCTCACGGATCATAACGGAACCTGCGGAACCGCCGCCGATGATCATGACGTTCTCCACGTCACCGGTACGGTACTCGGAGATCTTGCTGTAACGGGTGGTCAAAAAGTGCAGTAAACGGTACGCAAAACGTACGAACACATGCAGTACGAAGGCAATGAATATACCGAAGAAATAGAAGGATCTCGGCATATCGAT
The DNA here is from genome assembly GCA_902794115.1 of Oscillospiraceae bacterium. Classification (GTDB taxonomy): domain Bacteria; phylum Bacillota; class Clostridia; order Saccharofermentanales; family Saccharofermentanaceae; genus Scatonaster. The sequence goes on from CADBGD010000071.1 coordinate 8,903, forward strand.
CTCCATAATGTATTTCGAAAGAATATAGCAGCATACAAGGACCGTGTAGGCCTTGATCATGACAAAGGCTTCATCGATACTGACATACGTCCATATACTGTGATACAGCTTAAACAGGAAAAACACCACGATGGTGATGACACACCATACCGGCATAATACGAAGGTAAGTCCTGAAATACTCATCCGGGATCTTTCCGAACTGCATGTCGAAACGGATCCAAAGTGCGGCAAAATAGGAGAACATCACCACGGCAAGATCGGCCAGAATAACAACGATCGAATGGGCGACCCATTTCAGATCAAACTTGTGACTCCCCTTTTTCTTATTGTTAACAGTTTGTTCTTTGTTCATATTCTCTTCTCGCTTGTGTGCGTACCACAAATCGCCTATTGTTACTATAATAACACGAATTTATCATGCGTACGAATAGTAATATACAATCATACATGTGTCAACCACATGCAGTATGCGCATATTTCCCAGTTTTTTCACCCTGCCTTTTCTAACTTCGAGCAGAAATGTCAAAAACTTTCCTGCTTCCCTGTCATATTTGCTTCTGAAAATTGTTATTATGGATGAGGGAGGAATAGAAATGATGAGCCACAATGCCGATGATGCCAAGATCATAAAGCTTTTCTGGAACCGGGACGAGAAAGCTCTCGCCGAGGTTTCCAAAGCCTACGGCCGCTTCTGCTCCTCCATTGCCGGAAATATTCTGGATAACGAGCAGGATGTGGAAGAATGCGTCAACGATGCCTACCTGGCCACCTGGAATACCATCCCGCCCCAGAAGCCTGCTTTTCTGGCTCCCTTTCTCGGACGGATCACCCGTAACCTGGCCATCAACCGGTATAAAAAGAACCACGCGGAAAAGCGCGGCGGCGGTTCTTCCGAACTGATACTGGAGGAACTGCAGGAAGTGATCCCCGGCGGAATTTCCGCCGACAGTGAACTGATCCGAAAAGACATGCTGGAAGTGATCAACCGGTTTCTTTCTTCCCTGTCTCCGGACAAAAGAAAGATTTTCGTGAGACGCTACTGGTATTCCGACCCGATCTCCCGGATCGCTTCCGCCACCGGTCTTTCCGAAAACCATATTGCCGTAACTTTGAGCCGGATGCGGAAAACGCTCCACAAACTTCTTTCGGAAGGAGGCTTTGACCTATGAACACCCAAGATCTCTTTTCTCTGATCGGCGAGATCGACGATGCCTGGATCATTGAGGCAGAAGAACTGTCTTCGCCTGTTTCTTCCGCTTCTTCTTCCTCTGTCTCTTCTGCTTCCCGCAGCTGGAAACGTTTCTTTCCTTCCTTCGGGCTTCTTGCCGCCAGCATTCTTCTTGTGACCGGTCTCTTTCTGATTCCGAAGCTTCTGAAAAAAGAAACCGCTTCCCCCACCTCCGACTTAGGTCAGGAAGAAACCGTTCCTGCTATCCTTCCTGTCACGGAAAACCTGGAAGAAACAATACCGGAAACTTTTTCCGGCGGTCCCGGAAGTCAGGACGGTAGTGGGAACGGAATCGCGATCCCGCCAATTCCGTCTGACCATACGATCTGCTACGAAGGAAAAAACCTGACCGACGAGGAAGCTTCCGTCTATTTTTCCGAGAATCTCCCCCGGATCATTTCTTCTCTGAAAGCCAGCGGTCTTTCTCTTTCCGATCCGCGAATTTCGGAAACCGGATATAGTCATGTCTGCTACGGAAATGAGGCGGATCACGGAAATCTGGTATTGAACCGCAATTTCCGGGATTACCCTCTCTTTGACGGAAAAAACCTGGTTGCTATCGTCACTCTCTTTAAGATCGAGGAAGATGACCTGATCCACGATTCCATAAGTTTTGGCGGAGAGTGGTTTTCGGACTTCGGCGATTTCCTTGCCGCACATCAGGGAGAAAAACTTCTCTTTATCTATATCAACCGCTTCTACGAGATCATACTGACACCAGACGGCAAATGCTACTCACCGCAAGGAAATGAGATCACTCAAGTCACGGAGTCCTTCTCCGGCATTTCCGACCCGTATTCGATCCTTTACTGTGAGGAAGCCGTCTATACACCGTAACGAAAGCCGTTTTCATGCCACAACATAGAAAGGAGGCATTCTTATGAAAAACCACGCACTCCGGAATTTGTCCGCACTTTTGATCCTTTCTTTTCTTCTTCCCCTGGCCGCGTGCGCCAAAAAGAGAAATCCGAACATCCCGGAAAAATCAGCTGTCGTCTCTTCTGATCCGCTCCTTTATTCCGAGCTTGAAGAGAAAAACATTACCCGTCAGGACATGATCTCGGCCTGGGGCGAGCCGGATGGAAATCCGGCAAACCAGAAAGTTTCCCCGAACTATTCTTTCTGGAAATATGAGGAGCATTTTATCCAGGTCTGGTATAACGAAAAAGATATCGTCCAGTCCATCTTTTGTTCCGTAACCATGAAATGTGCCCTTCTCCTTATGGATGACACCACACTCTATGCTGTACCGGTCCGGGATAGCGGGATCGACTATGTCAACCCATTCATTCTTTCCAGTACGTGGCTCCCTTCAGAGGTACTGGAAAAGGCCGAACCCGGCGTGATCCTGGAAATAGAATTCGAAGGCAGATTCATGGAAACTTATCCTGCGCAGATCGCTCCCCCTTACCGCGTCACCTATGTGGGTAAGACAGAAGAAAGCGAAATGCACCGGCTCCAGGAAGAAGCCGATGCACTTCGGTCATTTGTATGGTATGGCGAAGAGGAGTAGATCACTCTTTCCAGAAAGTTTCCTCCGGTCCGAGATAAGACTTCATCGGCGGCTTCTCCTCCTTGAAAAGCACCAGTTTCAGAAGGACGAAGTTAGGGCTGATGGCTGCGATATCGATGGTGTTCACGCCCTTATCCAGCGAAATAACCACATCGGTAGTGCGTAAGTTATCCAGCACACCTTCACTCCAGATGGCGTTACCGTCGCCGACAGCAAATCCTTCGCGGATCATGTTGACCTTCTTCTGCTTTCCGGAATTGACGGAAACACCGCAGAAGATCTCCGGCACGTGGGAATACGGATTACTGGGATTGGTCAGAAGACGCAGCACATATTTTCCGCTCTCCGGCACAGCCACATCATAAGACAGCACGGGCTGCTCCTCTTTCTTACCGAAGATCTGATCCTGCGGATAGGCCTT
>CADBGD010000072.1 GCA_902794115.1 Oscillospiraceae bacterium
GGTCGATATGGAATCGGAAATCGATATTTTTTTCTTTTACCATAGGCTGGGAGATCGTAACCAGATTATCTGCGCATTCCGCTATGGAGAAGGTAACCGGGCTCATATTCAGTTTGCCGCTTTCCACTTTCGAGATATCCAGAATATCGTTGATCAGAGTCAGAAGATGGTTACTTGCCCGGTTCATCTTTTGCAGATTCTCACGAACCACTGCCGGGTCGTCTGCATTTTTCTCGGTAAGCAGGGTCAGCCCGACGATGGCATTCATTGGTGTACGGATATCGTGGGACATGGAAGAAAGAAAATCAGTTTTTGCCCGGTTTGCCTTGTCTGCCGAATCGACCGCAGTTTTCAGTCTGCGGTTGAAACTCATCATGATGACCAGATTGAATGCCAGAAGAAGAAGAAGACCTACCGTGATGATCGCCACGATCGTCCAGTTCATAAATGACTTTCCGAGGCCGCTGACAGGAATCATCGTTACGATGATCCAGTCATCGGTCGAGTTTACCCGTGCATGGGCCACAAGGCAGCGTTCCCCGGATGCATTTTGCATCTCAAAGATTCCGGGAGTGCCTTCCAGACGGTTTTTTACGTTCTCCAGCTCTGTTGGGGCGGATCTGTTATATGCCTGATAGAATTCGTAGAAATTCATGTTTTTAAAAGAATTTCCACGGACGATATAATCTCCTGACGTATCGATCAGGGAGATCTCGGCATTGTCGTATTCTTCTGTCGGGAAGACCCATCTTGCCTCAAAAAAAGATACCGGAACTATACGAAGAAGAACGGCGGACTGTTTCTGTCCCGTCTGTTCATCCCGAAGTGTGACCGGACAGCAAAAAGCGATGGACTGGATTGCATTGACCGGATTCGTATAGGCCCGGGTCACATTCAGTTTTCCGTCTTCCTTGAGCTGAGAGGCAAATCCGTCATTAAATTCTTCGATATTATCATAGGAAACCGGATAATCCTCTTTCTGCCCGTTACGGCCTAATGTGGAAAGTCCTGTCAGTTCATTATCTTCAGTCAGAAGAATATGGGCGGTAATATCCGGTGTGAAAATAGACTTGCGGACAAAATCAATGGCCTCTTTGGCAGACATGTCATTTGCATTAATATATGTCGCCCAGCCATTGCAGATCTGCTGTTCGCCCAGAAGATAATTGGTGGTCACGCTGCCCATGGCCACAGTCATATTCTCGAACGCTTCAGACCGGGTTGAATACAAATTCTTCTGTTCACTGCTTACGTTAAACAGGATCAGCCCGAGTATTACGAGCACGATCACTACGTTCCCCAAAAGCATCAGACTTCTCTTCATGCCGTATGTCCCACATATGTCCAAAGACCAGCGTCAGGTTTTGACGTCGGTCATCCTATCCGGTGGACGTTTCCTCAAACATTTTTATTATATCATGTATGTAAAGAAACCTCTTCCAAAAGAAAAGATCACGGAAGTGCTTTTCGCGTCGAGATATTATCTTCAGACGGCAGGGCTCATTTGTCCGATGGAAAAAAGAGAAGAACTGGTCGAGATCTTTTCGGCCATATGGCTCCATCTTTTATCCAGACACACGGCCGAACCAAGAAGCGATATGAATTCAAAAACATATTCCCCGATCCAGAGAAACAAAGGAACCAGAAATGCAGCTGCATAATGGTCGGCCTTATCAAATACCAGGCAGCCGATCTGTGCCAGCATGGGAATAAGGGTGATCAGCATGCTCATAAGACGAAGCATGCAGGAGAGTTTGTTGCAGAGAGCAGAAAATACGGTAGAAACACTTCTTCCGGCCTTTCCGGTAATCTGACGGGGAAATGAAAAGGTCCGTCTCAACTTTATGTTCAGACGGACCTTCTTTTATGCCTCAGCCTCAACGGCGACCCAGATCGCCGGACGGATTCCAGGACCTTCCATATCGCATGGATGGTATAAATTATTCAGTACATCGCCGGGCTCCCAGTAGTAATTTCCGATGGTAGAACCCATAATGCCGCAGAAGGCGCCGGTCTCACGAAGCCACCATTCACATGTGACAACACCTTTGAACTCAGGATGCTCCGTGACCGTTTTCTTTGCTGTCTTATTGTTCAGGGTGACATTAAAAGCACCGTGAGCTTCCGCATATGGTGTTGCGTAGGTCATCAGATAATAGCAGTCATCGCCTACTTTATATGTCTCGTCCCAGTAGCCCATTTCGGATTCGAAATACTTGCCAAGATCAGAAAGAGCCAGGAGGAAGACATGATCCTTGGTGGTGATGTTACGGGCATAGCCGGGCTCTTTTGTCTCCAGTTCGACCTCATAGATGGAAGCTTTTTCACTCTCGTCAAAAGCTTCATTGTAAAATTCGCCGTTCATCCAGTTCCGAATATCGCTTTCTTCCCAGGCGATATCTCCGGCGCTGTTATATGGCATGCTGTAGAGAAGGTACTTTGACAGCAGAAGTGCACGTCCGTCTTCTACGGTAGCCACGATCCACTCAATATCCTCAGCACCGTTAGAAGTATTGTTATCCTGCTCGAAAGAACCGAAAGTGATTACATCGCCGGCCTTTATAGAAGATAATGAGACCGGTGTGACTTCTGAAGGCTGTGCTTCTGATGTCTCCTCTGTGCTCTCGGATGGATCCTCGAGTGTCGCGGCACTTACTGTTGAAGCGGTAGTGCCATCGATCTGATCGGTTTCCTGCGTGGAAGCTGAAGAAGATACCGATATAGAAGACTCTGCTTTCTTGTCACTGGCATCGGTTACGGTCTCCGACTCCGAGGCAGAGCTCTCTTTAGAGGAACTATTCTTTTCCTTCTTATCCGATGCGCAGGATGCCAGCATCATCGAGAATGCAAGGCACAGGCTTACTACAGTTACTATTTTCTTTCTTTTCATTTCATTGACCTCCCGTCTGTGTTTCAATACATAGACACATACATAATACAAAATATTCGAAAAAATTTGAAAAATTTTTCGGACTCGTTCCAACAGAGACGAAATGATCATGCAAACCGCAAAAAATGTGGTAGAAATCTGATGAACTGCCACAAAAGAGGCCATCGTGGGAAAAGCAGCCACCTTATGGAAAGGTCGGGTGTGTCTACCGTTACCTATTCGCCTCCAGGATCTGAAGGCCCTGGTCGATGTCATCTCCGAGGACTTCCTGTATCTTCTCGAATTCCTTTTTCTTATGGAGATTCTCCAGAACCGATTGAAGCTCTTTCTTTCCATGGCTGGAGATAAATAGCGACATTGCCTTGATGGCATGGACTTCTTTTCCGAGAGAATAGAAACCTTGCTTACATTCCCGGATATCCTCACATTCGTAGCAGCCGTCGAGGCCTTTTTCTTTACAGCATTTGGCATTCGGGCACACCCCGTCCGGTGAGCATTTCGCATATGAACAGGTGTTATACGCTGTTCTGCAGGAACCGCAATAATCTTTCAGGAAGCAGTGAGCGCAGGAAAGTCCGCAGTAGGCGATCTGATCGACGCCCTTCTTCGCCTTCTGGCAGAGTTTGTTCGTGATGCGGCACATGGCCTCGATATGCATGATCCAGTGCCGGCTGAAAGGCATCTTCAGAAGTCCCTTCAGGTCTTTCTCACACCAGTAATCGATCAGCCACACGGCACTCTCGTTCGTGCTGACGCTGCCACTGTCGAGGATCCGTTTCTTATCTTCATCTGTAAAAGCTCTCTTCAGATCCTTATACGTCAGCTTGCGAAGGATCTCATCCGAAGAACTCTTCACGGCACGGCAGTACTCAAATACCGCCTGCGTGTCCAGTTCCCGGGAAAAAGAAGCGATTCCTTCGTCGTGAAGTTCATTTCCCGTAGTAATGATCGGGCTCTTTGTCTTTTTCTGAAAGTCGCCGGTAAAGAGCACCTGCCTGTCTTTCGCAATCAGTTCATGGGCGACGATATCCTCGATCCGGAATATGTGCCACATCGAGTAGACGAGAGTCTTACTGTGATATCCTTCCGCTCCGGCAAAAGGCATCTTATAAAAAGCCTCTTCCGGATAGTTATTCACGATCGATGTGATCTGCTCGAAAAGCACTTCCCGAAGTTCGATGAGCGCATCGACCCCTTCGGCAAATGTCGATTCTTTTCCGATCAGGGTCTGCATCTTCTTATTCATTTCGGACCATTCTTTATTCATGTCGCATTCCTCCTCGATCGTGCCGGGCAGTGTCCATCAAACTGACAACCCCATTATAAAAAGAGAACGAATGTTTGTCAACAGCCTCATGCGAATACTTCCGTATCGGTATGTGGCGTTGTCATATTTGACGCCATTTCCGGCTTAAGTGACAATATTGTATGATTCCTCAAACAGGTTGCCTCCTATAATCGAAATAGGGAATAGTTCAGGTAGCAGAATGTGAGAGGGTACGCTTATGAATGAAAATGACTCGAACGGGAAATTGCCGCAGGTGCCTGTTTTGACACCGGAAACCGTAACACCGAAAGAGGCAGAGAAATCTGTTTCGTCCGAAGAAGTGATGCCTTCACAAGACCCGATGCAAGCAGCTTCAAAGAACCATCGGAGCATGAAGATACTGCTCGGTTCACTTGCTGTTATACTTCTGGCCGGCGCAGTTACAATCGCGATACTGGCAGAGACAGGTGCTTTTTCCAAAGATAAAAAGGCGGGTGCTGTTCAAGAGACTGCGTCGGAAACGATGAACGCGGAAGACACGGGGGAGGCTGGACCGGAACAAGAGCAGACGGGAACGCACAAATCGGTCGTTTCATTAAGCCAGGTAACAGATAAGCAGCTCGAGTTAATGGATAAAGTGGCGAGAGAGTGTATCCTTTTAGAAGGGGATGGTTTTCCGGATGAAGTGGTCATAGATGACATGTGTTATATTGGCATGCTTCGACAGGATATGGCATATGCGGAGCATGTTGAAGATGAACATAGCATGATCCAGATGGTCTATCAGGTGAAGGTGACCGATAACACGGGGACTGAGCCTGTTAAAAGAAGGTTTTTCTGGATGTACGGATTCTCAAGTGTGTATCAGGACGGAACGATCAATCCCAGCAATACAGAAACTATGATTGACACATTGTGCTTCGACAACTGGACGACGCCGGGGGCTCTGAACATCGAGCTTCTGCTCCGTCAGGCGGAGAAATGGTACATTCTTAAGGAAACCAGCATTGACGATTCACTTGTTACATCTTCCGAATACGGAGAAGATAAGACATACAGCCTGGTCACATCACTGGATCAGATCACGCCGGCCATGGAGGAAGGACTCCGGAAAGGCAGCGAAAGCTGGATGGCTTATGGTACGGTCCATGTTGGATGTAAGGAGAACGGTATCGTACTGGACAACATGGAATACGAAGGTCTGATCTTAGCGAATAGTCGTAATAGCGACGAGAACTGTGTGTATGTTGTGTACCGGTTGGATATCACAGATCAGAACCAGACTCCGGAGGCGAAACGGAGTGTGTATTGGTATGTCGGATTTGATGGGATATTCGAAGGTGGAGAGATACAGACCGTATCCAATCCCGGCCAGGTACATAATTCTCTGATGTTCGGTGATTGGACGGATGGGCCTGCATCCATCGATGAACTTCGGGAAGTGATCCAGAATGAGGAAGCAATCGGCTGGAGGTGCGAGGACAGTTTCGAAGAAGAGACGATCTGATCTGTCCGGTGTCATCAATACATTTTTCCGTTTAAGAGATATTTAAGAAACATCTCAGATTCCCATAAAGATTCTGTTCTTCATGAAAACTACAATAGTGACATACTACGAAAGATGAGGAACAGGATCAATGGAAAAGGAATTGCAGGTTAAGGAAAATACAAAGCGTCAGTTTGGCAGATCGATGTTATGGTACTGGATCAGTTACTATGTGGTGACCATAATCGGAGTCGGACATACATTCTTCAATGTACTCGTATTGAATATGGGTTCTATGTCGCAGGGGCCGGGATTAGGCGAAGGCTATGAAGCGACAAGAGCATGGCATCCTTTGTACAATATTATCTTCTTCACGATCTTCGGCCTGATTTATATGAGAGGATTAAAACAGCCGACTTTCAAAAAAGCACTGACGACCGGATTATTGTGGTCCGGAATCAGCATTGTGATCGATCTTATCGGATGGGTGCTTATTCCGCATCCGCTGCAGCTTACCTTCAAGCAGTTCTATATTGAATACCAGCCTTGGATCACACTTGTTTATCTTGCCATGATAGCCGGTCCTGTTCTTGGTTATTGGATCCTGACGAAAAAAGGCCACACACATCGCTAATTGTGTGGCACTTCATCTGTCACTCTTGCTGTCGGTATCAGTCCCATAACATCCAGTAATATTCGGAGAAAAGCGAAAAGAATTCATTCTTACAGTCCTCTCTATAAGAATCAATCTTTGACTCATATTCAAAGTACTTATTCTTGATTTCTTCTGCTGTAGGATATTTATCCGGAAAGTCCCATGGAGAATACATTCTGCATGAACGTTTTTCTTTTTCCTCGGCAAGTTCTTCCGGAGTTTTCGCTTTTTCTCCGAACCAGCCCAGTTCCTTGCGGAACTTTCTTTGCAGGGCATTGAACCTTCCTTCATACGGATTTTTCATGGAACACTTATCTTCATCCATCTCTTCCAGGAGAAAAATCATTCTGTCTAGGATCCCTTCCCATTTTGCATTTGCCGTTTCTTGTTCTTCAGGAGTGGAATCGTATCCGGATAAAAAGGAGGACGGAAACCCGTTATGTTTTTTGCGAAGCTGTCTAAGCATCGGTAAAACGGTTCTCATAAACCACGAATCCATATTCCATACATCTACATCAGCATAGCCACGTTGTGCACGTTGTTTACGGGCCTTCTCCTCAAGTGCTTCGTGATCTTTGTAGAATTTGATCCTTGTACGAAGCCTGCCTGCCATCTTTTTCGTGATATCATTTACGTAAATCGGATACTTGCATTCAAAGTCCTCTTTGAAATCCTCTTTGAATTTCTTAGAAGGATTGGCCTTGAAGATTTTGTACCGATAACACTCAACGATAAGCTCATCCACACTATCTTCAAACTCATGCCGATCTTTGATCTCGGCATATCTGTCATTGATCATCATATTCATATCCATGCCTCATCTGCTCGCTCATCGTATAAGAAAGAAATCCGGATCCCCTTTAAAAAAACTTATTGTACAAATAACGTACCAGAGCAATGATTCCGGCGAGAATCAGCCCACTGAGGATCATTTTATCACCATCTTGACTCCAAAGCATTGTTTCCTCCCAGTAATGAATCTATGCTTCCTTTCTTCATTATACTATTTGATTCGTATCTTTGGGAATCCTGGCCAGCCCTGCCATCCAGCCCTTCGGACTGATAGGATCGAACAGTTTGTTTAATGACAGAACAAAACAGTTTATCTACTGCTAATTCTGATTTTTTCATGTAGTCATGCGCTTGGGAAAAAGGTAAAATGATGATACTAGGAGAAATACGACATGAATGAGCAGATGATGATTATTGAAAAGATGCGCAAAAAGGTAATGACCCTTAACGTTTGTATGTGGGCAGTCCCGCTTGCCATATTGATTTTTTCCATGATAATGACGATTGGTTCGAGAAATGTGGATTTAGGGCCTTTGGGGATATTCTTCGGATTTTTCGGTTCAGTCATTTTTATTATTATCTTCTATGCCCTTGTATACAGGAAGAAACTGAACGAATACCGGAACTATTACAAGACGCATTATATTTATGATATGGTGCGCGAGGCCATTCCGGATGCCGTCTATCAGCCGGAATACGGATTTCCGCGTCAGCAGATCGCGCAGACCGGCTTAATGATGATGGGGAATATCTATAAAAGCGAGGATTATATCCGGGGAACATATAACAATGTTTCTTTTGAGAGATCGGATGTCCTGATCCAGGATGAATCCAGTGATTCGGACGGACACTCGCACACAACGACATATCTTCGCGGCCGATGGATGATCTTCGAGTCAAATAAGAATTTTGAAGCTGATCTTCAGATCATCCAGCAGGGTTTCGCGTATGCGAAAAAACGAACGGGCATTTTTACGAAAAAAACGGAGAGAAGACATGCTTTTAAGACAGAAGATGAGCAGTTTAACAAGATGTTCAAGTGCCTGTGCCAGAATGAAGTGGAAGCGTTCTATCTTCTGACTCCGGGACTGATGCAGGGACTGATGCAGCTCGTGTCGATGAGTGATGGTAAGGTCATGATCGGATTTGTGGATAATCAGCTTCACGTGGCGATCAATTCTCACAAAGACTATCTTGAACCGCCAATCTATCATAGTCCGGACAGTGATGATATCATGAAAGTGAAAAATGAGATCAACGCGGTGACCTCATTTGTTAGAGGATTAAACCTCGATCGCAAGATCTTTAAATAAACGATAGGAAAGGAGAAGTACGGACTGTTCCGGCCCGTACGGTAAACGAAAATGCTGAAGTATGTTATTGGTGCAATTGTATTTGTAGTAGTGGTCATTATTCTTTGGTGGATTTCCACGGCAAACGGCCTGAGAAGAACGAAAGTGAAAATCGAAGAGGCTTCTTCCGGGATCGATATTGCTTTGACAAAGCGCTATGATGTTCTGACCAAGATGGTCGATGTTGCCAGGTCTTATGCGACGTTTGAAAAGCAGACCATCCTTGAAGCGATCAAGCTTCGTCAGGGAATGACCATCTCTGAGAAGAACCAGGCGGCTTCTGCGATGGGAGAGGTACAAAAGGAACTGAATTTCCTGGCTGAGAATTATCCGCAGCTTCATGCAAATGAAAACTTCCGCCAGCTTCAGGTTGCCATCATGGATGTCGAAGAACATCTGCAAGGTGCACGCCGTGCATATAACGCAAATGTATCCGAGTTGAATCAGAGGATCGTCTCTTTCCCGACAAGCATCGTAGCCGGTGGAATGGGCATCAAGAAAGAACCATTCTTTGAAGCAGAAGAAATCAAGCGTTCTGATGTGAATGTGAGCATCAATATCTGACCATTGATTTGATAAAAGAAAAAACGTGAACCCCCGATAGTCTCGGTAATGAGAATTCGGGGGTTTTTCTTCACTTGGGAAACTCGCTGGAATAGAAAAGCATTTTTAAAGGCGCCTCCGCACAAGCGTAGCGCGGAGGACCAGCTCATCCCGGGCGGATATGTTGAATTCGGAGAGACACCGGAGGAAACGCTGACGAGAGAATTTCAGGAAGAAACCGGTGTTACCGTAAAGGCAGGAAAACTCTTTGGGATGCGGTTTAGTGCGAAGGACTGGTACGCTGTATTCGAAGCGGAGTATGTCGAGGGCGAAGCCAGGTCAGATGGGGATGAAAACGATAAGGTCGTCTGGATGGATATAGAGAAAGCGCTCGCCGATGAAACCGTCCCGGATCTGACGAAGAAGATGATCCGCTGTGCCGTATCGGGAGAAGGATTCGGATTGATTCCGTATGAGTCGAAGACTCCGGGAAGAAACCTGTATTCGTTGCTTCAGGATTGAAAAAAGAATTGGCTTATCGCTTTAGAAATCATTAACTATTACTTGGCGATGACTTTAACTCTACCTTAGCCGGTTTATTGGGATGGTTCGACATCGCGCAAGATAATATACAAGGACAATTTCGAAGAAGAAGCAGCAATGATCACATATGGGATCGTAAATGATCCATAGATTCATATCCAGCTTTAATATATTGATAGTTTTTTAACAATTCAGGCATAACATGCCAAATCCCGTTTGCTACCATGAAACTATAAATTGTGGCAAGGAGGGATTCATCATGAAGAAAAAAACTACTCTTTCCAAGATAATAGCGATAATTCTGATGCTGGGCATCGTGATCTCATGTATGGCTGCATGCTCCGGATCTTCCAGTACGACGAAGAAATCGAAAAACAAAAATAAGGACACGAAGAAAACCCGCAAGACCGAAGAGGACGATCCGGAGCCGGATGATGACCCGACTGAACCGGACGATGATCTGACCACACCGGATGATGATGACAAAGAACCGACCGAACCGGATGATAATGACAAGGAGCCGACCACAACGGAAGACGACAAAAAGCCGGTGGAACAGAACGTGAAGATCGAGCCGACAGAAGCCGCTTCGGTGCAGTATGAGCAGTATACGAGCCCGGCAGGTGACTTCACCATGATGCTTCCGCAAGGGTGGAAAGTGATTTTCGAACAGTCTGATTATATTCACCATTATTTCGTTGCGTACGATCCGCAGAATCCGTGCAGACGTATTGTCATGCAGCTGCTGATGGAGGGCGTCTATGATGAATACAGCCAGTCCGTCATGAAGGCTTACGGTATGTACGCACCGGTCTTCTCGGATCTGTCGACGACCGGTTTCTTCCAGGCACTCGGTACCGAGGAAAACGCACCTTATCTGGTCCCCGAATCGGTCTTCTATAATTTCGAACCAATTGAGAATCTTGGGCCGGGACCTTATGGCGGAGATCTGATGCTGGGCACATGCAACGCGGCGGACGGTACGCTGATGGAGATGCTATGTGCGGCGGATCTTCAGACCACCTTCCTTGCGAGTGATGTGACCGGTGTATATGTGCACGTGATGATCGAACTGACGGCGAAGGCAGAGGAGTTCCCGGAATGGGAGCCGGTCCTGACCTATTGCTTCGGAACGGTGAACTATACGCAGGAGTTTATTGACGAGCGGAACCGCCAGTGGAAGCAGTTCATGAACGCAGTTTCAGAGTCCATAAGGATCGGAGAAGAAATCGCGGATATGATCTCCGAAGCTTACTGGGACCGCCAGAATACATACGATATCATCTCGCAGAGAACAAGCGATTCGATCCTGGGATACGAGAGGATCGAGGATACCGAGACAGGTAAGATCTATCGTGCCGATCCTTCCTTCCTGGACGGCTACGACGGCACCCGCTACCGGAAACTCGACGAAAACTCTGAACTTTATAACCAGCCTGTTGACGGCTATATCTCCTGGGAGTGAATCTTTTTCCAATCGTTCTCGCTTAATCGTGTCTGTTACCGACGAGCATATCGAAGATCATGTCCTTTGTAATCGTGTTGCAGATTATTTCTGTATAATAAAGGAGATATCGATCCGGCCGGTCTGAACAGATCGGACCGGAGGCCGGAAGGTGCACATTATGAGTAATATGGAAATCGAACGCCGCATTTTTGATCGGGCTCTGCTTATTTCCCTGCCTGTACGGGCAGACCTTTGCGGGGGCATGACTTCTTTGGATATGGATACACTGAAGGAGGTCCTTCCCGACTTTTCGATTCGTGAGGAGAGGATCTATCGCATGCCGAAGAAAAATACGTTTTTCGGTATCCACTATCAGGAGGAGCCACATTGTCAGGCTAAGATCGTCTCTGTTCTTTCTGGAAAGGGGAGAGATTTTGTGGTCGATCTCCGCCCGGATTCGCCGACATTTCAAAAATGGGAAAGCATTGATCTTGATGGATCCGAACCGAAACTGGTATATATTCCAGAGGGATTTGGACATGCATTTTTGTCTCTTGAGGAAAACACGATGCAGCTGTTTGCCGTGAATGCGAAGTTCGTAAAGGGGTATTCCCGCAGTATCCGCTTCGACGATCCAGACATCGGTCTGGATCTCCCGGATGTGAATCTGGTCCTTTCCGAAAAAGACCGCACAGCTCCGCATTTCCGATAGAATAAAAAGACCGGCCAAGGATTCCCTCAGCCGGTCTTTCATTCA
>CADBGD010000073.1:0-16379 GCA_902794115.1 Oscillospiraceae bacterium
AATATGGTCGTGGTACCGAAGTTCAATATTCGGACGGCCATCCAGAGAAAGGATCGGCGGATCCGAGAAACGCTCGACAACAAGTTCAATGGAACTATCTCCGGAAACGATATAACTCCGGTTATGAAGTGTATGGGGACAGATCGGTGTCACCATAAAGATATCCAGTTCCGGTTTAACGATCGGGCCACCTGCCGCAAGGCAATATGCAGTAGAACCGGTAGCGGTGGAAAGGATCACACCATCTCCGGAAAGA
This sequence comes from Oscillospiraceae bacterium, assembly GCA_902794115.1. Classification (GTDB taxonomy): domain Bacteria; phylum Bacillota; class Clostridia; order Saccharofermentanales; family Saccharofermentanaceae; genus Scatonaster. The sequence continues at coordinate 257 of CADBGD010000073.1, forward strand.
CATTCCACATGATCATGGTCGATCAGAAGATCCAAAGAAACCACATGGAGATTGGCCCCGCGTGCAATGACGGCATCGTTCAGGCACACACCCTGTTCTCTCACCGTACCATCTTCGGACAAAAGTGTCACATCAAGCTGTGTACGATTCTCCAAAGTATAGGTTCCGGCCATAAGCCGTTCGACGGCATCTTCGAAATCATCCTTATGGATCTCAGTCAGAAATCCGATACTTCCTAAGTTAACACCGATCATCGGGATCCGGCGATGCACATGGGCATGAGCAGTCTGGAGAAATGTTCCATCTCCACCCAAAGAAAGAAGAATATCACAGTCGGAATAGGAACCGATGATCACACCCGGTTTTCCATCCAGAACGGAACCTGCATATGACTGATCCAGAATCACATTGCCGCCCTTGGCATGGATCACCTCTGCGGCATGCAGCGAAAAGGCAAATTCCGGATCTTTTTCTCCATTGATCACGAATCCGAACTTCATCGTAAGGAGCTCCTTCCATGCGCGGAAGAAAAAGCATACTCTCACCTGCGCATATATCTGATTTACTAATTATACAGAATTCTGCACAATTATGCATTATGATATAAGCACAATTTTAAATTCGTTTTTTCTGATCAAATATTCATCCGATAAGTCGCACTTGTACCGGTGGCTTCCTCTGCTTCATTACGTCGATAGTGGTATTCTTCGACCGAACCATCTTCTTTCCGGATATACTTATGCTCCTCAACGATGCGATTATCTTTGATTACAAAATAACCTGTGACAAAGATATGTACCGGATACTCTTTCAAATTGTCCAATACCTTCTGGAAGATCTTGTCTTTACAATCAATGACCGTAACATCCAGGCAATGGTCTTTCGAGTTTAAACCGATCCCCATGATTTTTCTGGACCAATGCTCTTCATCGAACGGATGTAAGCTTTTCTCGTTGCCGATTTTCTTCATGATATCCCTCAGTTCCGAATCAGACAATTTCACATCCTGATTGAACACATACTCGGATTCATGTGGTTCCTCCGGTTCGTTCTTCTTGCTACAGCCGGGAACGAGTATCAAAAGAAAACAGAGGAGGATTGGAATAACCGTTTGGAATAACCGTTTGGAATAACCGTTTGGAATAACCGTTTGGAATTTTGAAACATAACCGATCCCCTCCTCACTAGACTTCTGTATACACTTAGTGTACTCCGTTAAATTGTAAAGGGCAATTTCTTACAAATGAAATATGTCTGATTATGTCCAGGATTCGATCTTCTCGACGATGCTCTTGGCATCCATGTGCTCTTTTTCCAAAAGGACATTTCTTCCACCGGCGATCAGTGGGTGATCCGAGACACCGAAGATCTCGAAATGCTCGATGTCCTTCATGGCATCGGCTTCTTCCAGTTGAGACATGAGGAAGGCACCAAATCCGGCATGGGCGATACCGTCTTCGATGGTTACCACCTTTTTAATTCCGGAAAGAAGGATCTTCCAACTTTCCACATCGCAAGGTTTGACGCAGCGGACATCGATAACTTTCGCATGGATGCCCTTTTCTTCCAATTCATCTGCAGCCACCAGTGCCTGCTCACACATCACACCAAGTGCAAGGATCGCCACATCGGATCCTTCCCGGATCACGCGGGGACCGATTCCTTCCTCCGACGGGATCTTTTCCAGGATCTCACTTTGGCCGCCGCGGGGATATCTGACTGCAACCAGTCCTTTTCCTTCTGCCACTGCCCACTCCAGCATACGGTCCAGTTCCGCGTAGTTGCACGGAGAAAGAAGTGTGACATTTGGCATGGAAAGCATCATGGAGATATCGTAAATCCCCTGATGAGTCATACCATCTGCACCGACGATACCAGCACGGTCCAGTGCCAGCACCACATGCAGATCCTGAAGACATACATCGTGAAGAAGCTGGTCATAGGCACGCTGGGCAAATGTCGAATACAGTGCCACCACCGGGACGAATCCGTTTACCGCCATACCGGCTGCCATCGTTACCGCATGTTCTTCCGCGATACCGACGTCAAAGAAACGGAGCTTCATATGCTTACGGAAATTCACCAGGCCTGTACTGGTCATCATAGCCGCGCAGATGGCAACCACATTCTCATACTTTTCACCGATGCGGACAACCGAATCCGAGAAGCAATGGGTAAATGTAGATTTTTCAGATGGCTGTACGCCCTTCTCGATATCGAAAGGAGATACTCCGTGATAACTCGACGGATCTTCCACCGCAAAAGGATACCCCTTACCCTTCTGGGTAATGATATGGATCAGGACCGGACCGTCGATCTGCTTGGCAATCTGCAGTTTTTTCTGAAGAAGCGGGATATCATGTCCGTCGAAAGGTCCGAAATAACGGAATCCCAGATCTTCGAAAATGACCGGAGTATTTCTTCTTATCAAAAGACGGAACCAGGTCTTAATGGCACGCAAAAGCCGCGCGATCGGTTTACCGATCAGCGGGATCTTCAGAAGGAATTTCTCCACTCTTCCCTTCGCCTTAATATATCCGGTGGAAGAACGAAGGTTGGCAAGAGCCGTTGAAAGGCCGCCGACGTTCTTATCGATGGACATCTGGTTATCGTTTAAGATCACCGTCAGGTTCTCACTGAAATGGCCGGTATCATTTAAGCCTTCAAAAGCCATTCCGCCGGTCATGGCGCCATCGCCGATCACCGCGATCACATGTCCGTCGTCACCCTTCAGTTTCTTTGCACGGAGAAGTCCCAGCGCCGCAGACACAGATGTACTGCTATGTCCGACGCCGAAAGCATCGTACTTACTTTCACTGATCTTCGGGAAGCCCGTAATTCCGCCATACTGACGGAGCGTATGGAACTGATCTTTTCTTCCTGTCAGAAGTTTATATGCATAGGCCTGATGACCCACATCCCATACGATCTGATCGTGAGGCGGGTTAAATTCGGAAAGAAGCGCGATCGTCAAATCGACCACACCCAGGCTCGATGCCAGGTGTCCGCCGTTCTGGCTGACCCGGTCGATGATAGTCTGACGGAGTTCTTCTGCCAGTGCCTCTTTCTCTTTGGCGGATAATTGCATTACCTGATCCGGTGTCTGGATCTTATCAAGTATCGGGGTCGGTATCATAGCTCACTGCACCCGATTCTGAAGCACGTCACTGAAATCACGAAGGTCGGAACAATCATAGCCCTTCTTCGTCAGTTCATCCAAAGCTTCAAATACATCTGTATAGGTATCGTCCAGCATCTTCTGGGCACTTGCCTCACCGAAGACCGTAACGAAAGTCGACTTCTGGTCACGGGCATCTTTGCCGGTGCTTTTACCGAGGACGGACGCATCCGCCTGTACATCCAGAAGATCGTCCTTGATCTGGAATCCCAGACCGGTGCCTGCGGAGAAACGGTGGATCAGATCATAAAGCTCTTTATCTTCCCCGTTTCTGGCAGCATAGATATAGTAAGGAATCAGGCAGGAGGCATTGATGAGTGCACCTGTCTTCTTCTCGTGAAGTTCACAAAGTCTTCCGGTATCGATCTTCTTTCCTTCAGATGCAAGATCGATGCTCTGTCCGCCGATCATACCGAGGATACCGGTGTTTTCGCCAAAGCAAACGGCAGCCCGGGCCGTCTCCGGAGATGTAGAGACTGCGGAAAGAACGCGCTCAAATGCCCGGTTCAAAAGCGCATCGCCGCCTAAAAGGGCAAACGCCTCGCCGTTGGCGATATGGCAGGTCGGCTTTCCTCTACGGAGTGTATCGTTATCCATGCACGGAAGATCGTCATGGATCAGAGAATAGGTATGGATCATTTCCATGGCAACGGCAAAATCATCGACCACTTCCAGTTCGATTTTCAGCATATCCGCCACCATATACATCAGGACAGGACGGATCCGCTTTCCACCGGCCAGAAGGCTGTACATGGAAGCTTTGACCGTCGGGTCATCTTTCAGTTCTTCCGGAAAAACATGAAGCAGAAGTTCTTCAATGCGGTCCTGGTATTTCTTCATAAAAAAGGATATTTTCTCACTCATAGGGCAGTTTCCTTACTCGGTAAAGGGGGTCTCGGACTTCCCGTCTTCTCCCAGCATATTGATCTTCTTAACAATATCGTCCAGCTTCTCTTTACAGAATTTGGACAGTTCCATGCCGCGCGAATACATCGAGATCGACTCATCCAGCGTGGCTTCGCCGGATTCCAGTTTCCCGATGATCCCTTCTAATTCTGACACGGCCTGCTCGTAGGTAAGGTCAATTTTCTTCTCTTCCATGTTCTGCACCCTCTTTGTTTTCGATTGAAGTGACGACAGAATGGATCACACCATCTGCCACAACTATGGAAATATCACTCTCTATATTAACACATTTTACGGAATCTACCGTATGTCCCTCGGAATCTGTGGCCCGCGCATAACCGCGAAGCAGTACCGCCATCGGGTCAAGTGCCTGAAGGCGCGCTATATCTGTGGTAAATGCACCTGTCTTTTTTTCCAGGATGTGGTTCATTTTATCCGAAAGATTCTGTCTCATCATATCCATGCGCTGCATTTCTTTTTCCAGACGAAACTGCGGAGCAAGAAGCGCTCTGTGCTTGGTCAGGCTTTCCCACTGATGCCGCTTGATCCGGAGGAAATGCTCCATGGAAACCGAAAGATCTCTCTGACTCTTTTGGAGCCGCGAGAGTACCTCTTCCTTATTCGGCATCACAAGCTCTGCCGCAGCTGACGGTGTCGGCGCACGAAGATCCGCGCAGAAATCGCAGATCGTGAAATCCGTTTCATGTCCGACTGCAGAGATGACCGGCTTTTTTGCCGCATAGATCGCCCGCCCCAGCGCTTCATCATTAAAGCACCAGAGATCCTCGATCGATCCGCCGCCACGGGCGATGATGATCACATCGATATCTTCCCGGCTGTCCAGTTTCTGAAGCCCTGCGATCAGTTCCGCCGGTGCCTCTTTTCCCTGAACCGAGGAAGGCGCCACAAGAAGATCGAAGTTCGGATATCTTCGGGAAAGCACATTGATGATGTCTTTGATGACCGCCCCTTTAGGAGAAGTTACCACACCGATCCGCTTGGGAAGATACGGAATCGGCTTTTTGTGCTCCTCATCGAAAAGGCCTTCCGAGGCCATACGCTGCTTGAGGCGCTCAAACTCCTGGTAGAGTTTTCCCAATCCGTCCTGCTGCATGAAAGACACATAGAACTGGAATTTTCCGTCCACTTCATACAGCGCCGCATGACCGAAAGCGTTGACCTTCATGCCGTTTTCCGGAACGAAATCCATATGAGCTGCATTGCCCTTAAATAGCACGCAATTGACGGAAGCTTTATCGTCTTTCAGCTGAAAATAGGAATGGCCGGACGGATACCGTTTAAAACCGGAGACTTCACCTTTTACGCATAACTGACAAAGCACACTGTCAGAACTTAACAGTGTGCTTGCATACTCATTTAACTGCGATACGGTAAAAGTCGTAATACTCATTTCTTTTCAAGTTCGGCGCCGACTTTTCCAAGGACAGCATTAATATATCCCTTGGACTCTTCGGAACTGTAACGCTTAGTAAGAACCACGGCCTCGCTGATGGATACATTGACCGGGACATCCTCGATATGGAGCATCTCATAGACAGCGATACGCAGAAGTACCACATCCACCTTCGGCAGACGGCTCTGCTTCCAGTCCTTCAGGTACTTGGAATAGATCGCATCCAGCTCATCCTGCTCTTTGGAAACGCCATCGACGATCGCATCGAAATAGGCGACATCAGCGTCTTCCAGCGGATGCACTTCCAGATACATCTTCTTCTGCTCTTCCAGGGGTTCATTTCTAAATCCCAGCTGATACAAAAGTTCAAATGCGGCTACGCGCGCTTCTCTTCTACTCATCTAAACCTCCCGGGCGGAAGGATCTTATCCATCCAGTCCTTGATCTTATCCTTATCCGAGAAAGCCAGGGCGCCTACCACATAGCCGACTACGGTCAGGATGATAATAAACAATGTCTTAAAGAATCCGAAGATCACCAAAAAGAGCGCCAGGACAAACGCAATCGCCGCTCCGATCTTACCGGAGCTCTTGTCCTTCAGCATATCGAAAAATTTGACGATCAGGGCTCTCATGCGTTAACGCTCCACCTTTGCCACAACCGGCTCAACGCGGCTGACCTTGACAGAGACATTTTCTACCGTAATGCCGGTATACCGCTCAATATCCTTCTTGATGCGCTCCTGCACCTTACCCATGGTAGACGGTACTTCAACGTTGGAATAAAGAACTGCACTCAGGTAAACACGGATCGAGTTATTCTTCGCCGAGGAAACGCGGGCACGGGCAGTCTTAATGCCGGCCTGGGCACTCTTGGCAGAGTTTAAGGCAATACTCTCGATGGCATCTACACCGATCTCCACAAAACCGATCTCCGTCTGACGGATACGGGTCTTACTAAGACGCCCGTTCAAAAGGCAATAGGTCACTGTAATGACACAGGAGATCAGAAGGACCAGAAGGACCGCCAGATAAATGTACTTCTTGTACGGATCGGTAACGATGGTCGACAGCGGTGAGAGAAGGTCGGCAAAGATACCATCATCGGCCAGTGCATAAAGCAAAAGCAGCGATAAAATGGCCAGGATCGTTGAATAAACGATCAGCACAAAACGAACGAGACGATTCATGAGTCTTTCTCCTCTCTTAATACCACGCCGCAAACATGGACGTTGACCGATTCCACGACCAGGCCCGTGTATTTCTCTACGTCTTCCTTAACGCGTTCCTGAATGGACCAGGCAACCTCTGGAATAATCATACCATAATACACGATCGGATAGACCGTGACAGATACGAATCCTTCTTCATTCTCGGAAAACTCGACGCGGACACCCTTGCCCTCATGAACAAATCCGAGGGATTCTTTCAAGACGACCGGCACGGACGCCGTAAGACGAGCAACGCCCTCTGCACGCAAGGCGGCTTCTGCTGCATACTGTGCAACAAAGCCTTGCGACATCGAGCGTTCGCCTTTGATCGATTCTGATACGAGATTCTCACCCATATTTGGCATTCCCCTCTCGAAGAATGATCAGAACGTGAGATTATGCACGTTCGAGATATTCACCCGTACGAGTATCTACGCGGATGATTTCGTTCTGGTTTACAAACAGCGGAACCTTAACGGTAGCACCGGTCTCCAGAGTAGCGATCTTAGTTGCGTTGTTGGTGGTATCACCACGAACACCCGGCTCGCACTCTGTGATCTCGAGCTCAACTACGATCGGGAGCTCAACGCCGAAGATCTCACCCTTATAGGAAAGGACCTTACAGATCATCTCTTCCTTCAGGAAGCGGATGTTCTCACCGATGTTCTCCTTCGCGATCGGACGCTGCTCATAGGTCTCCTGATCCATGAAGTAATAAAGATCACCATCAGCATAGATGTACTGCATATCGTTTCTCTCCAGCTGAGCCTGCTCGAACTTCTCGTTCGGGTTAAAGCTGCGCTCAACTACAGAGCCTGTCTTTACGTTCTTATACTTTGTACGTACGAAAGCGGCACCCTTACCAGGCTTAACGTGCTGGAATTCCACAACCTGGAAAACCTGACCATCCATCTCAAAGCACATACCGTTTCTAAAATCACCAGCGCTAATCATAAAAACTCCTCCGAAATATCCATTTAAAATTATTAACTAAATAATTACGCTCTAACAGTTTATATGAACATCTTCAAATCTGCAAGCATAAAGCCCGGTAAATCATGAATTTGTCTATTTTTCACAAAAGCTTTCTCGGTAAAAGCACTGTCATACCGCCATATCCTCGCACATTGCGGCCGTTTCAGGTGCATTTCCCGAAGACTCAGAAACGGTAGATCTTTCTTATGATCCACTCCGGGAAACGCTTCAGGACCACATAGAACACTTCTTTTTTCGAATACCGTTCCACGAAAATGGTAAAGAGCCCGGCCCGGTTTCCAGCCGCCACATCTGTAAAGAGCTGGTCACCGATCATAAGTGTGTTTCCCTTCTCTGCCCCAAGCAGATCCATAGCTTTCAGAACACCGGAAGTGCCCGGCTTATTGGCATAAGAGACGCCCGGGATCTTCAACATCTCGGCGATCTTTTTGGAACGGTCGGACTTGGCATTGGAAACGAGGCACAAAGAAAAGCCGGCATCCTGCATCTTTTTCACCATCTCGTAGGAGTAATCGATCGGCTCCGTATAGTGATCCGGCGCCAGCGTATTGTCAAAATCCAGAAGCGCAAAACGGAAGCCCTCCGAATAGAGCTTTTCAAAATCGATATCACTGACTTTCTTTACGGAAAGATGCGGCCGGAAAATGTTCTTCATGCAAAAACCTCACTAAATAACGTATGTAGCATACCAATCATGGTGAAAATGTGCAACTCTCGCTCCTTCTCTTGTAAAATCGCGCACTCTGACTATATAATGTCTTGAAGATAATTATAGGAGGATCAGGAAATCTCCTGAAGAAAGATATGAAAGTTACTAAATTCGGTGGTTCATCCCTGGCAGACGCCACACAAATCAAGAAGGTCTGCGACATTCTCTTAAGTGATGAGGAAAGACGTGTTATCGTCGTATCCGCACCCGGTAAGCGTTTCTCTTCCGATATCAAGGTCACGGATCTTCTGATCGCGCTTGCGGACGCCAAGATCGCCGGTCAGGATGGAGAAAAGGAGCTGGCGGCTGTTCTCGACCGTTTCGCTTCCATCTGTGACGAGCTGGATATTCCGGAATGCATGGATTCCATTAAGGAGAACATCACCGAATCAATTTCCGCTCCGATCAAGGACGCAGGACGTTATATGGATGCGACCAAAGCACTGGGCGAAGACAGCTGTGCAAGACTTGTCGCCACTTACCTGACCAAGACCGGTCATAAGGCCACATACTGCAACCCGAAGGTGGCCGGACTTCTTCTGGAGACAGAGGTAGGCGGTCACGTGAAGATCCTTCCGGAATCCTACGATAATCTGGGTGACCTCGCACAGCTTCGTGAGATCTGCGTTTTCCCGGGTTTCTTCGGTTACTCCAAGGACGGCGAGATCATCACCTTCTCCCGTGGCGGATCCGATATCACCGGCGCGATCCTGGCTGCTGCCGTTCACGCTACTGTTTATGAAAACTGGACCGATGTAGATAATGTTTACGCGGTAAACCCGAATCTGGTCTCTAATCCTTTCCCGGTAACCGAGATCACCTACGATGAAATGCGAGAGCTTGCTTATGCCGGTTTCTCCGTGCTTCACGAAGAAGCCCTCTACCCGGCTTTCGTCCGCGGCATTCCGGTAAATATCCGTAACACCAACAACCCTTCCAGCAAGGGCACCATGATCGTGGCGAAGCGTACCCACTATGATTCTCTGGTTACCGGTATCGCCGGCGAGAAAGGCTTCTGCGCACTCAACATGAGCAAATACCTGATGAACCGCGAAGTCGGTTTTGTAGTAAAGGTGCTTTCCATCATCGCAGACGAAGGACTTTCCATCGAGCACATGCCTTCCGGTATCGACTCCGTATCCATCATCCTTCGTTCCGCCGACTTCACACCGGAAAAAGAGCGCCGCATTATCCAGCGCATCAGCCTGGAACTGAATGTGGATTCCATCTCTGTCAACCGTGATCTGGCCATCGTCATGATCGTCGGTGAAGCGATGGCAAACACCGTAGGTACCACCGCCCGTGCCGCCACTGCTCTTTCCAAAGCCGGTATCAACCTCGAGCTCATCAACCAGGGTGCTTCCGAGATCTCCGTTATGTTCGGTGTCCGTGAAGAATACTGCTCTTACGCAGTAAGAACTCTCTACAAAGAATTCTTCGGCTGATCGGTTTATCAATTCTATCGGAAAAACAAAACTCTCCGGAAACAAACATTCCGGAGAGTTTTTCATATTCAGCAAATTGACTTTTGATACGTTTAATCGATCAGATACGCAGACACATATCTCATTTCAGTCGGATCGAAGGAGAAAGCATCGACAGCGCACTCTTCACAGCAGTACGTGCAGCATTTGCTTTTTCATCTCCTTTTACGCCGAACCAGTATTTCTTCACTCCCGAAGAAGAGATCACTTTCATATAGATATTGTCCGCCAGGCCAGCAAAAGGAAGAAACGGCTCAATGGTCACTTTCATGGTACCGTCATTGATATAGTGATCATTATTGACATAAATACCATTCTCTTCGATCACGATCCGGCTCACCGCCCTTCTTACGTTGAAGAACAGAATGACAGCGTACACAAGTGTTGTCAGAAGAACAACAACGCCAAAATATTTCGAAATCGGATAGTAATTGGTACCAAACCCGATGACAGTTAACAAAACACCGCAAACCAGGACTACGCAAAGAAGCCGCATAGACTTCTTTTTCATAGAGTTCACATCCACATCGAGCACTTTCGGATAAGCCTGATCCGGAAGTGTTTCAAAAAAAACCGAATTCTCATCAAATAACGCTTTACCCATAAGCCGAATACCCCTATTCCACATGACTGATTTCATTATAGCATTCATCAGATACTCTTCCACACATAAAAAAATCAACAAAAGAAAAGCTTTCGAAGTGCCTCCGCAGGCCAAATCCCATGACCTTCACAATATTGCAGCATCTGTTCTGTTCAGCATCACACAATGAAATCAACAAAAAAGAAAAGCTTTCGACGTGCCTCCACAGGACGAAGTCCGAGGACAGCACTAGAAAGCTTTTCTTATTGTCGAGTTTATTTAGATCAACTGATCAGATAAGATCTGCAATATCCGGATTTACGCCGGTCAATCCGACATATGCGCCGTTTTTCGCCTCAGAAGCATCCGCATGAGCCAGGAGCCACTTATTGCAGGCGGTCATCCACTTATCTTCTTCATTTGCCGGTGTCAGAGCCGGAACCGGACCGTTGGTGCCCTTCGGCAGAACGATCACGACCTTAAAGCCCTCGCCCTTCTTTGCAGAACACGGAGCATAGTGGAGAGATGTCTCGTAAACTTCTACTACCTGGCCCTTTTCTGCCTTAAATGCCATAACTTTGGATGTATCCAGCTTGCCGTCGATGATATCATCCGCCTTGGCAAGCAGAAGGATAAAATCAGTAGAACCGATGTTCAGCTCACTGTCGCGGTGATACTCCAGGCAGTTCAGCTTAGTGTTGTGACCGTTGCAGTAACCCAGCTGGATCGGCATTCCGCCGTAAGCATTGTTCTGCAGCTGACCGAAAGCCTTGGTGTATTCCAGATCTGCGCAGCTCATTACATACTCTACGCCTTCCGGAAGAGGTGTCTTCTCATCCAGTGCCTTGAGAAGATCGGATACATCATATCCTGTCAGTACCTTACCGTACGGAGCAAATTCCTTGTCCAAAACGCTAGAAATTTTCATGTCTTGATCCTCCTTAAGAGAAATATTTACGCTCCTTCTTTTTCGAAATCGCTTTCGGGAAATTACTCCCGGAAATTAAACGTTAGCCAGAGCCTGCTCGATATCCGCGATCAGGTCATCCTTATTCTCGATACCGACAGAGAAACGGATCAGATCCGGACTTACGCCTGCTGCCTTAAGCTCTTCATCATTCATCTGACGATGAGTATGGGAAGCCGGATGCAGAACGCAGGTACGGCAGTCGGCCACGTGTGTGCAGATCGCCGCCAGTTTCAGGGAATCCATGAACTTCACGCAGGCTTCTCTTCCGCCCTTCACGCCAAAGGAAAGAACACCGCAGGTACCGTTCGGCATGTACTTCTGAGCCTTGGCATATTCCTTATCTCCCGGAAGACCAGGATAGGATACCCAGGAGATCTTCGGATGATTCTGCAGATACTGGGCAACCGCCAGTGCATTTTCACAATGACGCGGCATACGAAGATGCAGAGTCTCCAGACCGATATTCAAAAGGAATGCATTCATCGGACCCGGAATAGAGCCGAGGTCACGCATCAACTGGGCAACCGCCTTCATGATGAAAGCAGACTTACCGAAACGGCCGGTATAAGATACACCGTGATAGGTTTCATCCGGCTCAACAAGTCCTGCGAACTTTTCCGGATACTTGGCCCAGTCAAATGTGCCGGCATCCACGATACAGCCGCCGACGGATGTTGCGTGGCCATCCATGTATTTTGTGGTGGAGTGAATAACGATATCCGCGCCCCACTCGATCGGACGGCAGTTGATCGGAGTGGCGAAAGTATTATCGATCATGAACGGAAGTCCATTCTTATGAGCTGTCTTGGCAAATGTCTCGATGTCCAGAACATTCAGAGCCGGGTTCGCAATGGTCTCACCAAATACCAGCTTGGTGTTCGGCTGAATGGCCGCCTGGATCTCTTCTTCTGTCGCATCCGGAGAAACAAATGTCGCGTCGATGCCCATCTTCTTGATGGTGTGGGCGAAGAGATTATAGGTTCCGCCGTAGATGGCAGAGGAACATACGATGTGATCACCGGCCTGACAGATATTGAAGATCGCAAAGAAATTCGCGGCCTGTCCGGAAGAAGTCAGCATTGCAGCCACGCCGCCTTCCAGCATGCAGATCTTGGCGGCAACCAGGTCGCTTGTGGGGTTGGCAAGACGGGTATAAAAATATCCGCTCTCTTCCAGGTCGAAAAGACGGCCCATCTGCTCAGTCGAAGAATACTTCCAGGTCGTGCTCTGTACGATCGGCATGACTCGGGATTCACCGTTTTTCGGCTGATACGCGCCCTGTACGCAATTCGTCTCGATTTTGAATTGATTCTCCATGAATTCTTCCTCCTATGTTCCGGCAATCACATGCCGATATAAGTCGCTATAAGTTAAGATTATAGCATATTCATCGTAATCAACAATATCCATGAAAAAGAAAGCACGGGTGCATTTCCCGAAGAAAAGAAAAAAGACTGTTTCGTCTGAAACAGTCTTTCCTGGTGCACCTTCAGGGACTCGAACCCTGGGCCCACTGATTAAGAGTCAGTTGCTCTACCAACTGAGCTAAAGGTACATTTGCCGCAAATCCGAGGTGATTTCCTCTAGCGAACGTTGATTATTATAACGATGCGCAAATGGAATGTCAACACCATTTTTCAAAAAAATACCGAAAGCTGGAAAAAGGGCTCTTCCATATAGAAAAGCCCTTTCTCATCGTGTGTATTTCACGAAGTAAATGACGCGCTCACAAACCGCTTCCTTCTTTCGATAAAGAAATCAGTGAGGCCACCCCCGTCTGATCTATTTACCCATACACCACTTCTTCTAACTCTGAATCAAAGAAGTAATTATATTGTACTACGTCCAAAAGATAAAATAAATTGATTTTTGTATCTAATCTGTAAATATCGAAGAATTTCGTGAAAGAAATCAGGTTGATGCCAATGCATTCCGGTAGGCATTAATGAGCGCATCCCTTTTCTGAGCGGTAAGTTTTCCTTCATCTACAAGTTTCTGGGAAGAATTCTCCAGGATCTGGAATTCCTCAATAGGATCGATCATCCCAAGTCTTTTCAAGAAACGGTCCCGGGCGCAGATGTCGGCAAAAGCCGGAAAATGCGTCACGAGCCAGGAACCCTGGTTATCATGGAAAGTAAAAAAGTCAGTGTACAGTTTCGTCTGTGTATACTCGCCTTCTTCGATCCGCCGGATCGCTTCCAGGATAATATCCTCCTGCATCATACGGTAATAGACCATGACGTCTTCCGCATTACCGCTATCCAATGCAAGGATCCAGTTTTCCGCCGCCTGATTCATAAACTCCACGTCTCCCCTCACTTCGCTCACGCAGGAAATAAGGTCCGGAAGGCTCATCGTCACGTCCAGCATATAGTCGGTATAGTCCTGATTCATCAGCACACCGTAGTTATAGGTCAGATGCGTGTAAAGAAGCTTATAGATCTCACTATCTATCGTATAGGTCTCCGGAAGCATCTCGTCCTGATTCAGGCGGAAAGCACGGGAAGTTTCTTCTATATTTCCGGCTTGCAGGATCTGCATGAAATAGTCCGCCTCGGAAGAAAGTTCCGACTTGATCGTTGGATCCCCCTCGGTCTCCATGCTCTCCCCTTCTTCACCAGTTGTCCCGTCAGATGCCGGCGTGGTCTCCGTCAAAAGATCCGACGGAACCGAAGAGATCTGCGTCGCACGCGTCGGCGGCTTTCCCATATCGCAGGACGTCAAAAAAGACAGTAAGGTCAGTATAAATACCAGCCTTACTGCCAATTTCTGTTTTTTCTTATTTCGTCCGGACATAGGTAAATGCATCAGCCGTAGATGAATTCTTCACCATTGGCGCGGATCACGACCTGATTCTCGGAGCCTTCCGGCAATGCCTCGACACGACCCACGATCCGTGCGTCGATGTTGTATTTCCCGGCGATGTCGATAATGCCCTGGGCCACAGCCTCATCGCAGTAGAACTCCATACGGTGGCCGCAGTTAAATACCTGATACATTTCCTTCATCGGGATCTCCGAAGACTCGTAGATCGCCTGGAAGACCGGCGGGAACGGGAACAGATTGTCCTTGATGATGCGGATATTCTTACCGAAGTCACGGCACTTGGCCTGTCCGCCGCCGGTGCAGTGGATGATACCGGAGATGGAAGAACGGTACTGGGAAAGAACATCACGGACTACCGGCAGATAGGTACGTGTAGGAGACAGGATCGCCTCGGCAACTGTCTGCTCGGAATTCGGAAGCTTGTCTGTCAGACGGAACTTACCGCAGTATACCTTATCCTCCGGGATCGTCTCGGAAACGGATTCCGGGAACTCCTTGAGATAGTCTTTGCAAAGAAGCATATGACGGGCTGCGGTCAGACCGTTACTGGAAATACCGGAATTGTAGGAATCCTCATACGTCGCCTGACCAAAGGAAGCCAGACCGACGATCACGTGACCGGGCTTGATGTTCGCCGCATTGATGACATTCTTCTTGGCAACTCTCGTTACCAGTGTGGAGTCCACGATCAGAGTGCGCACCAGGTCACCCACGTCAGCTGTCTCGCCGCCGCACATAGAAATATCAAAACCCATGTCCTGAAGCTTTCCTACGATATTGTTATATCCCTCGATCACGGCGGCGATGCATTTGCCGTCGACACGGTGGGCATTTCTTCCGATGGTATTGGAAAGAGAGAGCTTCTCAAGAGCGCCGACACAGGCCAGATCATCGGTATTCATGACCAGGGAATCCTGGGCAATGCCTCTGAACCACTTAAGGTCACCGGTCTCTTTATATGCGATATAGGCTACCGAAGACTTCGTACCTGCACCATCCGCATGAATGGCTGTGCAATAGTCCGGATCTCCGGCCAGATCTTCGATCAGTTTACAGAACGCGCCGGGAAATGCACCCTTGTCCTGATTGGCTACTGCCTTCTTTACATCGTCCTTCGTAGGAGAGACGCCGCGACTTAAGTACGATTCTGCCATGGTAAATACCCTTCTTTCTGATGTTGTATCGTATCTTCTATCTTCCTGCCTTTATCAGGCAAAGAACACTATATAAAACATTTTCCGAGTTGAACCTGTAAGCCGGGTTCTGTCGTGGATGATCATCTATCTAGACCGGAAATCTCGTTCCGGCTCAAGCCGCCTCCTCAAGACCTGCGGACAACAGTAATGTCTTTCCATGGCGTTGCTCCGGGTGGGGTTTACAAGGCCGGTACGTTACCGCACCGCCGGTGAGCTCTTACCTCGCCTTTTCATCCTTACCCTTTTCCGAAGAAAAAGGCGGTTTTCTTTTCTGTTGCACTTTCCTTAAAGTTACCTTCACCGGGAACTGCCCGGCACCCTTGTCCTATGGAGCCCGGACTTTCCTCACGCACGGCTTTTCAGCACATGTGCCCGCGATCATCCGGTCCAGCTCAGAAAACATACCCATTATAATCTAACTATCAGGTTTGTTCTAGTAAGATTTCTTACCATTTATGCCCTTCGTAGACGGTTATGGCCAAATTCGGCAATTTGCGCAAAAGCTGTTCCTGAAGGCTTGGTAATACTATGCGTTCCGTCACTTCATGTCCGGCCACGATCGCCGCGATGCCGGCATCTTCCAGTTCCAGCATATGGTGATGCTTCATTTCTCCGGTGACGACCACATCCACGCGGTACTGCTTTAAGACG